>CAJONI010000013.1 GCA_905235995.1 uncultured Bacteroidales bacterium
CCCGCCGCTACGCCCTAAGCGCCGAAAATGGCGCTATTCGGAAAACAGAAGGCTGAAAAGTTTCTTCTGGGTGGGGTCCATCGGGAGGAGGACGGATTTGGGACGGCGGGTGTAGGGTGAGACGTAGTTGACGCGGCGCATGGTGCGGACTGCTTCGCGCACCTGGGCGAGAGAGATGTCGGCGCCGGCATCGTCCAGCAGCCGCTCAAGCTCCAGCTGTATCGCCAGCGCCGCCAGACAGATGCACAGATGCCCCTCCACACGGCCGCGCCTGCGCCGCAGCTGCGGCTTTACCGCCAGGTCGGACGGGGTGATACGGAAATATCCGGCAAGCTCTTTTATTTCAGGACCCCGGCGCTCCACAGTCAGAGGACCGGAATCGCCATACTGGCGTGAAAGGCGAGCGAAGAAGTTGTCGTTGAGGAAACGCCGCTCGACCAGACGTCCGGCTACGGGCCGCCGGTCGGCGGACATCAGCAGACAGAAAGCCGTTCTGGGCAGCTGCGAGGACAATACCTTGCAATGCCTGGCAGGAAGCGGAGAGACCCTCAGCTCCGAAAGCCTCAGGGAATCGACCGCGGCATATATCTCCTCATCGGAAGGCGTCGCCCCCAGATAACGTTGCAGGTAGCCCGCAACGCGCTTCTTGTTGCCCGGATTGTAGAGCCTGCAGACGACCATGTGCCTGAAGAGGCTGTCGTGCCCCCCGTCCAGTCCCAGACGGTCGAACAGCGTGCCGAAAACGAGATCCGGGCCGCAGAGTTCTATCCTGCCTTCGGGAAGAGTGGCCACGTAGGAGCGAAGCTGGGAGTCGTCCATCCTGCCGAAAAGGTTCTCAGGATTGCCCTCCTGCTCGCGGACGAATTCGCGGGCAAGGTTCTCCAGAAGGTCGGCTTCCTCCACGCTTCTGGTCGAGCCGAAAGAGCGTACGACCTCGTAGCGCCCGCGACTCTTGTCGACGACCGTGATGCTTATGGAACCTGAAGGGTTTGTTTTCCTGCGGACGAACATATCCCAAAGTTAGCGAGTATCTTGCTAATTTCCAAGCCCCATATTTCTTTCAATGCAGATTCTTCGTACCTTTGCGCGGTCATGAAGACGCTACTGCAACTTTTCTGGACTTTCTTCAAGATCGGAGCCTTCACTTTCGGTAGCGGCTACGCCATGATTCCGATGATAGAGAAGGAAGTCGTAGACCGCAGGAAGTGGTTCGAGAGGGAAGAATTCTACGACCAGTTCGCCCTGGCCTCGTCGGCTCCCGGACCGTTCGCGCTCAACACGGCCGTATTCGTGGGTTACAAGCTCAATGGCTGGTGGGGATCCTTCGCCGCTGTACTCGGCGCCATCATCCCCTCATTCGTCATCATACTGCTTATAGCCGTATGCCTGACGGGCTTCCGCAGCAACGCCTATGTAGAGGCGGCGTTCAAGGGCATCCGTCCCGCGGTCATCGCGCTGATAGCCGTGCCTTTCCTCAACATGCTCAGGAAGTTGCCCTGGTACTTCATGCTGCTGGCCGTGGCCGTCGCGCTGGTCATCTGCTATCTGGGCATATCCCCCATCTGGTTCATCCTCGCCGGCGCCGCGATTGGCGTCGCAGTCCCCTGGTTCATGAAGCCATGATCTATCTCCAGCTTTTCCTTTCCTACCTGAAGATAGGTTTCTTCGGCTTCGGCGGCGGCTATGCCATGCTGTCGCTCATCCAGAACGAGATGGTGGTCCGGCATGGATGGCTGACCGCCACTGAACTTGCCGACATAGTCGCCATTTCCCAGATGACGCCCGGCCCCATAGCCATCAACTGCGCCACCTACGTGGGCTACACCGTCACGGGTACTGTGTGGGGCTCGATGCTGACGACACTGGCCGTCAGCCTGCCGCCACTCACGCTGATGGTGGCCATCACGGTTTTCTACAACCGGCTGAAGGACAACCCTACGATGCAGAGCGCCCTGAAATGGATGAAACCGATGCTCTGCGGCATGATAGGTGCTGCCGCGCTGATCTTCGTCAATCCCTCCACCTTCATCGACTGGAAGAGCTACGTGATCTTTGCCGTCTGCATGGCGGCCACCTGGTTCAAGGTAGATTCGATACTGCTGATCTGCCTCTCCGCCCTGGCGGGAATCCTGCTCTATATCTGAAACCCAGGCCTGCGGCCCTATTCGTGCCGGGCGAAGCGCTCCGATGCGAGCTCTTCGTATTTCGTGCCGGGACGGCCGTAATTTGCGTAAGGGTAGATGGAGATTCCGCCGCGAGGGGTGAAGAAGCCGGTAACCTCGATGTAGCGGGGATCCATCAGTTTGATGAGGTCCTGCATTATGGTGTTGACGGTGTCCTCATGGAACCCTCCATGGTTGCGGAAGCTGCCAAGGTAGAGCTTGAGCGACTTGCTCTCCACCATCTTCTCGTCGGGGATGTAGGAGATGCGTATCTCCGCGAAGTCGGGCTGCCCGGTGATGGGGCAGAGCGTCGTGAATTCAGGGCAGTTGAACCTCACCCAGTAATCCCTGTCGGGATGCTGGTTGGTAAAGGCCTCGAGCAGCTGCGGGCTGTAGTCGAAGAGGTATTTGGTATTGTGCCCCAGGGCACTGAAGTCTTTCTGGTCTCTCTTGGAGTTCATGACTAATCGATATATTTGATATTAAAAGGATTATATGAAATGTCGTAGTCATATGTGTCCAGGCCTTCCACTCGCTTGATACGGCGGGCGAGCGTTGAGGTAAGGGGCAGGACCAGCACCTCATACAGGGTCTTGACCGTGACCTGGGTCAGTATGATGGAGAGAATGGCCGTGAAAGGCATGACGCCCAGGAATGCCAGGGGATAGAATATCAGGGAGTCGGAAAGCTCTCCGGCCAGGGAGGAGGCGATGGCGCGGACGCCGAAATGCCGGCCCTTTGAGAGGACTTTCATGCGCGACATCACCAGCGCGTTGATCTGCGAACCCAGGATGAAGGCCAGCAGGGAGGAGGCGGTGGTGCGGGGCACAAGGCCGTATAGCTGGTTGAAGCTGTGCGCGACGGCCTGGTTCTCAGGATATATGGGATCTGGAAGCCAGCAGATGAGCTGTGCTATGATCGCCACCAGGGCGCTGAGGGTGAAGCCCATCCAGATGACTAGCATGGCCCTGCGATATCCGTAGACCTCCGTCAGCAGGTCGTTTATGACATACGATATGGGAAAGATGATCACAGCCCCGGACAGCTGGAGGGAAGTGCCGCCAACCCGCCAGAGACGTGGAACGAAAAGATTGGATACGACCAGCAGGACACAGAAGGTTACTGCCAGCCAAATGAACACAACACCGCCTCGGCGCTGTGTAGCGTTTTGATTTTCAGACATTTTTTCTTGTTTTTATAGTGGTACCAAGCACACTTGCAGCGGGACCTTCCCGCCACTCGGCCGCAAAGATAAAGTTTTTTTGTAAATTCGCACTATGGACTACATCGCAGTACACATCAAACTCGACCCTTTCAGCGAAGAATGGGCTGAAATCATCGAGGCTGAGATTGCCGAACTGGGTTTTGACAGTTTCACCATCGAGGAGCCGTTGCTCAACGCCTTCATTCCCCGTGAACAGTTTTCCGAACCCATGCTCAAGACCGTTCTCAGCGGTTTCGAGGCCGACCTGAAGCTTTCGCACACGGTGGAACTGGTGAAGGAGCAGAACTGGAACGCGGCCTGGGAGAGCGATTTCGAGCCGGTGGTGGTCGACGGTGAGGTCACGATAAAGGCGATCTACCACAAAGACCTGCCACGCACCCGCTACAACATAGTCATAGACCCGCAGATGAGCTTCGGCAGCGGTCATCATCAGACCACGACCCTGATGGTCAAGCAGTTGCTTGAAGACAGGAAATTGCTGCGCGGCAAGGCCGTACTCGACATGGGCTGCGGCACCGGCATCCTGGCCATCGTGGCAGCGAAGCTTGGGGCGGCGGTTCCCGTCCATGCTGTGGACATCGACCCGCGCTGCGCACGCTCCACCAAGGCCAACGCCCGCCGCAACCGCATCCCTCACAAGCTCATAGTGGTATGCGGGGATGCCTCGGTGCTCATCCGCGGCCAGTACGACTGGATCCTGGCAAACATAAACCGCAACATACTCATAGCCGACATGGCGTCGTACGTACGGGCGCTCAAGCCTCAGGGAGGGCGCATCCTCCTCAGCGGCTTCTACGAATCCGACATTCCGATGCTGCTCGAGGCCGCCGCTCCGCTCGGGCTTCACGAGGTCGGGCGCAAGTCGCTTGACAACTGGGCTTTGCTGATACTGGAAAAATAATCATATCATGAAAAAGAATCAAACCTGGATCATTCCCGGCATCTTCTTCCTTGCCGCAGTGTCCGCCAATCTGCTTGGCTGCGTCACCGGCAACCTCGCGCTGGAGCACGGTGCGAAGGGCGCCCTGCTGCCCCTGCTGTCGCTCACAGGAATCACCTATCTGGCGGCACGTTCCTTCGACATGCGGACAGCCTCGATTCTCATCCTGGCTCAACTCTTCGGCTGGGCCGGCGACTCGCTGCTCATGGGAGAGCCTTTTGCCATGTTTGCCTCGGGCCTTGGAGCGTTCCTGCTGGGACATGTGTGCTACATCAGCATCTTCTCGCGCTCGCTGAAGGGTATGAGTGCGGGAGGATGGGTCATCACGGTGATCGTGAAGGTCTGCATCCTGGTGGCGCTGGTACTGGCCATAGGCATCCACGGAGCCTTGCTTCCGCCAATGTTCATCTACGGTGCGGCTTTGCTGACGATCATCTGGTGCGGCTTGCGCGGCATACTGAAGAAAGACCGCAAAGGTCTGGCGCCCAAGTCCGTATGGGTGCTCATAATGCTTGGCGGCCTGCTCTTCCTCTTCTCCGACGGACTCATCGCGATGAGGACCTTCGGGATGGGCGACTTCCCTCAGCGCGGCTTCGTGATCATGGCCACCTACATCCTGGCGCAGGTGCTGCTCGGCACGGCAGGATGCAGGCTTGCGATATACGCAAAGAAATAATTGATATCTTTGCGCCGGCTATTGCGGGTGTGTTGTAATTGGTAGCCAAGCCAGACTTAGGATCTGGTGCCGAAAGGCGTGGGGGTTCGAGTCCCCCCACCCGTACGAGAAAAGCTCCCAAGTGGGAGCTTTTCTCGTACGAGCAGGCAGACAAGCTGCCTGCCTTTTCCTCGGGGGCACATCCCCCGACCCATCTCGATCAACCATATTTGGTGCACTAATTTCGTCATCCCGGACTTTATCCGGGTTCTAGGGCGCTCTTTCCGGTCCAGCGTCTGGACCGGAAGGATCACCGAAAGGTCTGGGGTGACGAGAATGCCGCGCCAACGATGGCGCCAAGGGCATAGCAGGCGGGCGTGGGTTGGCTTGGTGGAGCGGCACGGTTCTTTTCGGGACAGCGCTTGCGCTGGCACGAAAAGGGTTTGCCGCGCAACGGGAAAGCCCGCCTGAGCGGAGCCCGTTGATGGCGAGACCCCGGATCAGGTCCGGGGTGACGAAGGATCAGGTCCGTGGTGACGGAAGATCAGAAATACTGATAGAACTTCGCGATGGATTCCATTCCTTTGAAGAACTGGTCGAGGAGGTAGCTTTCGTTGGGGGAGTGGATGAAGTCCCGTTCGAGACCGAAGCCCATCAGCAGCGGATCGGCCTTGAGGGCACGCTGCATTTCGGCCAGGATGGCGATGCTGCCGCCGCCGCGGCTCGGCACAGGATCGACACCATAGACCTCTCCGACAGCCCTCGAGGCAGCCTTGTAGGCCTTCGAAGAGATCGGGATCAGGAAGCCGTCGCCGCCGTGACGCTCCACGACTTCCACCGTCACGCCCTTCGGCGCGATGGCCTTGAAATGACGTGCGAAAAGCTTCGCTATCTTCTTGGAATCCTGGTTCGGGACAAGACGCATCGAAATCTTCGCATGAGCTTCTGAAGGAATCACCGTCTTCGAGCCTACGCCCGTGTAGCCACCCCATATCCCGCAGACATCGAGGCAGGGACGGATCCCGATGCGCTCGAGAGTGGTGTAGCCCTTTTCGCCCGTAAGGTCGTTCACGCCGATTTCTTCCATGAATTCAGCCTTGTCGTAGGGAGCCTTCGAAAGCAGCCTGCGGTCGGCCCGGCTCAGATCGACCACGTCGTCGTAGAAGCCCTTGACGGTGATGCGGCCGTCAGCGTCGACCAGCGAAGCAATCATCTTGCAGAGAGTGTTTATGGGGTTGTAGACGGCCCCTCCGTAGTGGCCGGAATGAAGGTCTTTCTTCGGGCCCTTTACCGTGACGTCCATGTAGCAGATGCCACGCATGCCGCAGTTGATCGACGGGACCTTGGAGGAGATCATCGTGGTGTCGGAGACGAGGATTATATCGCTGGCGAGCAGCTTCTTGTGGGCAGGGATCCACTTGGAGAGAGCTCCGGAGCCCATCTCTTCCTCGCCCTCGAAGAGGAACTTCACGTTGTGACGCAGGGCGCCCGTGCGCACCAGGTACTCGAAAGCCTTGATGTGCATGAAGGTCTGGCCCTTGTCGTCGTTGGCCCCGCGGGCGTAGATGGCCCCGTCGCGGATCTCCGGCTCGAAGGGATTGGACTTCCACTGCCCGAGAGGGTCGACGGGCATCACGTCGTAGTGGCCGTAGACCAGGACGGTGGGAGCTTTCGGATTGACTTTCTTCTCGCCGAACACCACCGGATGGCCTGTGGTGGGACAGACTTCGGCCCTGTCGGCACCGGCTTCAAGCAGGAGCTCCACCAGGCGGTTCGCGCAGCGGACCATGTCGTCCTTGTGGGCGGGTTCGGAACTTATGGAAGGAATGCGGAGCAGGGAGAACAGTTCTTCGAAAAATCGGTCTTTGTTTTGCTCAATGTATTGTTTCATGGCGATTTTGGTTTCTATCCCTACAAATTTAGTTAATTTTTTATAACTTTGCGTCCCCCTTGAAAATAACGTTTAAACACTCATATGGAAATCAAGCAGAATCGGGTCGATGACCTGAACATGACCGTCACCTTCGTCCTCGGCAAGGAGGACTGGGAGGAATCCCGCAAGAAGAAACTCAACGACTATCGCCGCAAGGCGGAGATCCGCGGCTTCCGCCGCGGCATGGCCCCCATGTCCCTGATCGAGAAGGTCCATGGCGGCCAGGCCCTCGCAGAGGTGCTCAACACCACCGTCAGCGAAGCCCTGAGCAAATTCATCGAGGACGAGAAACTCAATATCCTCGGCGAGCCCCTCCCTTCAGAAGAGTCTGAAAAGAACGACTGGGACAACCCTGACGTCTTCACTTTCAGCTTCGACCTGGGCCTCGCTCCCGAGGTGAACGTCAGCGTGACGGCAGAGGACAAGATCCCGTACTACAACGTGACCGTGACCAAGGCCGCCCTGGAAGACTACCGCCATGGCCTGCTCAAGCAGTTCGGCCAGCTCGAAAGCGCCGAGGCCGCCGGCGAGGACGACTTCATCATCGCCGATTTCGAGGCCGGCGACCAGAAGATAGAAGGCGCCTACGTGTCGCTGCGGACCATCTCCGACGCGAAGGTCAAGAAGAGCTTCGTGGGCCTGAAGAAGGACGACACCAGGCAGGTCGACATCACGAAGGCCTTCGCCAACGAGGCCGACCGCGCCGCGATGTTCCACGTGAAGAAAGAGGAACTCGACACCCTGCCCGCAAAGTGGAAGATGACCGTGAAGGACGTCAAGACTTTCGTCGACGCCCCGCTCACCCAGGCCACCTTCGACCAGATCTTCGGCGAAGGCAGCTGCAAGGACGAGGCTGGGTTCGACGCGAAGGTGAAGGAACGCCTCCAGGCCGAATACGCCCAGGAGAGCGACTACCGCTTCATGGTCGACGCCAAGGAATACCTGATCGGCAAGGCCGCCATCACCCTGCCCGACGCCTTCATGAAGCGCTGGATCATGGCCGCCAACGACGGCAAGTTCACCATGGAGCAGATCGAGGCCGAGTACGACCTCTTCGCCAAGGACTTCCGCTGGAACATGGTTCGCGGCAAGATCATGAAGGACAACGGCCTCAAGGTCGAGATGGAAGACGTCAAGAAACAGGCCCGCTCGATGGCCGCCTACCAGTTCGCCATGTACGGCATGAACAATGTTCCCGAAGAGCACCTCGACAAATACGCCGAGCAGCTCCTTGGCGACCGCCAGCAGGCCGACCGCATCGTCGAGCACGTGGAGGACGACATCGCCCTGACCTGGGTCCGCAACAACGCTACCCTCGAGAAGAAGAAGATCTCGCTCGAGAAGATGCGCGAGCTCAACAAGTAAACCCAAAACACCTGCCGCCATGACAGAATTCGAGAAATTTGCAACCAAGGGCCTTGGCATCAGCTCCCTGAGCCTTCACCGCTATAACTCGCTGTATGCGAGCTATATGAATCCGATGATCATCGAGGAGCGCCAGCTCAATGTCGCCCAGATGGACGTGTTCAGCCGCCTTATGATGGACAGGATCATCTTCCTGGGATGCCCCATCACCGACGAGGTGGCCAACATCATCCAGGCGCAGCTCCTCTTCCTTGAGAGCAACGACCCCAAGGCCGACATCATGCTCTACATCAATTCTCCCGGCGGCGTAGTGTATTCCGGCCTGGGCATCTACGACACGATGCAGACCATCCAGCCCGACGTGGCTACCATCTGCACCGGCATCTCCGCCTCCATGGCCTCCATACTGCTGGCCGCCGGAGCCCACGGCAAGCGTTCTGCGCTGCAGCACTCCCGCGTGATGATTCACCAGCCCATGGGCGGCGTGGAAGGCCAGGCCTCCGAGATGGAGATCACCGTAAGGGAAATCCTGAAGCTCAAGGAAGAGCTCTACCAGATACTCAGCCAGCACACCGGCCAGCCCATTGACAGGATAGTCAAGGACGCCGACCGTGATTACTGGATGACCTCGTCGGAGGCAGTGGCCTACGGCATGGTCGACCAGGTCGTCGAGAAGAGCAGGAATGGCAAGGAAGAGCGATAGGCAAAGCCACGGAAACGACCACTGCGCGTTCTGCGGCAGGGGCCAGGGCGAGGTGGAGCTTCTCATATCCGCCGGCGACGTGGCCATCTGCTCCGACTGCGCCAGGATGGCCTACGAGTACGCCAGGGAAGCCCTTCATCCTGAGGAACATATCCAGAGCAACGGCAAGGTGGTGGGGGAGGCGAAACTCTTCAAGCCAGCCGAGATAAAGGCCTTCCTCGACGACTACGTGATCGGCCAGGACGAGGCCAAGAAAGTCCTTGCAGTGGCCGTCTACAACCACTACAAGCGCATCAACCTCAAGGACGACCTCGTCGAGAAGTCGAACATCCTGATGGTCGGCCCGACCGGCACCGGCAAGACCCTGCTGGCCCGCACCATAGCCAAGATGCTCAACGTGCCCTTCGCCATAGTCGACGCCACGGTGCTGACCGAGGCAGGCTATGTGGGGGAGGACGTGGAAAGCATCCTCACCCGCCTGCTACAGGACGCTGACTACGACGTGTCCAAGGCCGAGAAGGGCATAGTGTTCATCGACGAGATCGACAAGATCGCCCGCAAGAGCGACAATCCTTCCATCACCCGTGACGTTTCGGGTGAAGGAGTGCAGCAGGCCCTGCTCAAGATCCTGGAAGGCAGCATTGTAAACGTGCCTCCCCAGGGCGGGCGCAAGCACCCCGAGCAGCGCATGATCTCCGTCAACACGGAGAACATCCTCTTCATCTGCGGCGGTGCCTTCGAGGGCATCGAGCGCCACATCGCCCATCGCCTGAACACCCAGGTGATAGGCTATGGAGCCCGCAGGAAGCACGAGACCATCGACACCGACAACCTCGTGCAGTACGTGGCCCCGCAGGACCTCCGCGCCTACGGCCTGATTCCCGAGATCATAGGCCGCCTGCCGGTGCTCTGCCACCTCGACCCGCTCGACCGCGACTCGCTCCTCTCCATCCTCACCAAGCCCAAGAACGCGCTGGTGAAGCAGTACGAGCATCTTTTCGCTCTCGACGGCAGCAAGCTGAAGATCAAACAGGAAGTGTTGGAATTCATAGTCGACACGGCTATCCAGTACAAGCTCGGAGCCCGCGGCCTGCGCTCCATCTGCGAGGCCATCATGACCGACGCGATGTTCGAAGCTCCCACCAGCGAGAAGAAATCGCTGACCATCACCCTTCCTTACGCCAAGGAGAAGGTGAGCCGTTTTGCCGGCCGGATGATAGGGTTGGAAGAATAGGAAAGAGGCGGCTTCCGCCGCCTCCGGGTACAAAAAAAGAGACGCAGAAGCGTCTCTTTTTTTGTACCCCCTCAGGGGCTCGAACCCTGGACCCCAACATTAAGAGTGTCGTGCTCTACCAACTGAGCTAAGGAGGTATCCCTTTGTTTTGGGACTGCAAATGTAGAAACTTTTTTTCTACTTGCAAAATATTTTTAGCTCAATTTGTCCCCGTTCATCGAGATCAGGAATTCTTCGTTGTCGCGGGTCTTTTCGAGGCGGCTCTTCATGAATTCCATGGCCTCGAGAGAGGTCATGTCAGCCAGATGGTTGCGCAGGATCCAGATGCGGTTCACGTATTCGGGATCGTAGAGCAGGTCGTCGCGGCGGGTTGAGCTGAGGGTCACGTCGACGGCCGGGAAGATGCGGCGGTTCGAGAGCTTGCGGTCGAGCTGGAGCTCGAGGTTGCCGGTGCCCTTGAATTCCTCGAAGATCACGTCGTCCATCTTGGAACCTGTCTCGGTGAGGGCCGTGGCCAGGATGGTGAGCGATCCGCCGCCCTCGATGTTGCGGGCTGCGCCGAAGAAGCGCTTGGGCTTGTGGAGGGCGTTGGCGTCGACACCGCCGGAGAGCACCTTGCCGGAGGCGGGCTGCACCGTATTGAAGGCGCGGGCCAGGCGGGTGATCGAGTCGAGCAGGATCACTACGTCGTGGCCGCACTCCACCAGGCGCTTGGCTTTCTCGAGCACCATGTTGGCCACCTTCACGTGGTGGTCGGCAGGCTCGTCGAAGGTGGAGGCTATGACCTCGGCCTTGACGCTGCGCTCCATGTCGGTCACCTCCTCGGGACGCTCGTCGATGAGCAGGACTATCATGTAGACTTCCGGGTGGTTGTCGGCGATGGCGTTGGCTATGTCCTTGAGCAGAACGGTCTTACCGGTCTTCGGCTGGGCCACGATCAGGCCTCGCTGGCCCTTTCCGATAGGGGTGAAGAGGTCGACCACGCGGATGGAGATGTTGGAGTTGTGTCCGTGTCCGCAGATGTTGAACTTCTCGTTCGGGAAGAGCGGGGTCAGGAAGTCGAACGGTACGCGGTCTCGGATAAACTCGGGGGAACGGCCGTTGATGCGGCTCACCTTGACCAGCGGGAAATATTTGTCGCCCTCGCGCGGGGGACGGATCTCGCCGAGGATCGTGTCGCCCGTCTTGAGGGCGTACTGCTTGATCTGGCTCTGCGAGACGTAGATGTCATCGGGGGAGTTGAGGTAGTTGTAGTCGGAGGAGCGGAGGAAACCGTAGCCGTCGGGCATGATCTCCAGCACGCCTGTGGCTTCGACTATGCCCTCGAACTCTATGCGGGGCTGCTTTGGCTGCTGCTGTTGCTGCTGCTGCTGGGCCTGCTGCTGTTTCTGTTGTTGCTGCTGCTGTTTCTGCTGGGGCTGAGGCTGTCTGGGCTGCTGAGGCTGGGCCGCTTCCGCTGCAGGAGCGGGCGCGGGCTCTTCGACGGGCTTCTGCTCTGCATTGACTCTCTGGCGCTTGCGTACGTTTGCTTTCTTGCCCTCTGCGGCAGGCTTGGGTGATTCCGCAACGACTGCGGGCGCCGGCTCGGGCATCTTTTCAGGAGCCGCGGGAACTTCCGCAGGCTTTTCATCCTGGGCCTGGCTCTTGCGCGGACGACCGCGCTTCTTCTTTTCCGCAGGAGCCGCCTCTTCCTTTGGGGCGGGTACGGCTGCCGCAGCTTCGGCGGTCTTTGCACTTTTCTCCGAAGCCTTCTTCTGGCCCTTCTTCGGCTGCCTCTTCTTGGGGTCTTCCTTGCTCACTATGGCCTGTTGGTCCAGGATGGCGTAGACGAGGTCGTCTTTGCCCAGCGATTCCGGTTTGTGGACTTGAAGTCCTTTCGCGATGGCAACAAGGTCGTCTTGGCTCTTGCTGCTCAATTCAATGATATCTAACATCTGATTTTCAGGATTGACCCTGCCCGGCTGATGCAGGCTGGTCGGATGACGCTACAAAGATAGCAAAAAAATCGGAATAACCGACTATTTGTCCCAATAACTTGCGGATTTCTTGTATTGGAGAAGGTCGCTCAGCGCGGAGGCCTTGGCCGCGATGCGGAAGTTCCAGCTCTCCCATTTGCCGTTCGGTACCCATGATACCGAGATTGCGAAGCAGTGCAGGTCGTAGGTCGCGCTGACCTGGGTGGTGCTCAGCTGCATCTTCGTCAGGTCGAAGCCGGTGTTGACGTTGATGTTCATGGCCTTGGTCAGGCGGACCGAGCCGGAGACGCTGATCGTCTGGACGTGGTTGTGCTTGGTCTGGAGCTGCTCGTTGGCGAACTGATAGGAGCGGGAATACGAGTAGGAGTAGTTGAAACTCAGCGACCAGGGGATGTTGGGGTTGAGGTAGTACACCCAGCCGCCCGGGATGTATTCGCCGGTTACGGGATGGTAGTATATCCTGGCGTAGTCCGAGGTGTTGCCTTCCTTGGCCGCTTCGGCGTGTCCGTCGTTGCCCTTGTACTTTCCGCCGCCGTTGATGGAGTAGGAGAGGGAGGCGCTGGCGTTGGTCATGCGGAAGGGTACTCCGGTCCTGATGACGTTGAGCTGGTTGATGCGCTGTCCGCGCTCGTTGACGGCATAGGGGTCCAGGGAGATGTTGCCGTTGAGGCCCAGTTTTCCGAAGATGGTGGTGCTGGCCGTGACGTTGATGTTCGACAGGCGCATCGAGTCGGCCAGGAAGTTGTACGATCCCGAGATGTTGAACTGGTCCAGCAGCTTGACCTTTTCGTATTTATCCTTGGGGTCAGGTTCTTCGGCCATGGGGTCGATGTTCTTCAGCATCTTGGCTTCCAGGGTGTTGGCGAAGGAGAATGAAAGAGATGCGTTCCGGCCTCCGCTGGGCGGCGAGTATATCTGGCCGGCGTATTTGTTGTAATCCACCGTGCGCTCAACCCCGTCCTTGTCGGTGTAGGTGTAGGAAGTGTAGCCGTTGAACTTCGTGGCGAGGTTGGGGCTTACCGTCACGCTGAACGAAGGAGTGATCATGTGCCGGATCTGCTGCAGGCGCCCCCGTTTGTTGTACTTCGAGAAGTCGTACATGCCGTAGATCCTGGTGTTCATCGAGATGCCTCCCGAATAGGTGTGCGTCATCCCGAAGCGGCTGAACTGGTCGGACCATACTGTCTCCACCTTGTCGGTCTCGGGATTGTATTCCCGCGACTGCTCCCGGAAGAACCAGTTCATTCCGTAGTTGATGCTTGGTGTGAACTGGAAGTACTTCAGCAGCGTGAAGCCCGGCAGGCCTATGGAGAAGTTGTGGTTGGCGCCGTTCTGCATCTTGTTGAGCAGATCCTTGTTGAAGGCGAACTCGCTGGCCTTGAAGCCCACCTTGTTCTGGAAGGTGAAGCCGTAGCTGAAGGATATCTGCTCGTAGAAACGTTCCTTGCCGACGCGGTTCTTCCGCTTGAAGGGATAGAAGCGGTTCACGTTGAAAGTGACGTTGGGCAGGGTGAAGGAGTAGGAGCTGTCGAGGGAGTTCTGGCTGTGCAGCATGTTGACCGACAGCGACATTCCGGTCCAGGTCTTGGAGTATGAGATCGACGATGACGCCTGGTTCTGCAGGGCTTCGTTGATGCTGGACGAGTTGTAGCGGTTGTTGGACGGGCTGGAGAAGTTCACTGAGGCTCGGAAGCTGGTTCCGGGGTGAGCCTTCTGGTCCTGCGAATGGCTCCAGTTCACGCCGAAGTTCTTCGACACGTAGTAGGAGTCGGTGCCTTTTTCGCCGGTGACGTCGTTGGAATAGTTTATGGACACTGAGCCGTCGAAAGCGTACCTCTTCTTATATCGAGAGGTGAACCGGGTGGCCCATGAGCCGTAGGTGTAGATGTCGCCCGTCAGCGCGATGTCGAGGTAGTCGCCTATCACGAAAGAGTAACCCAGGTCGCGCAGGTAGAGTCCGCGGTTGGCTTCCTCGCCGTAGGTGGGCATGAGCAGGCCGCTGGCGCGGTCGGGCTTGTCGGGCACGAAACCGAACGGGATGATCACCGGCAGCGGGACGTCGGCGATGACTGCGTAGGCCGGGCCGAACATCGTCTTCTGCCTGGGCTTGGTCATTACCTTGGCGGCGGTCATCTTCAGGTAGTAATGCGGGTGCTCCGCGTCGCAAACGGTGTACTTGCCGCCCGAGATGTTGATGGACTGGTCGGGCATCATCTTGAGATTCTCGCCCACAAGCTTGCCTTCCTCCTGCTGCGTGGCCATGTTCTTGATCTTGGCCTTGCGGTTGTTGAAGTTGTAGTACACCTCGTCCATCTCATAGTCCTTCCCGCCGGTCTTCATCACGGGGCGGCCGGTGACCACGCCGGTGATGGTGTCGCGGGTGCCCCGGGCGAAGACTATGTTCATCTTGGTGTTGTAGGCCATATAATCGGCCTTGAGCTCCATGTCCTGGTATTCGGCGGTTACGTCGCCGAAGTAGTATACTATGTTGTTCTCCACGTCTTCCATCACCGAGTCGCGGGCCGAGGAAAAGGCCGGACGGTCGATGGATCCCTTGGGTGCAGGTTCCGCGAAGAGCGAATCAGGCACAGGAGGCTGTTGGGCGGCAGAGTCCGGCTCGAAGCGCATCATGGAGTCGCGGGGCGGAAGCGTCAGCGAATCCGGAAGGGCCCGGCGCAGGGAATCCGGTGGGGCCGGTTGCAGCGAATCAGGCGGAGCCAGGCGCAGCGTATCAGGCTCCTGGGCGTGCATGGGCAAGAACCCGGCGCTCATCAGGAAAAGGACCGCTGCGACCTTCCAACGCGTTACAGACGATATTCTTATAGAATGCAAAACAAATTTTCGTACCTTTGCAAGAAAGGCAAAATTAATAAATTTTCAGCAACTAGCATGCCACGGCGTACAAATAAGCTCGCTGAAGTATTCAGGACAATCCTGCTGGGGCTGTTTTTCCTGCTCTTTTCCGTCGCTTCGGCAGCCCAGGACGCTGCCGTCCAGCTTCGCACGGTGGTCATCGACCCCGGCCACGGCGGGCATGACCCCGGCGCGGTTTCGCGCAGCAGCAAGCTGAGCGAGAAGCAGATAAATCTCGACATCGCCCTGCAGCTCGGACGCCTTATCGAGCGCGGATGCCCCGACGTGAAGGTGATCTACACCCGCAGGACCGACCGCTTCGTGGAACTGGCGGAGCGCGGCAACATAGCCAACCGCAACCACGCCGACCTCTTCATCTCCATCCATGTCAACTCCGCCCGCAACACCTCCGCTTCCGGCACCGAGACCTTCGTCATGGGTACCGACAAGAGCGAGTCGAACATGGAGGTCTGCAGGCGGGAGAACTCTGTGATACGTCTGGAGGACGACTATACCACGACTTATGAAGGATTCGACCCCGACAATCCCGAATCCTACATCATCTTCAACCTGATGCAGAACGCCCATTTCGAACAGAGCATAGCCTTCGCCTCGCTGGTGGAAGACAAGTTCAGCCAGAACGGGCCGATAACCAAAAGCCGCGGCGTACGCCAGGCCCCGCTGATGGTGCTGTGGCGCACCACGATGCCTTCCGTCCTGGTGGAAGTGGGTTTCCTCTCCAATCCGTCCGACCGCGCGGTGCTCAACCAGGCGTCGCAGCGGCAGAAGATAGCCGACAACATCTTCAGGGCCTTTCTCGCCTTCAAGGCCGAATATGACACCGTGGAAGCGCCGGTGACGGCTGCCGAAACCCCCGTCGGCCCGCACTACGAGATCCAGATACTGGCCTCCGCGAAGAAGCTTCCCGAAGGGTCGTCCGAACTACGTGGGGAAAGGGACGTGCGCTGCAGGTTTATCAACGGAATGTATAAGTATTCTGTTGGTAACTTTTCCACAAGAGAGGACGCGATGGCCGCTCTTCCCGAGGTCCGGAAAAGATTTCCGGGAGCTTTCCCTGTCAAGGTCGATTCCGAGTAGTCGGCGTCTTTAACCAATTACAAATTATAACTAGAATACTTTCAAAGGAATAAGTGTTTTATTAATTTGTAATTCCCTAATTGTCAACATAAAACGAAAACATAAAATTTTTTATGTTGATAATTAGGCATTTGTACTTTTTTGTAAAAAAACAACAAAAAAAAGTTTTTTTTATCCCCGATTTTTCCCCAATTTTGTCCTCGGATTTTTCCCGAACATGAATTCTGAACGACACATAGAAACCTGGACCCGCTGCCTTGAGATTCTCAGGGACAACTTGAACGAAGAAACGTTCAAGACCTGGTTCACACCGGTCAGGCCTATCTCCCTCGAAGACCAGCAGCTGACCATCGAGGTGCCTTCAGATTTCTGGCGTGAATATATAGAGGAGCATTTCATCGGCCTGCTGAGCAAGGCTCTCCGCCGCGAGATCGGTCCGGCTGCCTCCCTTGTATATAAGGTACGCATCCTCGACGATTTCTTCATCGAGCAGAGGCCCAAGGCCCAGCGCGTGCACAACGCTGAGCTTCCCATCCCCGACGCGGGCGAACACTACACCGGCAGCGTCTACGCCATCCCCGGCCTGCGGAAGCTCAACATCGAGCCCTGCCTCAACCCTGTCTACACTTTTGCCAATTTCATAGAAGGCAGCTGCAACCGCCTGGCCCGTTCGGCCGGTGAGAGCATCGCTTCCAATCCCGGTCGCAACACCTTCAACCCGCTCTTCGTCTACGGAGGTCCGGGTCTCGGCAAGACCCATCTCGCCCAGGCCATCGGCATCGCCGTCAAGGAACGCTTCCCCGAGAAGGTGGTGCTCTACGTGGGCGCCAACACCTTCCAGAACCAATACATGAACGCCGCCTGCTCCGCGAAGAGCGCCAACAACGGCAACAAGGTGGCCGACTTCCTGCGCTTCTACCAGCTCATCGACGTGCTGATCATCGACGACGTGCAGGAATTCGCCGAGAAAAAAGGCACCCAGAGCGCGTTCTTCCACATCTTCAACTATCTGCACCAGAGCGGCAAGCAGCTGATCCTCACCTCCGACAAGCCCCCCGTGGAGCTTCAGGGCCTCGACCAGCGCCTGCTTTCCCGCTTCAAGTGGGGCCTCTCCGCAGAGCTGCTCCCGCCGGCCTATGAGACCCGTCTGGCCATACTGAAGGCCCGCTGCGTCCGTGAAGGCGTCGAGATCGCCGATGAAGTCCTGGAGTTCGTGGCCCGCAACGTTAAGAGCAACATCCGCGAACTGGAAGGAATCCTCTTCTCGCTCATCGCCCACGCCTCATTCAACAAGCAGGAGATCACCCTCGACCTCGCCCAGCGCCTCGTCGACAAGATCGTGACCGACCCGAAGAGCGAGGTGACGGTGGGCAAGATCCAGGAAGCCGTCTGCAACTATTTCGGCATCAGCGACGAGCTCTTCCTTTCCAAGACGCGCAAGCGCGAGATCGTCCAGGCCCGCCAGATAGCGATGTACCTGAGCCGCAACCTCACCAAGACGTCCCTCTCCTCGATAGGCGCCCAGATCGGAGGCAAGGACCACGCCACTGTGCTCCACGCCTGCAACACCGTGGGCGACCTGATGGACACCGACCGCAGTTTCCGCGGTTTCGTGCACGACATCGAACGTTCGCTCAGCACCCCCGAGTAAACCTTCGCCAACATTTTGTCAACCATGGATACAGAAAAAGTCTTGAATTTTTTCCGTGAGATTACCCGTATACCCCGGGAATCCGGACACGAAGAACAGATAGTAGCTTATCTCCAGCAGTTTGCCGCCTCGCGGGGATTGAAGTGCAAGACCGACCGCCTCGGCAACGTGGTTATCTCCAAGCCCGCGTCCAAGGGTTACGAGAAGCATCCGGGTGTGGTTCTGCAGGGCCATACCGACATGGTGTGCGAGAAGAAGAGCGGCTCCGGCTTCGACTTCTCCAAGGACCCCATAAACTACGTCATCGAAGACGGCTGGATGGTGGCCCACGACACCACCCTCGGAGCCGACAACGGAATCGGCGTAGCCACGGCGATGGCTATCCTCGACGACGACAGCATCGCTCATCCCAGCCTCGAATGCCTGTTCACCGTCTCCGAAGAGACAGGCCTCGACGGCGCGCGCGGCCTTAAGAAAGGCGCGATCACCGGCAAGACCCTGATCAACCTCGACGACGAGGACGAAGGCTATTTCTGCATAGGATGCGCCGGTGGCATGGACACCGTGGGCACCTTCAGCTACAGGGAGCGTCGCCTGCCGGCCCGCTCGGTGGTCTATGAATTCATCATCAGCGGCGGCCTCGGAGGCCATAGCGGCGATGACATCGACAAGGGCCGCTTCAACGGAGTGCAGCAGTTCGCCCGCTTCCTCGACGAGGCCTGGCAGCATGGCATCGACATCTGCACCATAGAAGCGGGGGGCAAGCGCAACGCCATAGCCCGCAGCGGCGGCGGAATCGTCGCCATACCGCCCCGCCAGGCGCAGAAGGTAGTGACTCTCTTCGAAGATTTCGTCGCCCGCCTCAAGGCGGAATACGCCGTGACCGACCCCGGCCTTTATTCAGAGGCCAGGGCCGTCACCTGGACAGGCAGGGCCATCGACCGCGGCACTGCACGCCGCCTGATTCAGGCCCTTATCTCCATACCCCACGGCGTGATAGCCATGAGCCCCGACATCCCGGGACTGATAGAGACCTCCACCAACCTGGCCTCCGTGACCATGGCGCCCGACCGCAAGATAGTAGTGGGTACCATGCAGCGCAGCTCGGTCAACAGCCAGCGCCTCTTCCTTGCCCGCAGAGTAGCTTCCGTCATGGAACTGGCCGGAGCCAGGGTCCGCCATTCCGACGGCTATCCCGGCTGGAAGCCCAACATGGAATCGCATGTGAAAGACGTGTGCGTGGAGTCCTACAAGCGCCTCTTCGGCCGTGAACCCGTGGTCCGCGCCATACATGCCGGACTGGAATGCGGCCTGTTCACCGAGAAATTCCCCGACATGGACATGATCGCCTTCGGGCCTACGCTCCGCGGCGTCCATGCCCCCGGTGAAAAGCTCGACCTCGCTTCGCTCGACCGCTTCTACGCGGTGCTCATCGACGTCCTCAAAAACCTTTAGCCATGCCACGTGTCATCGCCCCTTCGTTCCTGTCCGCCGATTTCGGCCACCTCGCCCATGACTGCCAGCTGATAAACCGCAGCGCCGCCGGATGGTTCCATCTCGACGTGATGGACGGTATCTTCGTACCCAACATCTCCTATGGATTCCCCGTATGCCAGGCGATCGCGTCCGTGGCCCGCAAGCCCCTCGACGCACACCTGATGATAGTCGAGCCCTGGCGCTATCTCGAGCGTTTCGCCGCCCTGGGAGTCAGCTACCTGAGCGTCCACTACGAAGCCTGCAGCCACCGCCGCCTCCGCGAGTGCATCAGGAAGATCCATGAGCTCGGCATGTCGGCCGGGGTCGTCATCAACCCCGAGACTCCTGCGGAGGTGCTGATACCGTATCTCAGGGAGATCGACTATGCGCTCGTGATGGGAGTCCATCCGGGCTACGGCGGCCAGGCCTACATTCCAGAGACGACCGAGAAGGTGGGAGTGCTGGCCGACATGATCGCCGCCGCCGATGCCGACTGCTTCATCGAAGTGGACGGCGGCGTGAGCGTGAACAACATAGCCGAGCTTGAGAGGCAGGGCGCCGGTGTGTTCGTGGCTGGTTCGGCGACCTTCACCTCAGGCGATCCGGTCAAGGCCGTGAGGGCCTTGCTCGAGGCTTAGATCACGTATTTCAACTCCTTGAAGCCGAAGCTGGCGAGGGTGCCGTCGCGCCTCTCGAGCAGCAGGCGCGCGTCGCGGTCTATCCCCAGGATACGGGCCTCGAAGCGTGCTCCGCTTCGTTTTTCCGTGGGAATTTCGCTGGCTGGCAGGGCTTCGAACGTGCGCCACTCTCCCCGACGGTAAAGCCGTGCCAGATATTCGGCGTCGAAGCCGTTGCGGGCGTAGGGGCTGGGCAGCTGGTCCAGGTAGCGGAAGATGCAGTCCAGCAGCGCCGGCAGCTCCTTCGTTATGTCGTAGCGCTGCCCGGTGAGCAGGGTCATAGAAGTGGGGTTGGGGAGGGAAGGGTCGAAGTCCGTCTGGTTCATGTTGAGGCCCATTCCGGCCACGGCGGTAGACACCAGCCCGCCTGACAGGATGGTTTCGATAAGGGTCCCGCAGACCTTGCCGTCGTTCACGTAGATGTCGTTGGGCCATTTGATGGTGGCTTCAAGGCCTTTCTGTTTCAAGTAGTCCACGAGGCCGAGGGCAATGACCTGGGTGATGATGAACTGGTCGGAGGCCTCGAGGCCTGCAGGCTTCAGGAGGATCGAGAAGGTGAGGTTCTCGCCCGGCCTGCTTTCCCAGCGGTTTCCCATCTGGCCGCGGCCGGCGGTCTGGAAGCGGGCTGCATAGATCGTTCGGTCGGGAAGGTCCTCCCTGTCTGCCAGAATGCGGGTGTTTGTGGAGTCGATGGTGTCGAACCAGTGGATAAGATATGACATAATTGCAGGGTGCCGCCGATGGCGGGATATTTGCAATAAATATTGTATATTTGCAATTGAACTATAGTACAAAGATAACTCATTTTGATGAACGAGAAAAGTGAAGTCGGCGTAATCGCCGAAGCAATGCTTGATAAGAAGGCCCAGGACGTAGTTTCCCTGGACCTGACCAGGATAGGGACCGCCATAGCCGACCATTTCGTAATCTGCAACGCGGATTCCACGACCCAGGTAGTCGCCATCTCCGACAATGTGGAGGAGATGATGGAGAAGACTTTCGGCCGCAGTGTGCTCAGAAAGCAGGGACGTGAGAACGCGTTCTGGATCATCTTGGACTACAGCGACATAGTAGTGCATATTTTCCTGACGGACCAGCGTATGTTCTATCGACTCGAAGAACTCTGGGCCGATGCCGTCAAAACCACATATACCGACTAGCGACACGATGGAAAACAAAGAGAGACAGCCAAAGCGCCAGCCCCGTCAGGGATTCAACTGGTTCTCCCTGGTCTACATTTTCCTGCTCCTGGGCCTGGCATACATGTGGACCTCGACCGGCACCTCCAGTCCCCTGAAGAAGGAGTGGTCCGACGTGAAGGACGGCCTGCTGTTGAGCGGCGACGTGGATAAGCTGGTATACGTGCGCAACGAGCACAAAGGCGAGATCTATCTCCGCCAGACTTCGCTCGACAAATACAAGAACCTCTACGGCGGACGCGAGCCCAAGAGCGGTCCGCACTTCTATTTCCTTGTCTCCGACAAGTTCGACGCAGAGCACGAGTTCGACTCCGTGGTGTCGTCCCTCCCCGAAGAATCCCGCTTCAAGGTGGTGATCGATGAGCACAAGAGCTACTGGGGCCCCATAATCGAGTGGATAATCTTCCCCCTGATGCTGCTGCTCATGTTCTTCTTCTTCATGCGTCCCATGCGCAGCATGGGAGGCGGCGGGGCCGGCGGCGGCATCTTCAACGTGGGCAAGTCGCAGGCCAGGCTCTATGAGAAGGGCGGCAACCTCAAGGTGACGTTCAAGGACGTGGCCGGCATGGAGGAAGCCAAGCTCGAGGTCAGGGAGATAGTCGATTTCCTCAAGAATCCCAAGAAATACACGGCCCTCGGCGGCAAGATCCCCAAGGGTGCGCTGCTGGTAGGCCCTCCGGGCACCGGCAAGACCCTGCTCGCCAAGGCGGTGGCCGGCGAAGCCGACGTGCCTTTCTTCTCCATGTCGGGTTCCGATTTCGTGGAGATGTTCGTGGGCGTGGGAGCCTCCCGCGTGCGCGACCTCTTCCGCCAGGCGAAGGAGAAGGCCCCGTGCATAGTGTTCATCGACGAGATCGACGCGGTGGGCCGCGCACGCAGCAAGAACGCGGGCTTCACCTCCAACGACGAGCGTGAGAACACCCTCAACCAGCTGCTTACCGAGATGGACGGCTTCGGTTCGAATTCCGGGGTCATCATCCTCGCCGCCACCAACCGTGCCGACATCCTCGACAAGGCTCTGATGCGCGCCGGACGCTTCGACAGGCAGATCCATGTCGACCTGCCCGAACTCAGGGAACGTCTCGAGATCTTCAAGGTGCACCTGCGCGGCATCAAGCTCGCCCCCGGCTTCCAGATCGACTTCCTGGCCAAGCAGACCCCCGGCTTCAGCGGTGCCGACATCGCCAACGTGTGCAACGAGGCAGCCCTGATAGCGGCCCGCAAGAACAAGGATTTTGTGGAGAAGCAGGATTTCCTCGACGCCATCGACCGCATCGTCGGCGGCCTGGAGCGCAAGAGCAAGATCATCACCCCCGAGGAGAAACGCACGATAGCCCATCACGAAGCCGGCCACGCCACAGTGAGCTGGCTGCTTCCCAACGCCAACCCGCTGCTGAAAGTGACCATCATCCCTCGCGGCCAGAGCCTCGGCGCCGCCTGGTACCTGCCCGAAGAGCGTCAGCTCACCACCACCGAGCAGATGATGGACGAGATGGCCGCGACCATCGGCGGCCGAGTGGCCGAAGAGCTCGTCAACGGCCGCATCTCCACCGGAGCCCTCTCCGACCTGGAGAAGCTCACCAAGCAGGCCTACGCGATGGTGACCTATTTCGGCATGAGCGACAAGGTGGGCAACCTGTCGTACTACGACTCTACCGGCAGTCGCGAAATGGCTTTCAGCAAGCCCTACAGCGAGAAGACCGCCGAACTCATAGACGATGAGGTGAAACGCCTCATCCAGCAGGCCCACGCCACCGCGACGCGGGTCCTGACCGAAAACCGCGAAGGTTTCGAGAAGCTGGCCGCCCTGCTGCTGGAACGCGAAGTGGTGTTCTCGGAAGACCTTGAGGCCATCTTCGGCCCCCGCAGGGGAGGAGTCGATCCCAACAAGCTGCTGCGCGAAGATACGGAGGAAACACCTGAAGCAAAGGAATAGGCATGGGTACGCTGGTAAAGAGATGTGTCTTCGGGCTTCTGTTCCTGGTGGTGGTCATAGGCTGCCTCCAGTTCCATTGGGGAGTGACAGCGCTCGTGGCCTTCCTCTGCGCCGGACTTGCATTCGAGTGTTATCGCCTGCTTCTAGACCGCCGCTTCATCAAGGAGGCGGTCTGCGTGACCGCCGGCTCACTGGTGTTCCTGGTGCTGCTCGCCCTGCATTACCAGCTGGGCCTGCCGCTGCGTTACTCCGCCCTGGGCATCCTGCCCGTCGTGCTCGCCTCCGTGCTGCTGCTCTTCGACGCTGCAGGCGACCACGCCTTTCCCACCGCCGTCTATTTCCCCATCGTCTACGTCACGCTGCCGCTTGCCTGCGCCCTGCCGCTTGCCTGGCCGGGCGGAGTCTTTTCCGGACGTCTGCTGCTGGGCATCTTCGTGATGCTCTGGCTCGACGACATCGGCGCCTATGTGTTCGGCATGGGTTTCGGCCAGCGCAGGAACAGCCGCAAGCTCTTTCCTGCGCTCTCGCCCAAGAAATCCTGGATCGGCGCGATTGGAGGGACCGTGTGCTGCTTCCTCGCTGCCTGGATCTATGGCCTCACGCTGGGAAGCGGGCAGCTCACGATGCCGCACTGGCTTGCCCTGGCTGCGATTGTTTCCGTATTCGGCGTGTTCGGCGACCTCTATGAATCGCTCATCAAGCGCCATGCCGACGTGAAGGACGCCGGCCACTTCCTGCCCGGCCACGGCGGCCTGCTCGACCGCTTCGACGACGTGCTCTTCGTCCTTCCCCTGGCTGCACTCTACCTTACCATGTTCTCATTGCTATGATACTCGACAAAAATACCTACGGAACCGTCATTCTGATCTATGTGATCTGCGCGTTAGGCATTTTCCTCCTGCTTCGCTATGTTCCGCAGCTTTGGCTAAGCATCCCGCTTTCAGTCTTCCTGCTGCTGGTCGCAGGCTGGCAGACCTATTTCCACATGGTTCCGGACCGCGTGCCAGCGGGCGACGGACACAGGGTGTCGGCAGTCTCCGACGGCGTGGTGGTGCGTATCGAGAAAGTGATGGAAGACAAGTACCTTCACAAGGAGGCACTGCTGATTTCGGTCTACATGGATTTCTGGGACCTGCACGCCAATTTCTGGCCTGTCAGCGGTACGGTGTCCATGGCCGAGTATATCCCCGGCAAGCACATGCTGGCCTTCAAGCCCAAGGCTTCCGAAGAAAATGAGCACAGCTGCACCATAATCCGCACGGACGATGGCAAGGATGTGATGTTCAAGCAACTGGCGGGCGGTTTCGCCCGTCGCATAGTCTGTTATGCGAAGCCCGGCCTGCAGGTTTCGGCAGGCGAGCAGTGCGGCATCATCAAGTTCGGCTCGCGTATCGACTGCTATCTTCCTTCAGACGCTGAGGTTCATGTGAAGGTGGGCGACAAGGTCAAGGCTGTAGAAAGCATACTCGCTCTAATATAACATATTATGAAAACGTTGCACATCAAGGTGCTGCTGCTTGCGGTGGCATTGGTCCCCACTTTGGTTTTTGCTTCCGATACCCTTTTCGTGCGCGAGAAGCAGGTTCCCGTGCTGATCGAGAGGGAAGACAATGTGATATTCGAACTCAAGATCACGCCAGAACAGGCAGGTACCCTCGACGAGCTGGTGCTGGACTTCGGGCCTGAGACCAATCTCAGGCACGTGCGCTACGTAAAGCTGTATTACAGCGGGACCGAAACCCGCACAGGCCGCCGGGATGGGTTCCATCCGGTAGACTACCTTTCCTTCCAGGAACCCGGCCGGACCCTCAAGGCCAACCGTTCGTATTCCATCCTGAAGTCAAAGGTCCGCCGTCCCCGGCGGAGCGTGAGGCTCAAGGCCGGACAGCAGCTCTTTCCCGGAGTCAACTATTTCTGGATCAGCGTGGAAATGAGGCACAGGCGGACGAAGCTGAGCGATGTCATAACAGCCGGTCTGAGTTCCGCCAGGGTGTCCGGAGAAGAAGTCACGCTGTGCCGCGTCTCGCCTGAAGGCATAGTCCATCGCATGGCCATAGGCCTGCGCAAGGCGGGCGACGACGGCAGCGTGGCCTACCGCATCCCCGGGCTGGTGACTACGCCCAGGGGGACCCTGCTGGCCGTCTACGACGTGCGCTACAACAACAGCAAGGACCTTCAGGAGCACATCGACATAGGCCTGAGCCGCTCCCGCGACGGCGGACGTACCTGGGAGAAGATGCGCCGTCCCATAGCCTTCGGCGAACATGGGGGACTCCCTGCGGCCCAGAACGGGGCGGGGGACCCCGCCATCCTGGTCGACGAGACCAACGGGGATGTCTGGATTTCCTCCATCTGGGCGCACGGCATGGGCAACGGCATGGCCTGGTGGAGCACCGTCCCCGGCATGTCGCCCGACTACACCGCGCAGTGGGTCATGGTCCGCTCCCGCGACGACGGCCGGACCTGGAGCAAGCCTGAGAGCATCTCCCCGCAGCTCAAGGATTCCTCCTGGGCCTTCTTCTTCCAGGGCCCCGGCCGCGGCATCACCACTTCCGACGGCAAGCTCGTCTTCGCCATGCAGTACACCGAGTTCGACGGAGGGCGCACTCCGCACTCGGGCCTGATCTACAGCGAGGACCACGGGAAGAGCTGGCAGATGCACCGGGCCGCGAAGGATTCGGTGACCGAGGCCCAGGTGGCCGAGCTCTCCGACGGCACCCTGATGCTCAACATGCGCGACAACAGGAGAGGGGCGAGGAGCGTGGCCACGACCACCGACCTCGGCCGCAGCTGGACTGAGCACCCCACTTCCCGCAAGGCCCTGAGGGAACCGGTCTGCATGGCGTCGCTTATCGGCGTCCCGGCCTCCAAAAACGTGCTCGGGCGCCATATACTCCTCTTCTCAAATCCGGATTCCGAGCGTGGCCGCAACCACATCACCATCAAGGCTTCGCTCGACGACGGCATGACCTGGCAGGAGGCCGACCAGCTGCTGCTCGATGAGGACGAAGGCTGGGGCTACTCCTGCCTGACGATGATCGACCCTGAGACCGTCGGCATACTCTACGAGTCGTCAGTTGCCGAGATCACCTTCCAGGCGATACCGTTGAAGGACATCATCCGGTCATTATAAAAAAATAATCCCCGCCAGTCCGGCGGGGATTTTTCATACGCTCCCGACGATACTACAGCGAATCGCCGAAGTCTTCGCGGAATTTCTTCACCAGGTCTTCCTGCCAGTAACCGATCTCCTGCAGGCGGCCGAAGAAGAAGCGGAGGACCTTGGGCTCGGATACCCATTCCAGGCCGCCGATGAGCTGGCGGTTGTCCCAGAGCCACTTCACGCGGTCGGCGCAGTACTTCACCTGCGACAGGGTGAACACCCTGCGGGGCATGGCCAGGCGCTGGAGCTCAAGCTCGGCGAAGCGCTCGGTCCCGTCGGGTTCGCGCTGCTCGCTCAGGGTGCCGCGCTCCATGCCGCGGATACCGCCGGCGATGTAGAGGGCCGCTCCCACTGCTGCGGCGGGATACTGGTCGTGGGGGATGTCGGGCACGATCTCGGAGCAGTTGAGGTGGGCGCCGAGGCCGCCGGCGGGCTTGATCACGGGCACGCCGTAGTCGTCAAGCTCCTTCACCAGGTATTCGATGAATTCGGGGCCCTGGCTGATGTATTCCATGTCGAGCGATTCGTAGAGGCCTACCGCCATGGCTTCCATTGAGCGCACCTCCATGCCGCCGTAGGTGAGGAAGCCCTCGTAGAGGGGCACGAACTCCATCATCTCTTCGGTGAACTTGCTGTCATGCGAGGTGATGATGCCGCCGCGGGAGAAACCGAGCTTGCGGGCGCTGAAGTAGATGATGTCGAAGCGGTCGGCCAGCACGTGGTAGATCTCCTTGGTGGTCATGAACTTGCAGCGGGGCTCGCGGACTTTCATGAAGTAGACGTTGTCCTGCAGGAGCGAGGCGTCGAGCACGCTCCTTACGCCGAACTCGTGGCAGATGTCGGTGACTGCGAGCATGTTCTCCAGGGAGACAGGCTGGCCGCCGATGAGGTTGGTGCCGGCTTCCACGCGCACGAAGGCCACTTTCTCCGGACCGAGGTCCTTGATGGTCTTGCGCAGGAGCTTCAGGTCGAAGTTGCCCTTGAAGGGGTCGTCGCTCTGCGGGATGAGACCCTTCTTGTCCACGAGCTCGATCACTTCGCCGCCCAGGCGGGTGATGTGGGCCTTGGTGGTGGTGAAGTGGAAGTTCATCAGGGTGTACATGCCGGGCTTCACGTAGGCTTCGGCCAGGATGTTCTCAGCGGCGCGGCCCTGGTGTGCGGGAAGGACGTTCTCTGTGCCGAAGACTTCCTTCACTGCCGCCTTCACACGGTTGAAGGTCTCGCTTCCGGCGTAGGCATCGTCCGCTATGCTCATGGATGCCACCTGCTCGTCCGACATTCCGTTCACGCCGGAGTCGGTGAGCATGTCCATATATATGTCCTTGTTCTGCAGAAGGAAGGTGTTGTTGCCTGCCTGCTGTATGGCTTTGAGACGTTCTTCTACGGGAAGGAGCGCGAGTTTCTGCACGACGCGCACTTTGTGCATTTCAAGAGGGACCTGATTTTCAGGCTGATAGAATTTAACTGCCATGATATGTTAGTATTTGTTTTCCAAAAAATCCCCCAAAATTAGCAAAAAAACGTAACTTCGTACCCAAATGTTAGGAACTATTGTCAATACCGCGTGCATAGCGGCCGGAAGCCTGGTCGGCGCGCTTGTCAAGAAGGGGCTCTCAGAAAAATACACCAGGACTCTCTTCAATGCCATGGGTCTGGCATCCTTAGCCCTGGGTGCCGCGACCTTCACGAACAATCTTCCAAAGAGTGAATATCCCGTGCTCTTCATCCTGAGCCTGGCCATCGGCGGGGTCATAGGCACGGCACTGGATCTCGACGGCAGGGTGAAGCGCCTGGTCGGGAAGCAGACGGGCGAAGGCCTGGCCAAGGGGCTCATCTCAGCCTGCCTGCTCTACTGCGTAGGCACATTCTCCATAGTAGGCCCTGTGCTCAGCGCACTGAACGGCGACAATACCTTCCTCTTCACCAACTCCACCCTCGACCTTGTGACCTCGATGGTCTTCGCCTCGACCTTCGGCATGGGGATGATACTGGCCGCGCCGGTGCTTTTCTGCTGGCAGGGCGCCATCTACCTGATCGCCATACTGTTCTCCTCCAGCCCGCTGCTCCGGGGAACGCTCGTCAACGAGCTCTCGACAGTGGGCGGGGTGCTTATCATATCTTCCGGCCTGTCAATACTCGACATCAAGGACTGCAAGACTCTCAATTTCCTGCCGGCGCTCCTGGTGCCGGTGGCCTGGTTCCTGATAAAAAGCTTATTATGAAACAATTACTGATCTCCATGGCTGTACTTCTGGCCATCGCCTCCGCTGCGGCTCAGCCCCGCACCGTCCTGATGGGCGATTCCATCACCGAAGGCTGGCTCGACAAGCATCCCGGCTTCTTCGCTGAGCACGGGCTCATAGGCAAGGGCATCAGCGGCCAGGTATCGGCCCAGATGCTGGAGCGTTTCCAGGCCGACGTGATCGACCAGCATCCTGCAGCCGTAGTCATCAACGCCGGCACCAACGACATAGCCCTGAACGCCGGTCCCTACGATCCCGACAGGACCTTCAGCAACATAGTCGCCATGGCCGAAATGGCCAGGAAGGCTGACATACGTGTGCTGCTCAGCTCGGTGCTGCCCGCAGCCCGCTTCGGCTGGCGCCCTTCGGTGACTGACGGCCCCGAGAAGATCGAGGCGCTCAACGAGCGCATCCGTGCCTACGCCAAGGCGGAAGGCATGACCTACATCGATTACTATGGCAGCATGGTCTTCGGGCCTGAGCGCGCACTCAACCCCGAATACTCCAAGGACGGCGTTCATCCGACCCTCGAAGGCTATTACGTCATGGAACGCCTGCTGCTCAACGCTTTGAACGACGACGAGACTCTCCTTCGCGGATGGGTGAAGACTGTAGGCTCCGACGAATTCGGCGGCCGCATGCCCATGTCGGAATATGAGCCCCGGACTCTCGACTATCTTGTGGGGCAGCTGAAGGCGTTGGAACTGAAGCCGGCTTTCGGCGAGAGCTACCTGCAGCCGGTGCAGACCATCTCCACCATCTGCCGCCCTGCCGGCGACAGGTTCCGCGTGAAGGGAAAGAAGAAGAAGGTCGATCTCCTCTTCCCTGAAGACATTGTAGTCTGGACGGCGCGGGAGACCGACAAAGTGGAGCTGCGGAATGTGGAATTCGTATTCTGCGGTTTCGGCATCGACGCTCCGGAGTTCGGCTGGAACGATTTCGAGGGCGTCGACGTGAAAGGAAAGATCGTCATCGCCATGGTCAACGACCCGGGCTTCTACGACGCTTCCCTGTTCCAGGGCCGCAACATGACCTACTACGGACGCTGGCCCTACAAGTTCGAACAGGCGCAGCGCATGGGGGCCGCTGGCTGCCTCGTGCTTCATAACACCGCAGCCGCGAGCTATGGCTGGAGCGTCGCCGCCAACCACACCGGCAGCAACATGGCCCTGTACGACGAGGCCACCCGCAACTCCGAAAGGCTCGCCGTCAAGGGCTGGCTGCACGAGGACGGCTGCCGCAGGCTGTTCGCTGCCGCAGGCGTCGATTTCGAGGAAGCCCTTGCCGCGGCCAGGAAGCCGGGTTTCAAGTCATTCGTCCTTAAAGCCAAGTCCGACATAGTGATGGACGTGACTTGCAGGATAGAGAATACCTTCAACGTGGCGGGCGTCCTTCCCGGGACCGACCTGGCCGACGAGGCGGTGGTCTTCAGCGCCCACTGGGACCATTTCGGCATAAGCAAGCCCGACGAGACCGGCGATTGCATCTACAACGGGGCCGCCGACAACGGTTCCGGCATGGCGGCGGTGCTGCTGCTGGCCAAGAAATACGGCCAGCTGCCCGTAAGGCCGCGGCGCTCTCTGCTGTTCCTCTTCCCGACGCTGGAGGAAGGAGGCCTCTTCGGCTCGGAGCGCTACTGCGAGCAACCGGCCTTTCCCTTGGAAAAGACCGCGGCCTGCATCAATTTCGACTGCATCGCGCCTGAACCGCTGACGCGCGACGTGGTGGTGCTGGGCGGAGGCAAGTGCGAACTCGACCGCTACGTCGAGGCTGCCGCCGGAGCGCAGGGACGCTATGTGGTCATGAGCTTCGACAATTCCGACGGATGGTTCTTCCGCATGGACCATTTCAATTTCGTGAAGAGGGGCGTCCCCTCCGTAGTCATCGAATACGGCAGGGACCTCGTCGACCCTTCGCGTCCGAACAGGTATCCCCGTTCCGACTGGTACCACAAGCCTTCCGACGAATATCGTGAAGACTGGGACTTCGCAGGCACGATAGCCCACATAAACATGATGTTCGGCGTCGGCCTCTCTGTGGCCAACGCCGAACATCGTCCTGTGTGGTACGGCAGATAACTGCTAGTAGTTCTCGGCCAGCACCTGGAAATAGCTCTGCGGGTGGTCGCACACCGGGCAGACTTCCGGAGCCTGCTTTCCTACGACCACGTGGCCGCAGTTGGCGCACATCCAGATGGCGTCTCCGTCCTTCGAGAAGACCTTCTTGTCTTCCACGTTCTTCAGGAGCTTGCGGTAGCGCTCTTCGTGGCGCTTCTCAATCGCGCCCACCTTCTCGAACTTTTCTGCGATCTCGTCGAAGCCTTCCTCGCGGGCCTCGCGGGCCATGCGGGCGTACATGTCGGTCCATTCGAAGTTTTCGCCCGCGGCAGCATCGGCCAGGTTCTTTGCGGTGTCGGGGATGGCCCCTCCGCAGAGGTACTTGAACCAGATCTTGGCGTGCTCGCGCTCGTTGACGGCGGTCTCCTCGAAGAGGTCTGCGATCTGCTGGAAGCCGTCCTTGCGGGCTTTGGAGGCGAAGTAGGTGTACTTGTTGCGGGCCTGGGATTCACCTGCGAAGGCTTCCTGCAGGTTCTTCTCGGTCTTGGTGCCCTTCAGGCACTTGGGCTCGTCGCATACTTCCACGAACTTTTCCCTGGGCTGCTTGCAGCGGGGGCAGGTGTCGGGAGCCTGGTCGCCTACGTGCACATAGCCGCAGACGGTGCATTTGAATTTCTTTGCCATAATCTTTATGTATTTTGATTGATTGTTGCCGTGTGACAAAGATAGCAAAAAAATGTAAATCCGTTATCAGCGGCGCCCGAACTTCCATGCTCGGGCGTTTTCGCATTCTTCTTTGAATTTTGCGTCCCAGATGTCCGTGACTGCGGTCAGGCGCCTGTAGTCCTGCATCAGGGAGTTGTAGCTGCCCGTGTCCTTCAGGGCCGGATACTTCCGGAAGAGCCTGCTGCATCTCCCGTACATCGTGAAGAACCTGCCCCTGAATGGCATGCTGAGGATGAAACCTTCGTCGCAGTCGTTCCACCAGAAATCGTCTGTGTCGGTGACTTTGGTCGCCGCCGCCACATAGGCCTCGAAGGCCTCCGGGATGTGGCCGAAGCGTTCGTAGTGGATGGCGAGCGCCTCATAGGCACGGCTGAGTTCCATAAGGTAGCGCGGCTGTACCCTGAAGTCGCGGGGCCGTTCGCTTTCCAGTTCCGCGATACTTTCGACGTAGGGCAGGGCCATCTGGTGTACAAGGGAGGGGAGCATGCGGACCCGGCCGTTCTCGGTCCAGGCCGCAAGTTGACTTTTTCTTGTCATTACAGTGTAGTATTTCAATGAACGTTTCCGGCTGCCCGGCCGCCCGCGTCAGGGCATGGCATGCCCTTGGAGTGGACCTTCGTCCGGCGTTGAAATACTTGCCTGTAATGGCTGGGTGGGAATCAGGTGTGCATGGGAACTGCTTCGGCTGCAAAAGTACACTTTATAGACGGAAGCTGCAAGGGAAATCTATCAGAAACGATTAAAAATGTTAACTTTGGATGATGAATTCATGAATCAGGTATGGCACAGTTGAATTTTCCCGCTTCGTCGTCCGAGGCATATGTTTTCCATTGTCAGGTGAATGACAGTCCGGCGCAGCTGCCGGTCGAGGGGATGGTCGACATGATAGAGCCCGAGAAGGGCATGTACGTACATGTGGACCTCGAGATCGATGACCTGGAGCAGAGCGAGGACCTGAACATAGAGATTTCCACGCTCAGGGGCTCGAAGATTTCCGGCACCTTCTTCACGCCCGCAGAAGTGAAACTCTTCCACGACGGCATGCACCTGCACGCGAAGACCGTTCTGCTGACCGAGCTTTTCGACGACGACTACGTGCTCAGGGCAGGGGATGAGGACGCCCTGGTCCTGAACCTCTACAAAGGTGATGCGGGAATCCTGACCTGCCAAATCCCGATCAAAGGTCCCTGGCCCGTCTCCCGCCTGGAAGACTTTGTCGGCTGGGGGAACTTCAAGAAGCGTATGGAGGAGGTAATGACCCTCGACCGGATAGGAAAGCTGCGGAAGGACGCGGGCCTTCCCGGGGGCTCCGTCACGCTGCATACTGTCTTCATCGGCAACCCCGGCACCGGCAAGACCTCGGCCGCACGGCAGCTCGCCAGGCTCTACAGGAAGCTGGGCTACATCGACAATGATGAAGTCAGGACCATGCGTCTTTCAGGCATCAGCTCTTCTCACGTGAGCGGGGAATATGAGAAGACAATTGAAGCGATAGGCGAAGCGCAGGGAGGTGTACTGGTGTTCGAGAACGCGCACGACCTTTTCCGCACGGAAAACCGGAACTACGATTCCGAAGGCAACATAGTCCGCGCTCTCTGCGACGCCCTCGAAGACAGGGAAAAGTATCCCCGGTGGGTACTGATGCTCACCGGAGAGCCTGACGGCATGGAGTCGTTGCTTGCGATGTATCCGCTTCTGAGAAAGCATTTTACCTCTCCTGTCCACATGGAGGACTTCAAGCCGGAAGAGTTCCCCGGAATCATAGAGAAATGTGCCCGTGAGCGCAGGCTCAAGCTCTCAGACGAGGCTGCCCGGAAGTTCCAGACCTATATCGTCCACCAGTACAACCACCGGGGCCCCGGCTTCCAGAATGCCTGGCTGGTGCATCGTCTCTTCGACGAGAGCATAGTGCCGGCCATGTACTCGAGGCTCGGCACCGTCGCCTCTCCCGGCAGGGAAGAGCTGGAAACCGTGCTGCCGGAAGACATCCCGGCCGTCACTGCCATGCCCGACGCGGGCCTGGAAGAGCTGGATTCGCTCATAGGCCTGGAAACCATCAAGAGCAAGGTGCGCGACTATCTCAATGCCGTGCGGCTTGCGGGACGCCGCATGGAACTCGGGCTCACGACCAACATGCCCCGCCTGCACATGGCCTTCCTGGGCAATCCCGGCACGGGAAAGACCACCGTCGCGGAGATCATAGGCAGGGTGTTCGCATCGTGGGGGATACTCTCCGGAGGTCGGGTGATACGCACTGAGAAGAGCCAGATGGTGGGGCAGTGGATAGGTGAGACGGAGCAGAAGATGCGCGACCTGCTGGCCCGTGCGAGGGGCAACGTCCTTTTCATCGATGAGGCCTATCAGCTGATCGAAGGCTCGGAGAAGGATTTTGGCCGCATAGTGATGGACTCCCTCCTCACCGAGCTGGGCAAGGACCATCAGGACATGGTGGTCATCATCGCGGGTTACACCGCGCCCATGAAAAGGCTCCTGGAGAGCAACGAAGGCATAGAGAGCCGCTTTCCCAACGTATTCAATTTCGAGGACTATACCACCGACGAACTGCTGGAGATCGGCAAGCTGATGGTCAGCAGGCAGGGTTTCATCCTCACCGACGGTGCCATCGCCAACATGCGCACGATCATCGAGCAGGAAGCCGAGAAGCCCTCGCCACGTTTCGGCAACGGGCGCTTTGTACAGAACCTGCTGCAGAACGAGATCCTGGCCACTCTCGGAGCCAGGACCGCCGCCATCGAGAACCCCACCAGGGAAGACCTTTCGGTGATCCTTCCTGAAGACGTCATCATCGACAAGGCCCGGAAAGACGTGGTCTTCGACGACAAGGCCATCGACGAGGCCCTCACGCGCCTGGACGCCCTTTCAGGGCTGGATGGCGTCAAGAAGGCCATCCACAACTTCGTCGACTCGGCCCGCTACCTGCATTCCATCGGCGAGCCGTACGTGGGCAAGGGGCTGCCTTCCTGGCGCTTCATCGGCCACAGCGGGACCGGCAAGAGCATGGTGGCGGAGATACTCGCGGCCATACTCAAGGGCATGCGCCTGATTGCGAACAGCCACATAGTCGAGGTGCGCGGCGAACGTCTCTTCGACGTGTCTGAACATGAGAGCGACCTGGTGCTGGAAGATGCCGTGAAGCGCTCCTGCAACGGGCTGATTTTCATCGATGTCGACGAGCCTGGCTACTATGGCCGCCGCATCGAGCAGGTGCGGCTGAAGCTCAAGGAACTCACGGTTGAGGCGGGAGGCGAATGCGCCCTGGTCATCGCGGAGCTCGACGCTCCGAACCGCAACGTCGCGGAGCAGCTCTCCGAGGGCGGCATCTACGACTTCGACCACACCCTCGTGTTCCCCGATTTCACCCCGGACGAGCTCTTCGGAGTCCTGTGCAGCTGCCTCAGGAAGTTCGACGTCCGCTTCAGCGAAGCCGCCGAGCGGCACATGCGGTCATATCTCCAGGCCACGAGCGGCTCACGCGAGGTCAACGCCCGCACCATGAAGCTCATGGCCCGCACCATCTACCGCCAGGTGATCCTCCGCGAGATCGGCCTCTCCCGCCGCCCCTCCACCCACACCGTCCAGCTCGCCGACATCGCCACCTTCAAATGGAACAGCCGGAAGGGGAAGATAGGGTATTAGAAGCTTACCTCTATCAATTGCCGTCCAGCCAGTCTGGATGTGTTATATTTCGCATTTTGCGTTTCGCATTTTGCGAAATGAAAATGATTGATTACATTTGTGGAAAACAGACCGCTTATGAATCCTTTTTTCTTGGCACCACATACTCCTGTCCCGTATTTCTGCGATCGGGAGAAGGAGACTGAAGACCTTGTCAACTATTTGGAAAACGGCTCCAATGTGGCCCTGATTTCGCCCCGCCGCTATGGAAAGACCGGCATGATATATCATGTATTTGACACGCTTCAGGCCAGGAAGGCCAAAGTGGAATTGTACTATGTGGATATCTATTCGTCCCGGACTGCCGATGACTTCATCGCTCTTCTTGCAGAAGCCATTTCGTTGACGCTCAAGAAAGAAACGGCCGTGAAGAACTTTTTCAAGGCAATCAGCCATCTGCGACCGGTGTTCAGCCAGGATCCGCTGAGCGGCAACCCCCAACTGTCTTTCACATTCCAGACTGACTCAGAACTCCGGTACTCGCTGAAAACTTTGCTTGAATTTCTGGACCGCCGTCCTCAACGGGTTGTCCTGGCTATAGACGAATTCCAGCAGGTGCGTGAATATGAGGGGATTTCCATGGAGGCTCTTCTGAGAACGTACATTCAGCCCTTGAAAAACGTCCAGTTCATTTTTTCCGGCAGCCGCAAGCACATGATTGCCGAAATGTTCACGTCAGAGAACTCTCCGTTCTACGAAAGTGCATCGATGTATTCCATCGACAAGATTGACCGTCAGGCCTATGTAGCTTTCATAGACAGGCAGTTCAAGGCGCAGGGCAAGAGTATCAGCCCCGAGGCCATAGACTTCATCCTGGACTGGACCCGCATCCATACATACTATACACAAGTGCTCTGCAACAGGGTATTCCAGTCGGTCAAGAAGGCTGCCGTGCTGGTGGATGTATTGTTTGCTGTCGATACGATTCTGAAGGAGTACACCGACACCTTCCTGGAGCGTCGTAACCTCCTTACCCCCAAGCAGTGGAACTACCTGATTGCTGTGGCAAAAGAGGGCGTTGTGACCGAGCCCACCAGTTCGGAGTTTCTCCAGAAATATCGTCTTGGCGCCCCCTCCACTGTGTCCCGCATGCTGAACTCCCTTCTGGAGAAAGAACTGCTGCTGGAAACCAGGACGCTGGACGGGAGTAGCTATTGTGTCTATAATGTATTCTTCTCCAGGTGGTTGGAGAGGCTGTGAGGGGGGGGATAGGATATCATCCAGAGCCTATCGCGACGAGTGGATGACGCGAAGTCCAGTTCGCCGACATCACCACCTTCAAATGGAACAGCCGGAAGGGGAAGACAGGGTAAGTGTAAATTCAGCCAGCAGGTTGTCTAACAGTATAAAGGCCATTTCTTCGTCTTTATCTTTGTGAATGAGATGGCGTATCTGCTGACGTGACATCCCGAAAGGATCCCACACTTTCTCAAGTCTGGAGCGATCATAAGAAAAGCCGCAGTCGGAATGAATCTTAAGAAATCTCCCGATATATCCCTTGTTTGGGAATCCTGAGGCTACCAGCAATTTACCTCCCGGCAAGAGCACCCTTCCATAGCTTTCACGGGTTTTTCGGATGGTATCCTCGTTCTTTTCCATCATTGAGGTGAGAAAATGCTCGGTAATCATGTGATATACCGGTTCCTTCAGTTTGAAATCTGTCAGGGAGCGGCAGATATATGAAATCTCGCATTCTTTCAGCTGTTTCCACATTTCTTTGATGAAGAGGTAGTTGTGGACGGAGGGAGACATTTTCATGTTTCCAACTTTGAAACAGAATGGTGAAAGTAGACGCTCTGGATTTGTCAGGATGAGCCAGATTTCAAACAGAGGTGTGACACAAAGGTCAACGACATCGACATGAATCCGATTGATAGGATAATCTTTTTTCTCAGCAGCCTTGAATACTGTTTTCAAATAGGAAAAGAAGTGAGCATAACCGGCAATACCGGCAACAAGAATCCTGCAAGGTTCGTCCCTTTTATTAAAAAACTCTTCAAACCGATCAGATAGCCATTCTCTTTGCTCACCGACAAGATACCATCCTCCTGCGATGTGGTCATTTCCCGCCATGCCTTTCAATGTCCTGACCATTCCTTTGGTTTTCTCCCTGATGACAACCTGATTGGCTTCATCATACAATTTCAGGATGGCTCCGGAACGGACTTCGTCGTCTCCGGGACGGGAAACCTTCAGCGGCTCCAGTCCGACGATGCTATTGTTACAGCGATCGGCGTGATATCCGCATACATGCAAAGAATCCTCACGCCATTCGCAGTGGGTGAAGTCGCCCCTTAGGGAAAACATCAATTTCCCGGCAGTTGACTTTTTGGTTGCATCATTCATCCGTTTGATACGATTTTATTGGTGAGAAGGGCGATCAGGATTCCAAGCATGAAATAGCCCGTAACGGATTCCAAAATATAGACAAGAGAGTCATGCGGTGAAACGTCAAGGCTGAAAAAAATACGAAGGGATTCTCCGAATGACGTTGAAAGCGTTAATCCGTATTGAAAATAGAGGATACAGGCAAATACCGCGACTATTCCTGCTACGAATAGTAACCAACGCATGAATGACTGTCCGAAATCGCTTACAATCCCAAACAAAAACAGAGTAATGTATCCAATCTGATGCAAGAACGCAGGCAAGTTATCAACTCTGGTGAAAAGACGTTCCTTCGAGGCCTCGTCCCTGCAAAATTTTGAAAACTGGAGGTGCTGATTGCCGTTTATGAAAATCTGGTTGTGGTAGAGATGACCTTTACGGAAGAAATGCAGATGGCGCATACCCCTTGGGGCCATGTGCGGTATGTAGTCAACTGAGAAGATTTGCGAGTCAAGAAAAGAGGCCATACCGAGTTCGCAACGGCGGATATTCAGGTCGTCGATCCGCGATTGGTTGAAACGGCATCCTGACAGCACGGATCCATGAAGGTCAAGGCCTCGGATATCGGAATCAGTGAAATCAGCCTGAGTAAAATCTGAAAAAGGGAACCGGCAGTTTTCAAAAACCACTTGGCGGAGCTTTGCGGTCGTGAAAACCACTCCGTAGCCATGGCATTTTATTAATGTCGCGCCCTGTAGGTCAGCCCCGATGAAACAGGTGTCATCAAACGTGCAATCCAAAAAGTAACATCCCCGCAGATCTTGTCCGGAGAAATCTCTATGGGAGAAGTTTTTCGAAATGTAGCGTTGCGTAGGTTCACTCATAAAGTCCAAATTTACGAATTTTCGCTGACAATACAAGATACTGTAGCTGATCCGGCATGAATGGGGTAGGTCTCAGGCAATTGTGGGGTAGATGGCGTCAAGTTTTGGGGTAGGTCGAATGGATACGCCCAGACCTACACCGCTGGAGATATACAGAAGGCCGATTCATGGGGTAGGTCCCGGCCATTTCGTTCGACCTACCCCAATTCTCTACCGCACCTATCCCAAAATCAGCCGGGACCTACCCCGCGATACCCACTATATAGTGCCGCCCCTGCCGCGCTCTGGTAGTTGCTGCAAGCTATCACCCGCGCTCGGTGCATGGGCGGCCTTTACTTCTGCCGCGACAGGATCCTGGAGGTGTGTAGAATCCTGTCGCGGCCAAACAATATCCCGAATCACAGCCAGTTCCTTAATAACTGAGAGGTAAGATAGGTTTTTTGGGATTTAACCCCGGCATATCAGAAACTTACGTCCATCAATTGTCGTCCAAGCTGATGGACGGCTTCCTGGATTCTGTTAATCTGCGTCTTGCGCGGCTTCGACCTGCCGTGCATGTACGACCAGAGCTGCTTCGGATGGATGCCTGAGAGTTTTCCGAGCGCGGTAGGGGTTATGATACCACTGTAGTAGCGAAGAAATGATTCGACATCCCAAGTGGGAAGCAATTCGTACTCACCGTCCAACCAATCAGGATAGATGAAGGCCTTGTCTCGGCCGTCTTCCCGAGTCAGCCGCAGCGTTTCCCGCAGTTCTTCAATAGCAGCCTCTGGCGTTACTCCGCCGCCGAACAATGCCGGATAATCGACGCATTGCGCGCAGTAAAAGCCGTCTGTGCCGATGCTGATGGTGATGTTAACAGTATTCATTCTTGATTGATTCCCAAGTTTTTTAATATCTTTTTCGCTATGGCGTTGTCTATCTCTTTGCTCCCGTGGTCAGGAACCGTATAGATTCGTCCATTTTTGGTGTACCTACGGTGGCTTCCCTTGCCTTTCTCCAGAAGCAAAGACCATCCGTTGCGAAGGATTATCCTGTGCAGTTCGCTGTATTTCATCTCCCACTCAATTGCCTTCGCCGAAGCAAAGATAGATAATATTCTATTGTTTTCAAAATAACCATGACGGCTATTTCTCACAAAGAAAGCACATTCAATCCGTAAGAAAAAACTCGGATGAAAGATTTACCGATTATTGTAAAATTCTGAAAAAGTTGGATTTATAACCATGTATTGCGGCGGATACAGGGGCTGTTTGTCGTTGTCGCAATGGGAGACGTTGAACATTTTGGTTCGCAGGTTGTCGTGGTCCAGGATGAACTCCCTGCTTCTGGGCTGAAGGATATGGCCTCCGATTAGGTAGCGGATGTTGCGGGACTCGATGGCTGTGCGCAGTTCTTTGCTTCCGTAGTCGATGCCGTCGATTCCTGAGACGCCGAGTCCGCCGCAGCTGGCAGGCACGTCGTGCGTCAGAAGCAGGTCAAGCTGTTGCGGTATAAGTCCGGAGACCCTGCCATATATTTTCAGGCCGCGGAAGTCCATCCCTTCGTCGCAGAGCAGCACCAGCTTATGCTCGGATGAAGGATTGTAGGTTTCGCGCAGCTCAAGTATGTTTTCTTTGATCCAGAGGTCGTGGTTCCCCGGCACCAGGATCACCTTCCCGCTCGCCGTTCGCCCGACCCAGGGCAGGAACATTTCACGGAACCATTGTCCCTGCGCCTCGGAATCGCGCTCCATCGCGCCCGGAAAGATGTCCCCGCAAACCACGACAAGGTCGCAGGGATAGATGTCAGGCAGATGCCCATAAAGGTCGGAGGTGGCAGAAATCGAGACGGGGGAAGTTTTTAAACTCATATTTCAAAACCGTTTGCATATAAAAACGCATACTTGCATTATTCTATCATTAATATTTCGGTTTTACAGTATGGAATCTTTTTATTGATATAAACCTTGTAGATTATCGTCTCTATTAAAATGTTTGGACATGTTAGCATATGCGATAAGAAGGAAATAACACTGTTGAATGTATAATGTAACATGCGATGGGACTTCTGTATATGAGCCAGCATAGACAAATACCGTATTTGATTGACTGGCTACGGTAGAAATGACACCCCCCTTCATCTAGTTTACACTCTTTCCTGAAATTGAACTATTGGTGAATGTTTCTTTTCGCTCGGGATAAAGTGGAGTAGAGCTCGCTTTTCTCTTAATGATCGTAGATAATATAAGAAGTCATACTTTATTAATCCTCTATCAATGTATTAGATACTGTGCCTTTTGCTAATTTATTTTTTTTAATTCGATCATAAACCAGAATTGTTTCATAACTTTGTCTAAAACAGAATAATATAATATCTTATGGAACACAAGAACGATATGCTTGACACGCTCATAACCAATAATGACCACTATAATATTTTTATGAGAGGAGGAACAGCAAATATACTTTTGATGATTTTATTCTCAAGTATTACCGTCATTATTCCGTTATTGTTAAATCAGGCCACCTCTGTCTTTTATTTAAGTACACCTTTTTATTTTACAATAGTAGTTCTTTACTTTTCTGTATTATACTTGAGGGGTTGGGGAATTATGGTAACTGCAATAACCTTATTATTAAGTGCCCTTTTTCTGGAAATACCTAAGGATCTTTATATTATTAATACAGTTGTAAATATTCTTCAAGTGACACTCCTGTTTCTAGCAACTTATTTGTTGAGAGGACAAGCTACACAAAAGACAAGATTATACTACCCTCGGGGATTATTCTATCTCTCTTTATATAACCTTTTCATTTTATTTATACTACTTGCATATTGTATTGCATGTTTTGTATATAGTGATACAATAATACCTGTAATAATCGCATTGAGTTCCATATTGTTTCTTTCTACGGTGATTAAAGCGGTGAAAAATAGAGATTCTGTTCTAATTAGATATACTTTTTTCGTGTCATTTATGCCGTCAGCGACGTGTAGTATATTATCTGCTTTTTTATGCCACGTGCCACAAGAACTTTTTCTAAATTACTGCTTAGTATGGACACTCTCAAACTATATCTTTCTCCAAACGATAGGGTATATCATTTTTCAAATTTTTTATACTAGAAAAATAAAAGCTTTCAGTAACAAAGAAATAACGACGGTTAATATTAGCAGTGCAGCATATTATATTGCAATAATCTTTATCAACATACTCATTATTTATTTGTTTTACTCAAAAGTTATTGGCTCATATGGATATATTTACTTTTTTCCTTGGGTACTAGGTAATATTTTTCTTCTATCAAACTTGTATTTTTCGCAATTTGATGATGCGTCCGGAATTAAAGAAGGTAAGCGCTTTGATTGGTATGAAAAAAGAATTATCACAGTGGAAAAGAACACTAGTGGAATCATAACAATTATTTCCTTCGTGCTTCCTATTAGTGTGGCAATATTAAAACAAGACACGCCTCCAATTCTGGTTATACTTTTCGCCTCCAATATTTTTTTCGCATGCCTGGCTGTCGGCCTAATTTGGATCCCAAACAAGAACTTAAAATTTATTAGTTTGCTAAAGTCTATAAAAACAATTTCTTATACTTATTCCATAACTTTACTATTAATAAGCGCCATCCTTATAATGTTTACTTATATACAGTAAATTGCACTATCTGTTCTTACAGTGTTAATCGATACACATTCAAATATTGAATATATTGGCTGTTAGATCAAGATGGTTAGCCGCCAGTATGCTCATCATTCTTTTTTTGTGTATTTTTGCATACATTAATAATCCATAATTGTTAATCAATGTCTTTTAATAAAGGCCCTCAGTGTCGTGCACTCCTTATTGTTGATGTGCAAAACGGATTCGTAAATGAGAAGACCGCGCATATCCTACCAATGGTTGAAAAACTGCAGTATGATTACGACATCGTTTTTGCGACACGCTTCATCAATCTTCCAAATTCGCCCTATCGTAAGTTAATTAAGTGGAATAGGTTTTCGCCTGAAACTGATGATATTGAATTCGCGTTTCACTTGCGGGAAGATGCTGTCGTAATTGATAAATATGTCTATACGTGCGTTGATGATTTTTTTCTCAGATTGCTTGATGAGAATGGTATTACCTCCCTGGACATCTGTGGCATTGATACAGACATATGCGTGACAAAATGTGCCGTAGATCTCTTTGAAAAGGGAATTACTCCTTTTGTTTTAAAGAAATTCTGTGCGACACATGCGAGCGAGGATCTTCAGGAAGCAGCCATCACAATTCTCGCGCGATATATAGGCAAGAGCCAGATCATATGACAGGACTATGAAGGCGAGCCAGACCAGCATAGTCCCCATTAAATTTTCCAGTGTAAAGGATTTGGATTCATTTAGGAATAAGTGCATCCAGTTGGATATATTGTCTCCTTATGACTCTTTTTCTGGACAGTTTAATCTACGTTCTGTCAAGGATATAAATACTAATGATTTCTCTTTCTATTATCTAAAAAATACTGCTTCTGAAGCACAATGTGCTTTCCGTGGTGAATCGGTCATACTTATTGTGACTATGCTATCGGATTTTGAAGATTATTATCCTTTCATTGGGTCTGCCCTTAAAAGTAGGGCTCAATTTGTAAAAGATACCCTCTCCTGTCGCTCTTCTGATCCTTATTTACGACGTTTTTTGCTGCTTGCATGTCAAGGCCCACTAACGGCGAAAATTAGTTACGTTTTTACATTTTTCTCAATCTTTGATCCTAATTTTAGTGAGAAAAAAACCATTCATACCAAGGTTTTAGCTGAGCCATCGATTATTAGTTCCGATGACATGTTGTGTACGGAGCTGGGGGAGCAGTTATACAATCGTAAAACAACTTTAGACCAGTCGATAGCGAATAAGATCCATGATATTGATCTGGATAGCGACCAGTGGTCGTTCATCACCTGGGCATCGGTTGTGACAATTGCTAAAAAGGAAGATGAGTTTGTGAAAACCCACCTGTTGACTATCCTCATTGAGATGCGAACACAGTATATCTGGAATCTATGTTTCTCTCAGAGCGAATCCATTGAACGTTTGATTACGAGGCATAGAATAACATCATCAGGCACTACGGAGGCCGTTGCGGAGTCATACCGTATTCTGTTGGAGGCCAAAAGTAGTATTTCAGCTACTTTTTCAAGCAGGATTTCTCTTCTTCATCGTGCTATTGTTGAGACCAGTCAGTTAAATGTTATTACAGAATCTCTTGAGCAAAAGATTAACTATCTTATTTCTCTTGCTGATATAGCACGTAAGGAGGCCACTAAAAGGGCCACAACCGTATCTGAGATATTATTGTTTATTGTCGCTGTCGCACAGATTTTTCCAATTTTTTTTGAAATGCCTTTGGTCTCTCAAACCATTACAGGCATTTTATCTATTTCTGTACTTTGCATTTTGGGTATTCTACTCATTATTCGAAAACACCGAAATGGAAATGTGTAAACATAGCATGTGAATTCTTAAGATAGTATTGCATTGCTATAGAGGGCATAAATCTCTCACAATCTGAAGTACTCATGCAAACCTTGTCCAATTGATTATTGTTTCCTGGATTTGTTGATTCCCGGCAGCACCTGAAGCAATTTAAGAGATAGGTATAAGCTACTAATAAAGAGAAGTTGACTCATAATAAATAATTCGGATGTGCACATTAATGATTCATGGAATGTGTTATAGCCGATCATATCACGTCATGATAGTAAATGAGTGACGAACTTGCTCATTCCGTCATGCCGGGTTTGATCCGGCATCTCCCATAGTGATATATTTTGTCTAAAAACTGTCTTTATTGAAGATAATTTGTTATATTTGAGTTGAATATAATTCCCATATTAATATGACAATAATTTCTCCTTTACGATTCCATAATTTCTAATGCTGGAGTCGCAGGGTCGAAAATATAGTAATCTAGCATATAGTCCCATCATCCAAGCCAACAATCATGATAATCCAGTCCCGTATTATTTTCAGGCAAGATATCCTCAGCAAGAAAGGAGTGCGGCACAAATTTTCTTCCGACTGGAATTGATTGCTGCCATTGAGTGTATATGCAGGGTTTGAGAAAGGGGAAGATGAGTTTTAGTTTTAATTTTAATTAATTATTCAGAATATGTCCAAACGAAAAGATGTATATATACTCATGAGGGTTTACTTCGGGGGTTTCACATATAACGAGGAAAAGTGTATCGTCGAAGATAAGGGATTTGATAGTAATAAGTTTTATTCTGACCTTAAGAGAGCAATTAATTCTGTAATAATTAATAAGTCTTCCTATAAAGAGGGACGTATAATAATTATTATTAACGATGACACCCTAAAGGGAAAGGAGTATGATAACCATGTAGAAAAAGTAAAGGCGATTCTGGAAGAAGGAGGCTTTTATGAATCTGATGGGAGTCTTTTTTACAATTGTTCTGGGGGTAAAGGCTCTTCTTTGGCGACATTGTTGGTCAGAGAAGCATTCATAAAAGAATCTGAGAATGAAGATGACATAGCCATTACTCTTGACCAGGATGATGAATTGTCCCCTAAAGCTGTGAGGCAGATTGCGAGAAAGATGCCAGAGGGAGGGATGACTGTGAGCCAGTTTATGATCGTTGATTCAAACAATCTGGATATTACTAATGATGGAGGAAGACAGCATAATAAATTGGTAAAGAAAAATAGTTGTCCCTTGCACACTTCTCCTTACTCAGATTGCTTTTATGCCAGTACCTTAGGCTGGACAAAATCCTACACTCGAAAAATGCTAGATGATTATGTAAAAGCCTTAAGGTTTTTTCTAGATAATGAACGCGGTGGTACTAATAGGTATTTTGAGCAACACAAAGCATACGAAGACTTTCTGGATTTTTATGTTTTCCTACGTCCTAATCTAAAGATAGAGTGGGTCAAAGAAAAGACTCATGTATATTACAAACATGAGGACTCAATCACCAGTAAGCCCAATCTCGAAGATTTTCAAAATCATCGCACAGCCAGTCTACTTGCTCTAGTCGATATGGCATATAGCAATCGCAGTGGTTTGCGCGAAGATTTCGAATACGACTTATTGCGATTCTTAACAGTTAAGATGATACAAATAGAGTCGATATTGAAGAAGTACCGCCATGATTATAAGAATGGAAATAATGGCTTAAGTGTCTTTTCGGCAAAAACACATGAGGGCTATTTTGTTAATAAACTTGCGCGTATTGCTACTGGCGTTAATCGAGGTGCTCAGGATAAGGCGTTGTTCAAATATGCACAAACGACTCGAAGTGAAAAGACAAATGAAAATATCGCAAAACTCATTTCTAAAGCTAATGATATTTCAGAGTACCATCTCAAATTGACAAATTTCGATATTAGATATGTCTTGCGTAAATGCATTGATGCTGAGTTGGCTTTAGGTCGTGTTAAATATGCAGTTAACACAACCGATGAAAATCTGTATGAGACGTTTGATAAAAGTTTAACTCCTACCCAAAGGCGTCATCGGTCTATGCTTATTACGGTTATTGTTGTCGCTGTAATAATATTCTCCCTTTTCTTTATTTACTTTTATCCATGCGCTCATTTAAAAATATCATGGATTCCTGAGAGTATATCAGAACGGATAAGATTGGTTGATGTTTTGATTCCGCTTCTTGTCGCTGTCTTTACTTTTTCTATGAATGAGTTGTCTAAATTGAGAATCAAAGCATCAGAGGAGGTGAATCAGAAGAAACTTTATTATTCGGAATTTGACGATCTTATCCGTCACTTAGAGGCTAATTTCAAGGTGATGGCGCAACTGCGCAAAAATATCTCGATAGGGAAAGCTCCAGAGTCCATTCATTTTGATAATCTCAATTGGCCAACTTCTTCATGCCTGTTTTCCGATAATATGACCAAGATTATTGGTAGAGACAAGGTGGATGATTTTTCTAGATTGAAAGTTAATCTGAGAAACATTAACAATAGTTCTCATTGGCTCAAAGAAGCATTTAAAGACAAAACCATGTCACTAACAGAGCAACAGAAGATACTAGATTGGGAACTCGCGAGATATGTTGGTTACCTAATGAATTTATATTACATGAAGGAAAATAGTTTTAGTTTCCCCTCAATGTGGCACCTTGATGAATATATGGAAGGCAGTTCTCAACGCAACCGATTATCTGGACTCTTCATGTATGAATCGGATGGAGAGGAACGTCTAAAATTGGCAGAAAAGTATATTGAGAAATATCTAAATGATCGTCGGGAAAAGAGAAGTGTAATCATCCGTTAAGTTTAAGATTAATTTATTTTAATAATGAGTTTAAGATTTGCAACCGTTACTTGAATCAATGTTTGGGAAGTTTTACCTTTCAAAAAATGTTTTTCTTACGATTAACAAAAATGGTAAGAATTCATTTTTAAAGGGTCGTTTTATGGCTATTTAAAAATCATCTTTGTTGATATACCTCCATAGTACGAATTTTCCGTATACTATTATGCGTATTATTCAGCCTCAAACGATGAGGTTTCGCTCTACGATCCTGCCTTCGGCGTGATTCCGCTCACAGTGTCGCTCGCGCACTTCATGGATGCCTGGAAGGACTCCGAATACTATTGCGTATTGATCTGTCGCTGAATGGACCCTTGCCGTCGCTTGCCTCTGCTGATTGCCGTGCTCTGGGCGCTGCTCCTGCCCTCGGTGTGCCCTGCGACGGAAATTCCTCCGGAGGGCACCTATCCCTGGCGGGCGGAGACGACGACGAACCTTCATCTGCGGACGGGGCCGGGGCAGAACTATTCTTCCCTGGGCGTTTTCGATCCGGGCTGTCTGGTGATCGTTGAGGCGCACATACCGAACAGCGATTGGGTGAAGGTCAGCTTCAGGGACAAGGTGCAGGGCCCGATGGACGGCTATGTGCACGCCGGGTACCTGCACTTCATCAACCAGATCACCCCTCCTGCGCCGGAAAAGAAATCCAGCACGCTGCGCGACGTGCTCCTGACCATCTGGAAGGTGCTAAAGTGGATACTGATTGGCGCGGTGGTGCTGCTGGCGCTGGCTTTCAAGGACGAAATCCTGGAGCTGGCGGCGCCGGCTCTGACTTTCGGTGGCCTGGGCGCGCTGCTATTTTGGATCATCTTCCACAATGGGGGCCTGGGCTTCTTGCTGGGGCTTATCGGCGGCGTGATCTATGGCCTTCGAGAATTCGTGGATTTCGAAGCGGTTGGCGGTGTCTTCCGCTGGCTGATGGGAACGGTCTACTACCTTGTGTCTCTTCCGTTCTATCTGCTCAACCAGCTGCAGATATTCCTGTCGGAGCCCTGGCGCTACTTTTTCAAGCGGCACCACTTCCGGGATTCGACGAACGACGTGCTGCGGCCGGTGTTCGAGCTGCTGAAAGTCCTGCTCTATATAGCCATGACGCCCCTGCGGGCTGTCAATGCCATCTATTTCAACATCCTGGTCCACGGCCTGACCGAGATCTACGACCTGTTCATGGAGGTGTTCGTGCCCAGCAGCAGCAATGAAGGAAAGTCGGATTTTTGGCGATGGCTTCTGCTTTTTCCGTGGCGCATCATCAAATACCCGGTCTTCCACGGTGTCCTGTCCCTGCTGGAAGGCGTGGTCTGGACCATCGTCGACATCTTCGTGCCTGCCGTCACCCTCTACCACGGAACCGACCTGGCAGCAGGGGAGAACATCGTCGGGTGCCGTAGCCGCAACAAAGACCTTTACTGGGACTTGGGCTTCTTTAGCGGTACATTTCGTGCCAGCAGGAGCAGCTGGGCCGGTATCGGCGTGTATTTCGCACCACGCCGCCTGGTGGCCATACGCTACGCCAACGACCCCTACAGGCTTAGCGACGACAATCCGGTGGTCATAGTCTGCCGTGTCTCTCTTGGCCGCATCATCAACTATTCGATGGCTCCGCTGGACGTCTATCTGGCGGCCGGTGGCGCCGGCCATCCTCCTACCATCAACCGTTATGCCGAACAGAAAAGATACACGACCGGAGAATGGTGGAACGGTGGGGGAGGCTACTGGGAATACTGCCTCTTTGACTGGCAGAATCTCTACAACCATCCCTGGCGCATCCGCCCCATCTATATCTTCAACCACCGCACGAAGATGATCCAGCACATCCCCGGCGGCAAAGCCCACTGGCTTTTCAGAAATATATGACAGGAGCCCTGTTAGTATCCGTACTGCTTGCGGTAGGCGAGGAGGAGGGCGACGGAGAGGAAGAGGCAGCAGAGGTCGGCGGCGTCGACGGCGAGCCAGATGCCGTCGGGGCCGATGAGGGCCGGAAGCAGGAAGACGAAGCCTAGCTCGAAGCCCAGCGAGCGGACGAACGATTCCACAGCCGACACCTTGCCGTTGTTGAGCGCAGTGAACCACGCCGATATGAACAGGTTGAAGCCGGCGATGCTGAAACTCAGCATGTAGAGACGGATGGCATGAGTCGTCAGCGCAGCCAGCTCGGGATCGTAGCCCACGAATAGTCGCGCCGCCGGGCCCGCCGACAGTTCCGAGACCAGAGTCATCAGCAGCCCCACCCCGAAAAGCAGCATGGTGGAATGCCGGAGCAGGCTCGTAAGCTCAGCCTTGTTGCCCGCACCGTAGTTGTATGCGATCACCGGCGCCACCGTGAGGTTGTAGCCTATGAACACCGCCGCGAAGATGTAGCCGTAGTAGAGCAGCACCGAGTAGGCCGCCACTCCGTTCTCCCCCATCATCCTCAGCAGCTGCAGGTTGTAGCATATCGCCAGGATGTTGAACGAGATGTTGCCCACGTATTCGGAGATACCGTTGCTGCATGCCTTCAGTATGGGCTTGCGCTCGAAGCGCGCCCGCACCATCCGCAACGCGCTGAAGTTGTTATGACTCCTGAAATACCACAAAGGATAGAAGCCCCCCAGGAAGCAGGCGATCATCGAGGCGGCTGCCGAACCGGCCAGCCCCCACTTGAATACGAGTATGAAGAGCGCGTCGAGCGCCATGTTGGTCCCCGCGCAGACCAGCGACATGATAGTGCCCAGCTGAGGCCTTTCCGCAGCCATGTAGAACGACTGGAAACACATCTGCAGCATGAAGCCCGGCAGACCTATGGTGCATATGCTGCCATAGACCACGCAGTCCTGAAGCATCTGCCCCTCCGCGCCCAGGAGCCTGGCAAGCGGCTTCATCAGCACGAGCAGCGGGACCATGAACACCAGCGAGAGCACGATGGTGAATATTATGAGCATCGAGAAGACGCGGTTGGCCCTCTCGGGATCGCCCTCGCCGCGAATCTTCGACACCAGCGCCGTGCCGCCCGTTCCCACCATCAGTCCCAGCGAACCGATGAGCATGACGGCAGGCCAGATGACATTGAGCGCCGCGAAAGCCGTGGTCCCCACGAAATTCGACACGAAGAGCCCGTCCACTACGCTGTACATGCTCACCACGAACATCATCACTATGCTCGGGATCGAGGCCCTGACCAGCCTCCTGTAGCCAAAATGTCCTTGCAGCGCTATCCTCATAGGGCCGCAAAGATAGCACTTTTCTCCTTTCTCAATGAAGTTCCTGCAGGAAATGGACGAACACGTTTTCCTTCGCGCTGAGCGGCGGATAGCCCGCCTTTTTCAGGAACGCCTCGACGACCGAAAGGTCCTCAGCGTCAAGATGGTTCTGGTGCCTCAGCAGCTCGGCTGGCAGCTGCACCAGGTCGAGCAGCACCTCAAGCTCATTGTACAGCAGCTTTCCCCTGATATCTTCCGGAAGCTCCAGGTCCTCGGTCCTCGTGGCGAGGGCGGGGTCGCGCCGCAGGGCTTCCTTCAGGGCACGGGCGCAGAGGAAACTGTTCCATCGCAACCTGGCGTTCTCCTGCAATACCTCCCGGTATTGCGCGCGCAGCTCCTCGTCCGTGTACTTCTCGCGGAGCAGCTCCACCTGGCCTGCGAGCCAGGGATTCGGGGAATGATGGCGTGCGGGCATGAGGATTATTGTTGTTTGGCAGCCTCTTCGGCGAGCCGGCGGCACGCCTCCGCGTTATTCTGCTCTCCTGCCTCTTCATAGATGCTAGCGGCCAGGTTGAAGCGGAGCACGGCCCTTTGCGCCTCGCCTATCTCCAGGAGCCATTTGCCGACGTCGCGGTGGGCGTCTGCTGCTATAGGACTGCTGAAGCCGTAGGTGGTCTCGAAATGTGTCGCCATCTCGGTCGCGTAGTCGTTGAAGTTGTGCAGGATATCGGGGCAGAAGGCGCGCTTCTCCACCACGAAAGCGCAGTAGAGCCAAAGGGCTGAGGCCCGGCGCTTGACGTCGATGCGGTTCGCCTCGCACAATTTGAAAAGGGAGTGGTAGGTCTCCACCGTCTCGCGTATGAGGGAAGGCTTTTCGCCGCAGCTTTTCTTCAGTTTGTCCGTTTTCCGCAGCAGCGCCCTGTATTCGCGGTAGCGGCTTTCCCGCTCATCGATATCCTCCTTCAACCCCACCTTGTAGGTATCCCTGCCCGAGCCCTTCTCCAGACGGCAGCCGTTTGCGGCAAGAAAGTCCTTGATTTCCTTGACATTGTCGGCATTGATTCCTTCCAGTTCCCTGAGCTCGTATAAAGTAACCTGCAGCAGGTCGTAAATCCTTCCGACCTCGTGGACATCCAGCCGCGCCTTGACCAGATACGAGAGCGGCGTATCCTCGATCCGCACGGAATAGAAAGGGTTCTTCTCCACCGCATCACGCAGCGCAATCCGCGCCACGAAGGTATCCCATGGCGTCTTCGGCTCCGCCTCGACGGCCTTGTCATACAGCTCGCGCAGCTTCCCGTCCTGCTCCTTCGCACGGTACTCCGCAATGACCCCGGCAAGCCAGGGGTTGACGGGAGCATCAGGCAGAGGCTTCGGCAGCGCGTACTTGGGCCAATAGTCCTTGAGGTATTGCAAGATGTCTCTAAGGTCGACGCGGAGTCCGACATTCATCACAAGCAGGAGCTGGAATTTATCATCCTCTTCCTCCAACTCGGCGATATCAAGCCTGTCATTGGCTTCAGCTTCCAGATATTCCGCTGCGCTCTTGTGAAGGAACAGGTTCCTGCTTTCGAACAGATGTATCATGGCCCGCACCGAATGCTTCCACCATGTCAACAGTTTGTCGTTCGTAAAGTCCTGCAGATCAGAAGCATTTTGGGGAATCGGCGGTTTCCTGAAGATTGGTTTGATGTGGTGTTTGCGGCAGACAGTCATGTAGGCCCTCCAAAATTCGTACAGGTCGGAGAAGTACGACCTGTACTCTTCCGGCATCCCGTCTTCGTTCACCAAAGGACGGATGTTGCACAGCTCATGCCCGAGCAGCTCTTCATCCTCCAAATATTCGTAAAGCCGATAATACTCGTCGAACCACTCCGGAGCGACGGAGGGGTGGTCGAGGGAAAAGTTCTGGGTGTTGGTCATGGGGGCTTAAAATAGGGCCAGATCAGGGGGCTTGTTTTGCAAAGATAGCAAGAAATCCTTCATGGCGACTCATGGAGTAAACCAAACCCACTCCCGCCTGCTACGCCAGTTTCGCTATGTTTAGGACTACTTGCGCTGCAATGTACGCATCAGTCAATCAAGGAATTACATAATTTCGCCCCCTTCTAAGGAGAAGGGGTGATAATATGGAAATAACTGATAATCAATTGTGTACATTGCAGCACATAATTGGTTGATTGAATGAATCACAAGCATATCCTCCGAACGAAAAGGCAAAAGCGCAGAATATGGCAATAAAAAAAACAGCCCCTTGGGAGGGCTGTTTTTAAGAGTGTTGCGAGCTTGAGGTTATTCGGCTACGATCGCGCCCTGGGGGCAGACGCTGGCGCAGGTGCCGCAGTCTACGCAGGCCTCGGGATCGATCTTGTAGATGTCACCGGCAGAAATCGCGCCCATAGGGCATTCGTCGATGCAGGTACCGCAAGCAACGCAATTTTCAGTAATCTTGTAAGCCATGGTTCAAATGTTAGTGTTTTGACAAAACGTTTTGTTCCGGCAAAGATAAGATGTTTTTTCGTCAATACCCAAAAATTTCATCGGTAGAGACCTCCCTGATCGTGCCGTAGTGCGAAAGCCCCTTGAGGTCCATGTCGCTCGTGCGGCCCACGATGCCGTAGGTGTGCGGCTTGCCCTTCACGTATTCCTGCTGGAACTTGACCACGTCCTCGAGCGTCAGGGCAGGCACCTGCTCGTAGATGACCTTGTTGAGGTCGTAGTCCAGGCCGCGGCGCTGCGCGTTGAGGTAGGCCGTCAGCACACGGCTGCGGACGGTGCGCGCAGTGCGGATGTTGGAAATCAGCGACTCCTTCGCGATCTTGAAGGCATTCTCCGAAACAGGCATCTCGTTGATGATCTCGTCGAAAGCCGAGAGAGCGTCGATGAGCTTGTCGTTCTGCGTGCCGATGGAGAAGGAGAACAGCGAAGGATGCTCGAGGTCGGCAGGGATGGAATAGTTGGCACGTGCACTGTAGGCCAGGCCACGCGCCTCACGCATCTCCTGGAACACGATGGAGTTCATTCCGCCACCGAAGTACTCGTTGTAGAGAGTGATGATGGGAGCCATCTCCACGCTGAACGGCAGCCCGGTGTTGTAGTAGCCCGTCAGGTTGAGCTGGTTGGCATCGTACTTCGCCAGGGCCACCTTGTCGCTTTCGGTGGGCAGGTATGCGAAAGGATTGCCCTTGACCACAGGCTTGAGCACTTCAGGCACATTGTGGATGCGGTTGATCGTCTCCACCGCATCAGCCTCGCTCAGCGGACCATAGTAGAGCACCTTGTGCTCGTTGCCGAAGATACCGTGGATCTTTTCGAGAAGCGCCTCGTCGCTCAGCTTCATCAGTTCCGCGGAAGGAATCACGTTGGTGCTCGGGTTCTTCGGACCGTAGAGAGCGTAGGACGAGATGCGCGAAGCGTTGCTGCGCTGGTCGAGCTTGGCATTGCGGCGCTCGTAGAGAGTGTTGGCCTTGAGCATCTGCAGCGCCTCGGGGTTGGCTTTCGCGTTGGCGATGACCTTCTCCACGAGAGCCATGGCTTCCTCCATGTTTTCGGCCAGGCCGTTGAGCGACACATAGGTACGCTCGCCGGTGCAGACGACGCTCATCGTGCAGGCCATGCGGTAGAAAGCCTTCTGGACTTCTTCAGGCGTCATGTCGTCGGTGCCGAGGAAGCTGAGGTAGTTGGTCGCGAAAGGCATCACGTTGTCGGCGTAGCTGCCCGTCTCCAGGAGGTACTGGAGCTCGAACACACCGTTGGTCACGTTCTGCTTGTAGAGCACGGGGATGCCGCTCTTCGCCTCGAGGACCGACATGTCCTTCTGGAAGTCCACGAACACCGGCTCGATGTCCTTCACGTCGGAAGCCTGGAGCTCCTGCAGGAACGCGCTGGCCACGTCACGGTTCATCATGATGGGCGTGATGGCCGGCTTGGCGATGCGGGTGTCGGTCGGGTCGCGCTGCTCCAGCTTGTTGACCTGCACATAGTTGTCTTTGAAGTGCTCGTTGGCGAAAGCCACCAGGTCGTCCTTGGTGATCTTTTCGAGCTCGTCGATGTTGTGGATGAAATCCTTCCACTCGATGTCGTAGATGAAGCAGTTCACCTCGGCACGGACCAGGGCGCGCGACATCTCCAGCATGCGCATGAACTGGAGCTTCTCGTTGTTGATGATGGCGGTCAGCAACTCTTCGTCGAATTCACCCTTCTTCACCTTGTCGAGCTCGGCAAGGGCGATCTCCTTGACCTCCTCGAGGCTCTGCCCCTGGAGAGGCTCGGCCATGATGACGAAGGCCGAATAGTCGGCGAGGTTCTGGGAGATGGCGAACATGCTGAGCGTCTTCTGCTGCTGGTTCACGTCGAGGTCGATCAGGCCGGCCTTGCCGTTGGTGAGGATGGAGCTGATAAGGTCGAGATACCTGGCCTCAGGGCTGTTGGCGCCCGGGAAACGCCAGGCGAGGAACAGGCTGGGAGATTCCAGGCCAAGCACGTCCTTGACGACAGGGGCGGTGATGGGATCCTCGGGTTCGAATTCCATCTTCTTGAGGTCCTTGTTGGGCTTCATCGGGCCGAAATACTTGTCGATGACCTTGATGGCCTGGTCCGGGTCGAAGTCGCCCACCAGGCAGACGGCCATGTTGTTGGGCACGTACCACTGGTCGTGGTATTTCTTCACGTTGGTGATCGAAGGGTTCTTCAGGTGCTCGCCCCAGCCGATGACCGGAGTGTGGTAGGGGTGCTTCGGGAAGAGGGCGGCGAATGCTGCTTCGCTCACTTTCTCCTGGTCCATCACCGCGTACATGTTGTACTCCTCGTAGATGGTCTCCAGCTCGGTGTGGAAGCCGCGGAGCACTACGTTCTCGAACCTGTCGGCCTGTATCTTCGCCCAGTTCTCCAGCTGGTTCGACGGGATGTTCTCCGTGTAGCAGGTCACGTCGTTGCTGGTGTAGGCGTTGGTACCGCGTCCGCCGATGGCGGCCATGGCCTTGTCGTATTCGTTGGGGATGAAGATCTTGGACGCCTCATACGAAATGGAGTCTATCTGGTGGTAGATGGCCTTGCGCTCGTCGGGGTCGGTGGTCTGGCGGTAGACCTCGAAGAGTTCCTCGATCTGGTCGAGCATCGGCTCCTCGGCTTCGTAGTCCTGGGTGCCGAGCTTCTTCGTGCCCTTGAACATCAGGTGCTCGAAATAGTGGGCCAGGCCGGTGGTCTCCTGAGGGTCGTTCTTGCTGCCGACCTTCACGGCGACATGGGCGTCGATGCGCGGTTCGTCGTTGTTGACGATCATGTATACCTTCAGACCATTGTCCAAAGTGTAGATGCGGGCGCCCGTGGGGTCGCCCTTCACGGTCTCGTACTTGTAGCTGCAACATCCTGCGACTGACAGCGCCAGGAAGGCAATCAGAAGAAAGTAAATGCGTTTCATGATATTATGGCAGTTGTGGTTTGTTGGCTTGATTTATGTATTTCAGATGCACAAAAATAAATAAACAATTGGTATCTTTGCAAAATATTTTCGGTATGAGAAGAATCGCCATATTGCTGAGTGCCTTCCTGCTGTCCCTGACGGGCCTGCAGGCGCAGAATGAGACCTTCTTCAAGGAGGAAGACGTCATCCGTTTCGACCACAAGGTCCACGACTTCGGTGACGTGCTGATGTCGGAAGGACCCGTGACCTGCGTGTTTACCTTCACCAACATCGGCAAGCTGCCCCTGGTGGTCCACAACGTGATCTCCTCCTGCGGCTGCACGACCCCCGAATGGACCCGCCAGCCTGTCCGTCCCGGCGCCACCGGCACCATCGAAGCCACTTTCAGCAACGACCAGGGCCCGTATCCCTTCGAGAAAGCCCTCACCGTCTATGTGGGCGTAGGCTCTTCCGGATTGGACAAGCCCATAGTCCTCAGGCTCCGCGGCGAGGCCCACGAGCGCAAGATGGACCTCGACGAGCTCTTCTCCACCCGTATCGGCGACCTCGGCCTGCGCAAGTCCGAAGTCTCGCTCGGCTACATCGACCAGGGCGTCGTGAAGTCCGACCAGATGCAGGTAGCCAATCTCTCGAAAACCGAGCTGTCCGTGGAGACCGCCTCGGCGACCCCCGGCCTCACGGTAAGCGTATCGCCCAATCCCATCCCGGCCCGCAGCATGGCGCGGCTCACCTACACCGTCGATCCCGCCCGCATGTCCGGCATGTCCTGGGGCAAGCAGCGCTTCGAAGCCACCCTCAAGCTCCGCGGCCGCGAGCAGGCCGACAAATTGGCAGTCACCGCAGTGATCAAGGACCATTTCGGCAGCATGCCCAGGGCAGAGCTGGAGAAGGCCCCCGTGCCGGTGGTCGACCGCAGCTACCATGAATTCGGGCAGGTGAGGAAAGGAACCGTGGTGCAGGCAGTGTACACCCTCCGCAACAAGGGCAAGAGCCCTCTGGTGATCCATCAGGTCGACGGGCCCTCCGCCGCCACGAAGGTCCGGACCGCCATGCCCCTGACCATCAAGCCCGGCGGCAAGGCCGAGGTGAAGGTGAGCTACGACACCGGAGCCCTCGACTTCACCGGCGAGGCGATCGAGGTGCTGAGCGTGATCACCAACGCTCCGTCCAAACCCATACTCAACCTGTTCATAACCGGAAACGTCCAATAGCCATGGCCATCGACAAGACCCATCAGGGAGATTTCTTCGCCGACTATCAGAACAGCGACTCCAGCCTCGTGGTCAACGACGGGGTGAAGCCGCTGCCTTCAGTCAATCCGTACCTGAAACGCGTTTTCAAGAAACGTCCCGCCGTCAAGACCGTGGACGAATACATGGAAGGTATCGAGAGGGGCGACACCACGACCCTCAGCCAGGCCATCACCCTCGTAGAGAGCCATCTGCCTGAACATCGCGCCATCGCGCAGCAGATCATCCAGCGCTGCCAGGCCCTCTCCAACGGGAAGCAGACCATGCGCATAGGCATCACCGGCGTCCCCGGCGCCGGCAAGAGCACCTTCATCGAGGCCTTCGGCTCATATCTCACCTCCGAAGGACACAGGCTCGCGGTGCTCGCCATCGACCCGAGTTCCGAGAAGAGCAAGGGCAGCATCCTCGGCGACAAGACCCGCATGGAGACTCTCTGCCACGACCCCAAGGTCTTCATACGCCCCAGCCCGAGCGCAGGTTCGCTGGGCGGTGTGGCCCGCAAGACCCGCGAGACCATACTCCTCTGCGAGGCGGCAGGCTTCGACGTGGTCTTCATCGAGACAGTGGGCGTGGGCCAGAGCGAGACCGCGGTCCACTCCATGAGCGACTTCTTCCTGCTGCTGATGCTTTCCGGCGCGGGCGACGACCTGCAGGGCATCAAGCGCGGCATCATGGAGATGTCCGACCTTATCGCCATCACCAAGGCCGACGGCACCAACGTCGAGAAGGCGCAGCTGGCGCGGGCCCTCTATGCCAACGCACTGCATCTTTTCCCGCCCACGGAGTCGGGCTGGGTGCCCACCGCCGTGACCTCATCCGCCGTCACGAAGGAGGGCCTGCCGGAGATACTGCAGAAGATAGAAGAGTATTTCGCGCTGGTCAAGGGCAATGGCTACTATCTCAAGAAGAGGCGCGAACAGGCCCGCTACTGGATGTACGAGAGCATCAACGAGAGCCTGAAGAACATGTTCTACGAAGACGAGCGCATAGAGCAGCTGATACCCGAATACGAAGATGCTGTGCTGCGCGGCGACCTGGAGTCCTTCTCCGCCGCCACCGAACTGATTGAAAAATACCAGAAAAAACTATAATCCAAGATATGGCAAATTTCCTGAAGACCCTGTTCGGCACCAAGGCCGACCGAGACCTCAAGCAGCTGAATCCCACACTCAAACAGATACTTTCCGCGTACGACCGCATCGACGCCCTCAGCGACGACGGCCTGCGCGAGGAGAGCGCCGCCCTGCGTGAAAAGGTGCGCGCCTACACTGCCGCCGAAGAGGCGCAGGTTGCCGAAATCCGTGAACAGCTCTCGGACCCCGAGATGGAAGTCTCCCTCAAGGAGAAGCTGGCCACCGAGCTCGACGCCCTCAATGAGACCATCGACAAGAAGATAGAGGAGATCCTCACCGAAGTGCTCCCCGAGGCCTTCGCGATCATGAAGTCCACGGCCCGCCGCTTCAAGGAGAACGGGAAGATACGCGTCAAGGCCACCGATTTCGACCGCGACCTGAGCGCTAAATACGATTTCGTGAACCTCGACGGCAACACCGCCATCTGGCGCAACAGCTGGATGGCCGGGGGCAACATGGTGACCTGGGACATGGTCCACTACGACGTGCAGCTCATCGGCGGCACGGTGCTCCACCAGGGCAAGATCGCGGAGATGGCCACCGGTGAGGGAAAGACCCTCGTGGCCACGCTCCCCGTGTTCCTCAACGCGCTGGCAGGCAAGGGCGTGCATGTGGTTACCGTCAACGACTACCTGGCCAAGCGTGACTCCGAGTGGATGGGACCTCTTTATATGTTCCATGGCCTCTCCGTCGACTGTATCGACAAGCACCAGCCCAACTCCGAGGCCCGTCGTAAGGCCTATCAGGCAGATATCACCTTCGGAACCAACAACGAGTTCGGTTTCGACTACTTGCGTGACAACATGGCCATTTCGCCTGCCGATCTCGTGCAGCGCGCCCATAACTACGCCATCGTCGATGAGGTCGACTCCGTGTTGATCGACGATGCCCGTACCCCGCTGATCATCTCTGGTCCTATCCCCAAGGGCGACGACCAGATGTTCGAAGAGTACCAGCCCCTCGTGGAGCGTCTCGTGGGTGTGCAGAAGCAGCTGGCCACCCAGTATCTCGCTGATGCCAAGACGCTGATCACTGCCGGTAACCAGCTCATGGAGGCCGGTAATAAGAAGGACGGTCAGGAGAAGCTCGACCAGGGTTTCCTCTCCCTCTACCGTTCTCATAAGGCCATGCCGAAGAACAAGCCCCTCATCAAATACCTCTCTGAGGAAGGCATCAAGGCCGGTATGCTCAAGACCGAGGAGATCTATATGGAGAACAACAACCGTCGTATGCCCGAGTGTGTGGAGCCCCTCTACTTCGTGGTCGACGAGAAACTCAACTCCTGCGACCTCACCGATAAGGGTACTGCCTGGCTGGCCAAGCAGGTCAACGATGCCGAGCTCTTCGTGTTGCCTGACATCACCTCCGAGCTCTCTGCCCTCGAGGCCGAGACGGGTCTGAGCGATCAGGAGCGCGTCGACAAGAAGGACGAGTTAATGTCGCATTACGCCGTTCAGAGTGAGCGTGTACATACCCTTCAGCAGCTGCTGAAGGCCTATTGTATGTTTAATAAGGATGACGAATACGTGGTCATCGACGGTGAAGTGAAGATCGTCGACGAGCAGACGGGCCGTATCATGGAAGGTCGTCGTTGGAGCGACGGACTCCACCAGGCTGTCGAGGCTAAGGAGCACGTCAAGGTCGAGGCTGCCACGCAGACCTTCGCCACCATCACCCTGCAGAACTACTTCCGTATGTACCACAAGCTCGCAGGTATGACGGGTACCGCTTCTACCGAGGCCGGTGAGTTCTGGGATATCTACAAGCTCGATGTGGTGGAGATTCCCACCAACCGTCCTGTCATCCGTAACGACCAGGACGACCGTGTCTACAAGACCGCCCGTGAGAAGTACCGCGCCGTCATCGAGGAGATTGTCAAGATGCGTAATTCAGGCCGTCCGACGCTGATTGGTACCACTTCGGTGGAGATCTCAGAGTTGCTCAGCCGTATGCTCGATATGTATGTGAATCCCGAGACCGGCAAG
>CAJONI010000014.1 GCA_905235995.1 uncultured Bacteroidales bacterium
AATCCAAAAAGGACCAGGCCTTATGAAAAACACAGTTCGTGTAGAAAGGGCCATTCTGGACATAACCCAGCAACAGTTGGCCGACGCAGTATGCGTAAGCCGTAACACCATTATTTCCATTGAATCCGGACGTTACCTTCCTTCTACTGTATTAGCCTTGAAGATTGCCCGTCATTTTGGGAAACCGGTTGAGTCCATCTTCCAATTGGACGAGAACGACTGAAAACCATTTTCATACACTAACAAATCAGCCCTGACAGAGTTCGTCTGCCAGGGCTGACCGGTTCAGGGCTTCAGTCCGAAGACTACGGCTCGCCACCAGCGGCAGCGGCAGCTGCCCACTTGCACTCTGCCAGCATGGTGCCGGACTTCTCGCCGGTGCTGGAGTTGACGAAGTAGTAGCGGAAGAAGATCTTCGGGGCGGCAGCGCTGGGAGCGCCGTACTTGGCCACGTAGTCCGCGCGGATGTCCACGGCGGTGTCGTCAGGCTCTTCCACGAGCTTGATTGCAGTTGCGGAAGTGCGAGATGTCGCTGATAATGATTAAATCCACACCGAAATCGGAATTGCAGTGCTCCTTCCGGTCCAAAGGCTGGACCGGAAGGAGCGGAAAACCCGCAAAACTGCTCTTTCCGGTCCAAAAAGTGGACCGGAAGGAGCAGTCGGAAGACAGACAGATCTTCAAGAAGGTGACAGGGATTACCCCGTCGGAGTTCCCGGGGAAATAATGGAAATTTTCCAGGATTTGTTAACTTTACGGGTTAAAGCATAAGCGACCAGCATGGATAGACTCAAGATAGCCCTGTGCCAATATGATATAGCGTGGGAAGACGCCCGGGCCACCCTGGCGCGCATCGAAGGACCGGTGAGGAATTTCTGCGAGCGTCACCGTCCGGACCTGCTCGTGTTTCCCGAGACCTTTTCTGTCGGCTTCACCATGAACCCGTCCGCCGCCGAGCCTGAGGACGGACCCTCGACGCAATGGCTTCGCCGCATGGCCTCTTCCTGCCGTACGGCGGTGGTGGCTTCCGTACCCACCCTCGACGGCGTACGGCGCTTCAACCGCTGCCGCTTCATCGCGCCGGACGGCCGCGAATGGCGCTACGACAAGCGGCATCTCTTCACCCCTTCGGGAGAGAACGGGGCCTACGTGCCCGGCGACCGCCGCTGCACCGTGGACTATCTCGGCTGGAAGATCGAGCTCAACGTGTGCTACGACCTCCGCTTCCCCGTGTGGAGCCGCAATGAGGACGAGCGCTACGACCTCTTGCTCAACATCGCCAACTGGCCCGAGAGCCGCATCGGACACGCGAGGGCCCTGCTGAAGGCAAGGGCCATAGAGAATGCGGCCTACGCCGCATTCTGCAACCGCACGGGCGACGACGCCTTCTGCCACTACAACGGCCGTTCAGCCATCATGGACTATGTGGGAGACAGTATTGCCCACAGCATCGGCATCGGCGGCCTGCGCTTTTTCTCTGCGACGCTCGAACTCGGGCCGATGCGCTATTACAGGCAGCATTTCCCGACTCTCGACGACTCCGATTCCTATAAGATCATGAACGTAAACCAATCATAGATGAAAAAAAGCAATGCAATGAAAATAACGGTCATCCTGGCCGGCCTCTTCGTCGTTGGCTTTGCCATCGGCTTTATCGTGTCGCACATCTCGTCGAAGGACCGCATCGCCGACGGAGAATACCAGGTGACGGTGTGTTCGACCACCGACATCCACGGCGCCTACTTCGACTCCTTGTATGTCGACAACCAGGTCAACAGGACCTCCCTGGCCAACGTGGCCGCATACCTGAAGCAGCTTCGCGAGAGCGGCGTGGATCCTGTGCTGGTCGACGTGGGCGACAACCTGCAGGGTGACAACGCCGCGTACTATTTCAACTATGTGGCGGTCGAAGAGCCGCACGTCTATCCCCGTATCGCTTCCTACCTCGGCTACGACGCCATAGTGGTGGGCAACCATGACATCGAGACCGGTCACGACGTGTACGACCGCGTGGGTTCCGAGCTCGCCATGCCTTACCTGGCCGCCAACGCCGCCTTCGACCGCGATGAGAACGGCATGGCCGACATGGACGAGGACCCCAAGAACCGTCTGGCCCACGACGCTTATTTCCAGCCATACTGCATAGTGCAGCGCGGCGGGGTGAAGGTGGCCATAATAGGCATGACCAACGCCAACATGAAGAGCTGGCTCTCCAGCACCATGTGGCACGGCATTGATTTCCAGATAATCTCCTCGATGGCCCAGGGACTGGTGGACCAGGTCGTCTCGAAGGAGCGTCCGCAGCTGGTGGTCCTGGCGGTCCATTCCGGCACCGGGGCCGAAGTGGCCGACCGGGAGAACGAGGCGCTGTACCTGGCCTCCACGCTCAGGGGCGTCGACCTCGTGCTCAACGGACATGACCACCGTCCACTCGCACGCGAAGTCGATAATCCGGAAGGCCCGGTGGTCCTGATAAACGCCGGAACCAAGGCCGTGGTAGTGGGGCAGGCCGATTTCACGCTCTCCGTCCGCAACGGCAAGGTCGTGGCCAAGACCGTGGACTACAAGCTCGTGCCGATGGACAAGTACGCTCCCGACCCGGACTACGTGGAGTTCTTCAGGCCCGACTTCGAAGCCGTCAAGGCGTTCGCGCTGAGGCCTGTGGGCTACCTGGCCGCCGACATTGACCTGGCCGACGCGCTCAAGGGCCCTTCCTCCTACATCAACCTCATCCAGACGGTGCAGCTCAATGCCTCCGGAGCCGACATCTCCTTCGCGGCGCCCCTGACCAGCAGCGGAGTGGTGCCCGCAGGCGTGATCGAGTTCCAGGACCTGGTGTCCTTCTACAAGTTCGAGAACCAGCTCTACGTGGTGGAGCTCACCGGACAGCAGGTGAAGGACTACCTGGAGTATTCCTACGACAACTGGGTGAACGACAACGGCCCGTCCTACAACTGGGATTCGGCCGACGGCATCATCTACCAGGTGGACCGCAGCGCCCCGGCCGGCAGGCGGGTGGCCATACTCTCGATGACCGACGGCACACCCTTCTATCCCGACAGGACGTACAAGGTGGCCATGACTTCGTACCGTGCAAGCGGTGGAGGCGACCTGCTTCGCAACGGCGCGAAGGTCGATCCCTCTCAGCTGGTCGTGCTCGACCGGATGAAGGACATCAGGTCGATTGTGGGCGACTACATCGCGGCTGAGGAAGAGGTGGTTCCGATGGTGGCAACCAATTGGAAATTTGTAAAATAATATTTAAATTTGCCTGATATTTTTGTCCCGATGGCACAGGATCTCGCAACCCGTCTGAAATCCAAGGTCGAGGAACTCGTCGCCCGCGGCGAATCCCTCGCCCAGGAGAATGCACGGATGCGCGAGAGCATTGACCGCCTGACGGTTGAAACCGAAAAGAAACAACTTAAAATCGAAGAACTACAGAAACAGATAGAACAATTCCGCTTGAAAGAAGCTTTTTTGGGAACTTCCGGAGACCGGACGCAAGCCCGGCGCAGGATTGCAGGCCTGATCAGGGAGATTGACGCCTGCATAGGTATGCTCGGAGAATGAAGACAAGGCGATGAAACAGAGGATCAGCGTGAAAATAGCAGGGAAGGAGGCCGTCCTCAACGTGGAGGCCGAACGCGAGGAGGTGATCCGCCGTGCCGTCGACCACATCAACAAGGAGATCGCTTCGCTTCGCTTCGATTTCCGCGACCAGGAACTGGCCGACGTGCTGGCCCTGGTGCTGCTCTCCGAGGAGACACGGCTCATGGAAATGGAGGCGCGTCTCAAGTCTGAGAACGATACCCTGCTCAGCCGCCTGGAAGAACTCGACTCCGATTTGGAGGAATACCTGAGCCGCCAGTCCCGCTCTATGCCAAAATCAACATTTTAAACACAACCGAGCCAACTCGGACGTCAAAGACAGGCCTGGGTTACCCTACGGGGGATTCTATTTTATAGGACGTTGGAAGTCTGCGACACAACCGGAGCTCAAATCTTATCTGATAAGATTTTCGACTGACCAGGACTGACGGCTCTTTTTTATCAAGCAATTCAAACTCAATATATACAAAACCATGTCAACCTCATTAATCGTAGTAATCACGGCAATCATAGCTGCGGCCCTGGGAGCACTGGGGGCGCTGTTCGTGAGAAACGTCATACTTAAGGGCAAGAGGGACGAGATCCTCGAAAGCGCCCGCGCCGAAGGCGAAGCCATCAAGAAAGAAAAGATTTTCCAGGCCAAGGAGAAGTTCCTCCAGCTCAAGGGCGAACACGAGGCCTACATCAACGAGCGCAACGCCCAGGCTCTGCAGACCGAGAACAAGCTGAAGCAGCGCGAGCTGACCCTCAACCAGCAGAATTCCGAACTCGGCCGCAAGCAGAAGGAAGTCGAAGCCATCAGGGAGAACCTCAAGACCCAGATGGACATCGTCGCCCGCAAGCAGGATGAATACGAGAAGATGCGTGCCCAGGCTATAGAGAAACTCGAGGAGGTGGCCGGAATGACTGCCGCAGACGCCCGAAACCAGCTCGTCGAGAGCATGAAGGCCGAAGCGCGTACCCAGGCCATGTCGTATGTCACGGAAGTGATGGACGAGGCCCGCGTCAACGCCGCCAAGGAAGCCAAGCGCATAGTGATCAACACCATCCAGCGCACCGCTCCCGAAACCGCCATCGAGAACGCCGTCACGGTGTTCAATATCGAGAACGACGAGATCAAGGGTCGCATCATCGGCCGTGAAGGCCGCAACATCAGGGCCCTCGAAGCCGCGACAGGCGTAGAGATAGTGGTCGACGACACCCCCGAGGCAATCCTCCTTTCGTCGTTCGACCCCATACGCCGCGAAGTGGCCCGCCTGGCCCTCCACCAGCTCGTGGCCGACGGACGCATCCATCCCGCCCGCATCGAGGAAGTGGTGGAGAAAGTGAGCAAGCAGCTCGACGACGAGATCATGGAGACCGGCAAACGCACCTGCATCGACCTTGGCGTACACGGGCTTCACGTTGAGCTC
>CAJONI010000015.1 GCA_905235995.1 uncultured Bacteroidales bacterium
CAAGCACCAGTACGACCAGGATTCCGAGGTCGTCATTGGCTTCCTCCGCCGTCACGGCCTGGACGAAGACTTCAAGCTGAACATCGAGGTGAACCACGCCACCCTGGCCGGCCACACCTTCGAGCATGAGCTCACCGTGGCTGTCGACGCCGGCATGCTGGGTTCCGTGGACGCCAACCGCGGCGACGCCCAGAACGGCTGGGATACCGACCAGTTCCCCATCAACTCCGTCGAGCTCACCGAGGCCATGATGCAGATCGTCCGCAACGGCGGCCTGGGCAACGGAGGCTTCAACTTCGACGCCAAGTTGCGCCGCAGCTCCACCGATCCCGAGGACATCTTCATCGCCCACATCAGCGGCATGGACACCATTGCCAAGGCCCTCCTGAATGCGGCGGCCATCATGGAAGAAAGCCCCATCCCGGGCATGGTGAAGGAGCGCTACGCTTCCTACGATTCCGGTCTCGGCAAGAAGTTCGAAGACGGCAAGGCCAGTCTCGAGGAGCTCTACGACTACGCGAAGAAGAACGGTGAACCCGTGGCCGCTTCCGGCAAGCAGGAGCTCTATGAGACAATCATGACGATGTATTGCAAATAGTTCCGCTTAATGACATCATACAGACAATCACCTCGTCCGGGCTACTTGTTCGGCATCGTGATGGTGGCCGTCATCGGAGGCCTGCTGTTCGGTTACGACACGGCAGTGATCTCCGGTGCTGAGAAAGGCCTGCAGGCCTTCTTCCAGGGGTCCCCGGATTTTGTATATACGGATGCGCTGCACGGCTTTACGACCTCCAGCGCCCTGATAGGCTGCGTCATAGGTGCATTCCTCAGCGGCCTGCTGGCAGCGAGGATCGGCCGCAAGAGATCTCTCTTCGTGGCCGGCGTACTCTTCCTGCTCAGCGCCCTGGGATCCTACAATCCTGAATTCCTGTTCTTCGCCAAGGGCGTCCCCACCAGGGGTCTCCTGATCGCGTTCAACTGCTACCGCGTACTTGGCGGCATAGGTGTGGGCCTCGCGTCCGCCCTGTGCCCCATGTACATAGCGGAAGTGGCCCCCGCCAACCGCCGCGGCACGCTCGTGAGCTGGAACCAGTTCGCGATCATCTTCGGCCAGCTGGTGGTGTACTTCGTCAATTTCCTCATCATCCAGTCGCACAAGGGCGATCCCAACGTGGTGGCATGGACCAATACCATAGGATGGAGGGTGATGTTCGTTTCGGAGGCAGTGCCTGCGACCCTCTTCGCCCTGCTCATCCTGCTGGTGCCGGAGACCCCCCGTTTCCTTGCCATGAGCGGGCAGGACGAGAAGGCCCTGACGGTGCTCTCCAACATCAACGGCGAGGCGCGTGCCCGCGAGATCCTTGCTGAGATCAAGGCCACGACCGTCGACAAGACCGAGCACATCTTCGCCTACGGCTTCCTGGTGGTCTTCATCGGCTGCATGCTGAGCGTGTTCCAGCAGATCATCGGCATCAACGCCGTGCTGTACTTCGCCCCGCGCATCTTCGAGAGCATGGGCGTTAGCAACAACATGCTCTTCACTGTCATCATGGGCATCATCAACATCAGCTTCACGCTGGTGGCGGTGTTCACCGTTGAGAAGCTGGGCCGGAAGCCGTTGCTGATCACAGGTTCCCTGGGAATGGCCGTGGGAGCGCTTGGCGTGGCACTTTCCAACGTAATCGCCATGCCGGCCGTGGTGCCCGTTATCAGCATCATGGTCTACAGCGCCTGCTTCATGTTCAGCTGGGGTCCGATCTGCTGGGTGTATATTTCCGAACTTTTCCCGAACACCATCCGCAGCCAGGCCACGGCCTGGGCTGTGGCGTTCCAGTGGATCTTCAACTTCATTGTGAGTTCCACCTTCGTGCCCATGTACAACATGAAACTGGGCGCCATGGGAGATAGCTTCGGCCATTTCTTCGCCTATGCTCTCTACGGCCTGATCTGCATCTGCGCGGCCATCTTCGTATGGAAGCTGGTTCCGGAGACCAAGGGCAAGACCCTGGAGGACATGACCGCACTCTGGCGCGGGAAAAATTGATCTTTGAATGGGAAGAGCCTTTTTTTACAAGCTCAGGGAGGCACTCGTCTCGGTCCTGCCGGTAGGCGTCATCGTCATAGTCCTGACGATGACGCCGCTGGTGGAGATCACCGGCCGTGAGATGCTGGTCTTCGGCATCGCGGCCCTGCTGCTCGTCGTCGGCATAGGCCTTTTCAATCTCGGAGCCGACCTTTCCATGACCCCGATGGGGCATTTCGTAGGGGAGGGATTGACAAAGAGCAAGAAGGCAAGCGTACTGCTGATGGTGAGCTTCCTGATGGGTGTGTTCATCACCATCGCCGAGCCGGACCTGTCGGTCCTTGCGGAACAGGTGAGTTCCGTCATGAACGGTACCCTTCTGCTTGTGACCGTGGGCCTGGGAGTGGGCATCTTCCTGGTGCTGGCGGTACTGAAGATAGTTTCGCACTCCGACCTGACGAGCATCCTGCTGTTCTTCTACCTGGTGCTCTTCTCGCTGGCCGTGCTGCTCTTCGAATCCGGGCGCGGCGAGATGATGCCCATGTCGTTCGACGCGGGCGGGGTGACGACAGGTCCCATCACGGTGCCCTTCATCATGGCCCTCGGCGTGGGCATAGCCATGACCGTCGGCGGCCGCCATGCAAGCGAGAACAGCTTCGGCCTGATCGCCCTTTGCTCGATAGGCCCGATCATCGCCGTGCTGCTGCTCTCCACCTTCTCCAAAGGCTCGCTTTCCTACCAGGTCCCCGACTATTCGATGGACACGGTGCTCGGGAACGGTATCTGGGACGATATCCTGGGAACCATGGTCGATGTGGGCAAGTCGCTGCTGCTGATAGTGCTCTTCTTCCTCGTGCTGCAGTTCACGGTGCTCAAGCTTCCCGGCAGGAAGCTGATTTCCATAGGCCTGGGCATAGTGATCACCTTCCTGGGCCTTGTGGTGTTCCTCTCCGCAGTGGCGGTGGGCTTCATGCCCATAGGCTACAAGATCGGCACGCAGCTGGCCTCTTACAACCCTACTGTCCTGGCGATAGTCAGTTTCATCATCGGTTTCGTGGTGGTGCTGGCCGAGCCCGCGGTGCACGTGCTCAACCAGCAGGTCGAGACCATCACCAGCGGCGAGGTGACCAGGCGCCAGATGATGATGGCCCTTGCCATCGGTGTGGGCATTTCCATCTGCCTGTCAGTGATCCGCATCATCTTCGGCTTCTCGCTGATGTACTACCTGATCCCCGGATACCTTATCTCGCTCGGCCTGTCGTTCTTCGTGCCGAAGATCTACACGGCCATAGCCTTCGATTCCGGCGGCGTGGCCAGCGGTCCGCTGACCTCGAGCTTCATCCTGCCCCTGGCCATAGGAGCCTGCGTGTCCCTCAACGGCGAGACGTCAGTGCTCTCGCAGGCCTTCGGCATCGTGGCCATGGTGGCCATGACCCCGCTCATCACCATCCAGACCCTGGGATTCCGTGCCGTGTCGGCGCACCGTGCCCGCAGCAAGGCTGCCATGAAGCGCATCCTTGCCTCCGACGACGAACAGATCATCTATTTCGAGTAGCGCCATGGAAGAGAAGAAAAAATCCTATGTAAAGAACAGAGCCCCGGAGAAGCTCGTGATGGTCGTGGCGATCGTCAATGAGTCGAAGGTCAGGTACTACACCAATCTCATCCAGTCTTTCGAAGGCAATCTCTATCTTTCGATGCCTGCCAGCGGCACTTCGGAGAAGGCCATCATGAACTATGTGAGCCTGAACCGTTCCTACCGCTCCGCGATATTCAGCATAGTGCGCGAGGAAAAGGTAAAGGACCTGCTGGAGGCGCTGGAGGAGAATTTCAACAAGCTCAAGGGGGGTGGCGGCATCGCAGTCACAGTACCCCTTTCCAGCATCATCGGCACCCTGGCCTATGGTTTTCTGAGCAACGACAAAAGGACCATCAAAAAATGAACAGCAAGAAATACGAAATGATCTTCTGCATCGTGAATGCAGGATTCGCAGCGGAGGCCATGGAAGTGGCCCGCAAGGCGGGAGTCAAGGGCGGGACGATACTCCACGCCCGCGGTTCGGCCAATCCTGAGGCTGAGGAGTTCTTCAACATCACCATCCAGCCCGACAAGGAGATACTCTGGCTCATCGTGCCAAAGGACATCAAGGACGAGGTGATGCACAAGCTCTACCAGGAGGCCGGCCTCTCGACCCAGGGCAAGGGCATAGCCTTCTCGCTTCCCGTCAGCCACGCAGTGGGGCTGCACGAATAGCGTTCCTACAGCGGATAGATTTTCGCCCCGACGAAGCCGATGAGGTCGTCCGGGGCGATTTTTATCTGCAGGCCGCGGACTCCGGCGCTGACGTAGATGTAGTCGTAGAGCAGGGCGCTTTCGTGGATGAAGGTGGGGAAGGGCTTCTTCATGCCGATGGGCGAACAGCCGCCGCGGATGTAGCCGGTGATGGGGAGTAGCTCCTTCATGTGGATCATCTCGCAGGACTTGTTGCCGGAGATTCGCGCCGCGACCTTCAGGTCCACCTCGAAGTTGCCCGGGATCACACAGACGAAGAAGCCGTTCCTGTCGCCGCGCAGCACCAGGGTCTTGAACACCTGTTCGATGTCCTCGCCCAGCTGGTCGGCTACGTGCTGCGCGGCCAGGTCGGATTCGTCCACCTCGTAGGGGACGAGTTCGTAGGCGATGCCGGCTGCGTCGAGCAGCCGGGCTGCGTTGGTCTTGGCGGGGGTGTCAGTCTTCTTCGCCATCTTCGTGGTCGTCCAGATCGGAAAAACTGAGAACCATCCGGAGCACCTGTCCGTAGTCGCGGGTCCCGTCGGCAATCCGGTTGCTCTTCAGGAAGAAATTGTAGAACCGGTTCTGGAACTTCGCCAGACCGGGTGCGCGGCGGCTGCTCCAGTATTCGCGCGTGGCGCGGAGGTCTTCGGAAATCTCCGGCCGGAGCG
>CAJONI010000016.1 GCA_905235995.1 uncultured Bacteroidales bacterium
CTCATCTCGCAGTCGATCTGCGTGAACTCCGGCTGGCGGTCGGCGCGCAGGTCCTCGTCGCGGAAGCAGCGCACAATCTGGAAGTAGCGGTCGTAGCCCGCCACCATGAGCAGCTGCTTGAAGGTCTGGGGGCTCTGGGGCAGGGCGTAGAATTCGCCCGGATTCATGCGTGAAGGCACCACGAAGTCGCGTGCTCCCTCAGGCGTCGATTTGATAAGGAACGGGGTCTCGATCTCGAGGAAACCTTTGCTGTCGAGATAGTTGCGAACCTCGTGCGCCATCTGGTGCCGGAGCATCAGGGCCCTCTTCAGCGGGCCGCGGCGCAGGTCGAGATAACGGTAGCGGGCGCGGATGTCCTCGCCGCCGTCCGATTCGTCCTCGATGGTGAAGGGCGGAGTGAGAGATGCGTTCAGCACCTTGATGCCGGTCAGCTTGATCTCGATCTCACCCGTAGGAATCTTGCTGTTCTTGCTCTGGCGCTCTTCCACCACGCCCGTGGCCTGGATCACGAACTCCCTGCCCAGGGATGCGACCGTTTCGCTGACAGATGCGTCGGTATTCTCGTCCACGCGCAGCTGTGTGATGCCGTAGCGGTCGCGGATGTCCACGAAACTCATTCCGCCAAGGCGGCGGGTGCGCTGTACCCAGCCGGCCAGCGTGACTGTCTTGCCTGCATCGGCAAGCCTCAGCTCACCGCAAGTATGTGTGCGATACATTATTGTAAATGTTTAGAAATCAATCATCATGCGCGGCCCCTTCGCCAGTTCCACGGCCCAGAGGAAGTAGCCGTCGGCGTTGAGGTGCATGCCGTCGATCGTGCAGTCGTCCCTGAGGTCGCCGTTATCGTCGGTCAGGCGCGAGGCGATGTCCACAAAGGCGTAGTTATGGCGCTCGCCGCCGGCCTGGAGGAGTTTGTTCATCTCCACCACGCGCTCGTTGTAGCCCTCGTAGAACTTCGACTTGGGGTTGACGGGGAGCATGCTCTGCACATAGAGGTGCGTTTCGGGCATTTCCTTGTGAATGGCCTGGATGAGCTTCTCATAACGGGCCCAGAGCTTCACTGCGGAAAGGTTCTTGTCGGCCACCAGGTCGTTGGCGCCTGTCTGGAGGAAGATCTTGGCCGGATGGTCGGCCGCCACTTCGTCGAGCCTCTGCATGATGCCTTCCACCGTGTCGCCGCTGATGCCTCGGTTGATCACGTAGCCCATGGGGAAGAGTTCAGCCCAGGGGGCGTTGTTGGTCAGGCTGTTGCCCAGCATTACGATGAGGCTGTCGGTCTCGGGGAGCGACTGAAACATCGACACGCGGTGGCGGTAGTAGTCGGAGATCTCTTTCTTGCCGGGCTTGTCGTCGGCGTGGTTGAGGGCCTTCTTGCCGACTGCAGGCTCCAGGGCCTTGGCCATGGCTTCGTAGCCGGCGCCGTTGAGCAGCAGGCCGCCATTCCAGGAGAAGGTGCCGTCGTCAAGGCCGTCCTTCAGGGCGGTGCGGATGTCGACCACCTCAAAGCCGCCTTTGTCTGCGCGGGCAGCCATAGCCTCATTGAGGGTAGTTGCCGCCGCCGTATGCTCAGGATTCAGGCTGCTTCCGCAGGCAATGTTGATCCAATAGCACTGAGTGTCAGGCGAAAGCTTATGGATGCGGTAGAAGATTGCATCGAGGTTGGCCAGGGCGGTGTCCTGGGGGACATCGTTGACTATATCGTTGTAGCCTGCGCTCACCAGAATCTTCGCGGGCTTGCCTGCCGCGATGCCGTCGATGCGGTAGAGCACGTGTGCAGTGGCGTCGTAGGTGATGCCGCGGTTCTTCACTGCGGTGTCGGCGTAGAACTCATTCCACAGGCCACGGTCGATGTAGTCGTCGCCCACCAGCACGATGTTGGTCGGGTAGACGGGCATCTCGACGTACATGCTGTTCTTTTCTTCAAAATAGGCAGCGTTGGTAAACCAGTCGGGCTTTGCGACCGGATCCAGGGTCACAGTCTTGGTGCAGCCTGCCAGAGCGGCGGCACCAAGTGCGAAAAACAAAAAGAATCTTTTCATTATCAAATAGTTAATATTATTACACATTGAAGAGGAAGTGCATTATGTCGCCATCCTGCACCACATATTCCTTGCCTTCGCTCGAGAGCTTGCCGGCCGCCCGGCACGCCGCCTCGCTGCGAAGCGCCACGAAATCGTCGTATTTGATCACCTCGGCCCTGATGAAGCCCTTCTCGAAGTCGGTGTGGATCACACCTGCCGCCTGCGGGGCCTTGTCGCCGCGGTGGATGGTCCATGCGCGGCACTCGTCGGCGCCGGCGGTGAAGAAGGTCTGCAGGCCGAGCAGCGCGTAGGCCGCCTGGATGAGCCTCACCACGCCCGACTGTTCCAGGCCTATCTCGCCCAGGAACATCGCCCTTTCCTCAGGGTCCTCCAGCTCCGCAATCTCGCTCTCGATCTTGGCCGATATCACGAGAATCTGGGCGTCTTCGCCTGCAACCGCCTGGCGCACAGCTTCCACATAAGCGTTGCCGCTGGCTGCGGAGGCTTCGTCCACATTGCACACATAGAGCACCGGCTTGTTGGTCAGCAGGCAGAATTCGCGGGCGATGCGCTTTTCCTCCGGATTGTCGAGCTGCACTTCGCGGGCGTTGCGGCCCTTTTCGAGCACCTCCTTGTAGCGGAGCAGCACATCCACGGCCTTCCTGGCCTGCTTGTCGCCGCCCGTCTGCGCCTGCTTCTGCAGCTTGGCCAGGCGGTTGTCCACCGTCTCCAGGTCCTTGATCTGCAGTTCGAGGTCTATCACCTCCTTGTCGCGCACCGGGTCTACGCTGCCGTCCACATGGGTAACGTTGGGATCGTCGAAGCAGCGCAGCACGTGCAGCACCGCATCGGTCTCACGGATATTCGCAAGAAACTGGTTGCCAAGGCCTTCGCCCTTGCTCGCGCCGCGCACCAGGCCTGCGATGTCCACGATTTCCACCGTGGCGGGGATGGTGCGTTTCGGTTGACAGATGTCCGTCAGCACGCCGAGCCTGTCGTCAGGCACGGTGGTCGAGCCGATATTGGGTTCGATGGTGCAGAACGGGAAGTTAGCCGCCTGCGCCCTGGAAGAGCTGATGCAGTTGAAGAGGGTCGATTTGCCGACGTTCGGCAGCCCTACGATTCCGCATTTCAAAGCCATTTCTACAGTTTTTTATCTTGCAACCCGCAAAGATAAGAAAAAAAACCGGGGTCTGTTACAGCGCCTTGATGTACGCGCTGATGGTGATCACCTCGTCGGTCTTGCTTGCGTACGAGCCTTCCTTCGGATTTTCCTCAAGTTTTTCGATTATGGTCGTCAGGGTCGCAGAGTCCAGTTTCTCGTTGTAACTGCGAAGGTCATCGACCTTGTAGTTGTTGACCGCATCCCAAAGCCCCTGCAGGGAAGGAATCTTCTCCATCTCGTTGCGGTCCCACTGATTGTGCCCCGCCAGATAGTCCTTGCCCTTGGCCATGTCACGCTTGGAGGCCTCGGCCGCAGCCGCTACCGAATCCACGGCCTGTTCCGCTTCATTTGCGCTTTCCTTCTCAGGATCAAGATGTTGTTTATATTGTTCATCCATCTGGACCAGAGGCTCATCGACGCCGCCGAAGAGAGTGGGACCCATCTTGAGCCCCAGCACGAACCCCGACCCTATGGCCAGGGCCAAAGCCACCGCGATCAAAAAGATGCGGCCTGCCCCGGGCTCCTTGAGATGATTTTTTTCCATTTTTCCCGTCACACCGGGCTTCACCCGGCATCCATGTCGGGATGACATGACTCGAACATGCGACCCCTTGGTCCCAAACCAAGTGCGCTACCAACTGCGCCACATCCCGATGCGCCGCAAAGATATGAAAAAAATTTGGCGTATTTCGGAAAACCCTATATCTTTGCACTCCCTCAATTACGGTGAGGTGGGTGAGTGGCTTAAACCACCAGTTTGCTAAACTGACGTACGGGATTACCGTACCGGGGGTTCGAATCCCCCCCTC
>CAJONI010000017.1 GCA_905235995.1 uncultured Bacteroidales bacterium
ATAATGAGCCAGAAAATCAGAATTAAACTCAAGTCTTACGACCACGCCCTCGTTGACAAGTCGGCCGACAAGATCGTCAAGACGGTAAAGGCTACCGGCGCAGTCGTCAGCGGTCCCATTCCGCTTCCGACCGACCAGAAGATCTTTACGGTGAACCGTTCGACCTTCGTCAACAAGAAGGCGCGCGAGCAGTTTGAACTGAATTCGTTCCGCCGTCTGCTCGACATCTACAGCTCCACGCCCAAGACCGTGGACGCCCTGATGAAACTCGAGCTTCCCAGCGGAGTCGAAGTCGAGATCAAAGTGTAACTTCAAGCCGCTTCGCAGGCCGCCTTTAAGGCAGCCTGCCAGCAAGGTCCCTTAGCTCAGTTGGTCAGAGCAGCGGACTCATAATCCGTGGGTCGCAGGTTCAAGTCCTGCAGGGACCACAAAAAAACCGGTGCATCGAGCACCGGTTTTTTTCATGTATGTCCTTCTCTATACGCCTTGCGCGGCGGTAACTGTCACCGTGCAGGTGTCGGTAAGGCGGCCTACCGTGGCCCAGATCTTACAGGTTCCGGCCGCTACGGCGTGCACCTTGCCGGTGGAATCGACCACAGTGGCCACTGCCGTGTTGTTGCTGGTCCAGGTGACTTTCTGGGTGACGAACTCAGGATTCGTGGTGACTTTAAGCGTGGAATCCTGGCCAACTTCGATTGAGAGATTCTTCGGGGAGACGCTGACGCTCTTGGCGAGGATGGCGCGGTTGAATTCCGCCACCTTCATGATGGTCTTGTTCTGCCATGAGAGGAACAGGGCGAAACGCGACTTGTAGGCCGTGTTCCACTGGCTGGCAGGACCCGTGGTGAAGGGTATGTCGTAGATGACCGTGTACTCCACTCCGGATTCAGGAGCCTCCAGGACCCTGTAGGAGAAGCCTCCGGAGAATGCAACGGGCGGTTCGGCGTAACCGTCGTCGATGGCTATTGCGTCGAACGAGATACCCGAAGCCTCCTTGTAGCTTTCGTAGGTGGTGTAGGGCGTGGTCGACGGAAGGGTGTCCTTCATGAAGACCAGCAGCTGGAAGGTGTATCGTGTATCCGATTCCAGGTAGTCGCTGCGAAGGGATATCGACATAGAAGGTATGTGCCCGCGGGTGCGCGGCAGGCGGACCGTATTTCCGTCGGACATGGTCAGCGTGACAAAGGTGCTTTCGCTCAGGTCGGCGCCGGTGAAGAAGTCGAGCACGACCTGGCCTGTGGCCGGGACGGCGCGTCCGCTTGTGTCGCGCATCTTCTCGGCGGAGCCGCCGGCATAGGCGACGGTGAAGTAAAGCTGCCCGAGGGAGTCGGTCACGCCGATGATCGGCGTCACGTCTTCAAGGGTCACGCATATCATCTTTCCCTGGTAGCGGAGCCACTGATACTCCTCGCTGGAGCGGCTGCGATAGACCCAGTAATATTTGCCGTCGGTGTAGGCGCGGGCGCTCAGCAGCACGGAGTCCCTGCTGCTGCGGCCGTTGCGGATGGTGATGGTCTCGCCGTTTTCGAGGGCGATGCGATAGCCGGTGTCGCCTCCTTCCTCAAATTCCGACACGCTCTTCACGAAAATCGAGGAGTCGGTCGCGTTGATGATGTCGGTGTAGGTCTTGAAGCTACGGTTGAGGGAGTCGCAGGTGGCGGAGAGCTCGTCGAAGGCCTGCTTTGTCGGCAGCTTGAACTTAGTCCCGTCGACCAGGGTGAAGGTTACGGAATAAGGATCGGAAGTGTCGATGCCGGAGAACAGGGATGTGCCTGTTTCGCCCCGGGCGGGACCCCAACCGCAATCGGTCCAGCTTATGCCGCGGTCGAGGCTGAACTGCCAGGAGCCGTTCTCGATGCGGAGCTGGGGAGGGAAGCCCGTGGCAGATCCCAGGACTTCGGTCTTGCCGCCAAGCCTCACGGTCCAGAAATAGCCTGCTCCGGAGGTCGTAACCCTGTACTGGACTCCAACTACCGGCGATTCGCCGTCGGTCCCGTTGCGGAGCGTGAGGGAGGTGAAGTTGCTGAATACGATCTGGTAGATGCTTCCCGTCGAGCGTATGTTGGTGATGAAGACGTTGTTTTCGAGGGCGGAGATGAGCGAGGAGAGCGAGGCGATGCTCTCGTTGAGCTGGTTCACCCGGCTCTCGAGGGCCGTCACTTCTTCTTTGAGCTGTGCGATGCCTTTCTCGACTTCTTCCTGGCAGGCCGAGGGCAACAGTATGATGAGCGCCAGGCTCAGTATGGTGAGATAGCGTTTCATGACAGAGGCAGGATGGTGAGAGGCAGGATGGTGATTACTACGGTCTTCATGTTGCCGTGGCCGTCGGAGACCAGGATGCTGAGGCGTCCGGTCGAAGGTGACTGGAACGGCGAGGGGGCATGTACCGTGACGGTCCAGGTTATATGGTCGGTGGTCTCGGCCGCTGCGTAGAACAGTCCTTCGGCCACTGGAAGGATGCTGGCCTCGCCGCTGCTGCCGGTCACGGTGCAGCTGAAGGAGACGGTGTCTCCGGCAGCGACCTGGAGGGTGTTGGAGCTTGTCACAGGCTCGGAAAGCACCACGCCGACTGTATGCCCGAGAGGAATGTATGCGGTCTGTCCGCCGGTGAGGCTGATGCACACCAGGTTGTCGGTGACCGATACGACTCTCGTGACTACGGGCGAAGGCACGTCGACGCTGGCCTTCACCTTTGCTCCGTTGTAAAGGATGAAGGCAGGCTGTCCGTCTCCGTAGGCTACCGCCCAGTACCAGGCGGAGTCGCCCGAAACCTGCTGGAGCGATAGCTTCGGAGTGAGTCCGTCGGGGGCGTTTGCCTGGATCTTTGCGCCGCGCTCGTCCAGGATCCACATCACACTGTCGGTGCCGTACTGGATCGACCAGTAGCGGGCGTCGCCGCCGGAAGTGGTGTCCTGGCGGGCGCTGATCACGGGGACATTGGTTCCTGTGCCGTTGTAGAAGCGGTAGTCATTGCCGTCGGAGAGCTGCAGACGGAAACCGATGGTGTCGGTTCCCTGGAGGATGGGAATCATGTCCTTGACATAGGTCTGGCCGGTAAAGTCGGCCACAAGTTTCGTGAAGGAAGCCAGGTTCTCGTTTTCACGCCGGCAGGCCTCCTGCAGCTTCTCGAAAGCCGCCCAGGTGGGAACCTGGAAGGAGGTGCCGTTGAGGAGGCTGAAGAGCACATAGTCGCCCAGGTCGGTCACGCTCTGGAAATAAGACTTTCCGTCTTCGCCGGTAGCCTTGCCGAGATTGCCCCAGCTCTCCCCGTTGTCGTAGGAGACCATCCAGTAGCCGTTCTCGATCTTCAGGTCGGGACTTCCTGCGGAAGCGGACACTTTATTGCCGAGGTTGTCGGTAATGAAGGAAGGCTCGGAATCGCCGGGATTGAGGACGGTCCAGTACCAGAGCCCGTCGTCGCCCTTGCCGACACCGAGGATGGGAGTTCCGGCGTCATGGCCGTTGTAGAGGGTCACGGGGTTGGAGTGGGAGAACTTGAGTACATAGCCGGCCACCTCGCCATCTTCGTAGATCGGGTCCACTCCGGTAAGGAAGTCGAAGTTGTCGAGGTAATTCAATATGGAGCTCAGGCCTTCGAGGGTCGTATTCATCTGCTCGCAGCGCTGCTCGAGCTTGGAAATACGGCGCTCCAGCAGGTTGAGGTCATTCTCGATCTCGTCGTAGCAGCCGCCCAGTGGCAGTATGGCCAGGGTGAGGCAGAGGAGGCTTAGATAACGTTTCATGTTCATTCCTCCTTTTTATAGATGTTGATGGTCTTTACCACTGTCACAGGCGACGCCCCGTTCTGGAAAGAGAACACGGCCACCACGCGGCCCTGTCCGGAAGTGAAGCTGCCGGGGGCCTGGATTACGAATGTGGAGTCGGTCTGCCTGGTGGCGCTGAAGCCGCCCTGGGTGAGCAGGGTGAGCGAGACTCCGGTGCCGCTGGCCCTGTAGCGGAGGGTAGCCCTCTGGCCGGGAGCCATGTCGAGCCGGTCGGCGACCGCCGCGCCATTGGAGTCGAAAATGCTGACGCTGTACTGCTTGGGCAGGACGAACTTCGTGCTGTCCTTGCGGACGACGACCAGGGAATCGGGGTAATCCCTTACGGAGAGGAACACCCGGGATACCGAATCCACGGCCTTGGGAGTCCACACGCTGTCGACCAGCGAGCGGAGGAAGCGCGTGCTGTCGCCGGCCGTGACCGTCCAGTAGAACTGGCTGTCGACCGTGTCGCGCGCTATGCCTACCAGGGGCACTTCTACGGGATCGCTGTCGGCGGGAACCTTGCTGCCGTCGGGCGAGAGCACCCACCTCTCAGGCGAGAGGCCGATGGTGTAGGCCCAGTAGAGCCGGCCGTCGGTGTCCTTCTTTACATAGATGGCCGGGCTGAGGGATGTGGTCCAGTCGCGGACGTTGAGGCTCTTGCCGTTGGAGAGGGTGACCGTCAGGCCGGTGGTGTCGCCCGCAGAGAGAATGGGGGTGATGCTCTCGATCCAGGTGAGTTTCCCGCGGAACGCTTCCAGCAGCTCCACCTGGGCCCTGGTGTCATCGTTGACCTTTTCTATCTCTTCCTTGAGGGCGAGGTAGGAGGCGTAGGTGGGGAACTTCAGCCTGTCACCCGAAGAGAGGGTGATGACCACGTAGTTGGGGTTGCTACTGTCGATCGAGGCGAACATCGAGTCGCCCTGCTGGCCGTCGGCCTTGCCGAGTTCGACCCAGTTGACGTTGTCCCAGGTGAGGACGAACATGTTGTTGCGGATCGTGACGTAGGGGATCGAACCTGTGACATGCATCAGGTTGCCGTCAGGGTCGCGGAGCCACTCTTCAGCCCCTTCTCCGTACTGGACGGTCCAGCAGGCCGCGTGTTCGGCGCTGTTCCATTTGGAGGAGACGATGGGCTTCAGTCCGTCTTTGCCGTTGGTGATGGTCACTGGAGCGTGATTGACGAAGTTGAGGCGGTAGCCTGAACCGTCGTCGAAGGTCGTGATGCTGGTCACCATGTCGTAGTCCTCATAGACACTGTAGAGTGCCCGGACGGAGGCAAGGTTGCCGTTGAGCTTGTCGCACGTTTGTTTCAGTGCGGCCACGCGACCTTCCAGCTCGTCGATTTTCTGGAGATACTCGTCGTTGCAGCCCTGCATGAGCAGCAGGACGGCGAGGAGCGGTATCAGTCCGTGGTATCTTTTCATGGGATTTGATGTTGTAATCAGAAGAGGTATCCGGCGTTGAAATAGAGCGCGCCCCACCTGCCGCAGTCCTGGGTGTTGAAGGCGTGGCCGTAGTCCAGCGAGATGATGAAGTTCCGGTTGAGGATGGCCCGTACGCCGGCGCCGGTCGTAAAGTGGAACTTCTCCCTGCCGCCCTGCAGCAGCTGGGCGGGAATCTTGTCAAGCTGCCGCTGCCAGGCCTGGGCGTCGACGGAGACGTCTGTGTAGTTCTTGAGCACGCGGCCTCCCTCGAAGAAGACGTTGGCTCCGAACGAGAGGTCCTGCCCCAGCAGTTCCGTGGTGAGGAACTTCCAGCGGAGTTCGGTGTTGAAGTAGCAGAGCGCCTGGCCCTGAAGCCTGTTGCGCAGGATGCCGCGCAGAGTGCCGTAGCCGCCGAAACCGTCGCGGTCCCACACTGAGCCTATGCCGGACTCGGAGGGGAGGACGTAGAAGCCGGGCTTGCCGATGAAGCCCTGGACGTTGGCTCGGGCGGCAAAGACGAGGCGGTCGCCGCTCAGCGGGACGTATTGCCGGACCGTGACGTGGTAGCGGCCGTAGGGTTTGTTGGTGCCCATCCACTTGGGGGCCCACTCCATGAAGGCGTCGGTCCAGTTGCCCCGCGAAGGGTCGGCCTCGCAGTCGCGGTTGTCCCAGGACAGGCCGGCCCGCAGGGCGCTGGTCATGCCTCCGTTGAATTCGTCGCCCTCGATGAAGCCGAGGCTCTTGTACCAGGAGAAGAGGCTTTTGCCGAAGGGGACTTCCGACAGGCTCTCGCTTTCGGTCTCATTGAGGATGAAGTATTTGAAGTGGTAGCCGAACTTCCAGTAAAGATTGCTGACTATCTTGCCGGTGAAGTCGAGTTTGGCCCAGGGCATCTTGCGGTCTAACTGGTAGTAGGCTCTGGGGAGGGCTCTGTCGTAGTAGGACTCGTAGCCGCCGAAGCCGTAGAAGTCGAAGGCCCTCTCGTCGGAGAAACCGGCGGCGAAGGTGAACCATATGCCGGGAACCAGGAAGCGGTTGTCGTAGCTGAGGGCATAGACCTGAGCTTTGTTCGTGTAGCCGGAAGCCTCGACGTAGAGCTGCTGCCGGGGATTGGGATAGTTCACGCGACCTTTTCCGAAGTCGTAGCCGGCGGCCCGTCCGCCGAGGCGGAAGCCCATGTCGGGATTGTAGTCGAAGATGGGGAAGGCCCCGAACGTGAGTCCGGAAGGTCCCGAATCCTGGCTCTCTGTCTCCTGTGCTGTCTCCTGCGCGGCTGCCCCGAAAACTATGAGGAGGGCCGCCAGGACTGTAGTTATCTTGTTCATCATTCGTTTGTTTTCAATTTTTTCCATGCCTCCATCAGCTCTTCTTTCTTGCGGCGGAGCCTGCCGTTCCCCAGCCAGCGCCACGAGGAGACGCATCGGCGCAGCTGTTCTACCCACTGATACGACCATTGCGGCGCCGGGATGAGCACGGCGATGGCCGCCAGGGCCCAGTACCACTTAAGCTTGCAGAGCAGGACCACGGCCCAGACGATGAGCAACAACGTCCAGAGCAGGAACAGCGTCACGAAACGGAACGAGTTGCGGAAGGCGCGGTCTTGTCCCCGGCGTGCCAGCCATTCCCCGACTCCCCACGCGGGCAGCGAGGCGGTGGCCATGACCGCGACGACAGGAGCGGAGAGCAGCACCGTGAGAGTGCGCCAAAGAGCCATGCCGAAGGGGCTGCAGGTGTTGACCGAGTGGAGGCTCACACGTGCCGCGCGGCGGTCTGCCATGAAGGCGTTCACTTTATCAAAGAGCTCGCGGGCCTTTTCGGGAGCCTTTTCCCTAAGGGCGCCGATCTGCCTGATGGCCTTGCGGCTGGCTTCCATCCTTTCGCGGAGGCGCCGTTCGGGAACATGGCCGCTGCTCAGCTTGGCCAGCTCCCAGGTGGGGGCGTAGTCCTCGTCGTCGGGGATGTAGACGATTTCCCTGCGCATGCCCTCGGCTGTCAGATCGCGTATGTCGGTCAGCAGTTCCGGTTCGCTCTTCTCCGGGTTGGCTTCTATGTAGGCCGATACGTCAATGGGCCTGCCAATCGATACCAGCAGCGTGGAGCGATACCGGAAGTAGTCGCCGTATTCGCAGCCTATGGGCACGATGTATACGTGCGACTTTCCTTCAAGGGCCTTGTCGGCGCGCAGGGCTATGCGCGAAATCCCCTTCCCGAGCGGGAGGAGGCTGTGCATAGGCCGGTGCATCCCTTCAGGTAAGATGCAGAAAGGCACTTTATTGTTGAGTACTTCGACCGACTTTTCAAGGGTGTCCTCCGTGGCCAGGACTTTGCGGAAACCGTCGCGAATGCGATGGATGGGCATCATCTTGAGGAAGGTGAGTAGCTTCAGGAGCACGGGGTTCTGGAAGATGTCGGCGCGGGCCACGAAAACCTTGGCCCTCTTGTCCATCGCCAGCACGGCCATGGGGTCCATGAGCGCGTCGCAGTGGTTCGGCGCCAGGATGACCGCACCGTCGCGGGGAAGATTCTCCCTGCCCTCGTACCGGATCTTGCGGAAGGAAGCGTGGACGTAAAGGTCGACGATGTATTTCAGCGTCGAATAGGTGTTGTCCTTGTCGTATATTTTTCTTCGCGACATTTTCCAAATTCCGAATAACCCGCTAAGGTACTTAAAATAGGTGAAAATCCCGCGTTTTTTACTATTTTTGTATCATGGCATACATCGTGATGTTCTATAATCTGGAGAATCTCTACGACACCGTGGACGATCCCAAGACCGCCGATGATGAGTACACGCCTCAGGGGGGGAAGCGCTGGACCTGCGAACGCTACCAGCAGAAACTCTCCAACCTGTCGGATGTCTTTGCTGCGGTGTCGTCAGCCCACAACGGCTTTCCGGTCGTGGTCGGGGTGTCGGAAGTGGAGAATCTGGGTGTGCTTCAGGACCTTGCATCGCAGAAACGCCTCTCCAGGGCCCATTACGAATGCATCCATTTCGAGTCGAACGATGCGCGCGGGGTCGACGTGGGCATGCTCTACCGTCCCGACAAGTTTACGCTGAAGGGCTGCGAGCCGGTGAAACTGGTGCTTCGCAGCGGACGGGAATATGTCGGCCGCGACATCCTTGCTGCCTGGGGTGAGATCGAAGGAGAGATGTTCGCGTTCTACGTGTGCCACTTCCTCTCCCGGAGGGCCGGGGTGGCTGCGTCGGCAGGCTTCCGCCGGGCGGGAGCCGAGACCGCGAGGGACCATGCCGCTGCCTTGCGGAAGAGGTTTCCCGACATCAAGGTGATGGTCATGGGCGACATGAACGACACCCCTTCCGACGAGTCCATGGCCCTGTTGCTGAAAGCGGGCAAATCGCCCTTCAACGTTCCCGAAGGGGCATATTACAACCCGTTCTGGCGCCTTGCCGAGGAAGGGGAGGGCACGAGCCTGCACAACCACCACTGGACACTCTACGACCAGGTTGTGGTGTCGCACAACCTGCTGCCCGCATGGCAGCCGGAAGTCCGCGGCTTCCGCCTCGTGCGTTTCGACGAGAAGGGCCACTATGGCGAGATATTCCGCCGCAACTTCATGCTCCACAAGGGAGCGCCCCACCGCAGCTACTACGGCGATACTTTCTCAGGTGGTTACAGCGACCACCTGCCGGTACTTGTCAAGATTGAAAAGCGCTGAGGCTCGGAAAGATTCTCAATAGCCGCGCTCGGCGATACGCTTGTCGCGGCGCTTCTTCTCCTTTCCGTAGCCCGACTTCATGTATTTTGCCCACTGCTCTTTGGTGAAGACTCTCTCAAGGGCCTTGTCGTTGATGTCCATCCACTTGTCGGCTATGGCCTGGTAGGTGTCGGTGTTGGTCGCGCCGGTCTTGCGAACCCTGTCGTTCTCGTCCATCATGCCGTGGTAGTTGGCCTGGAGTATCGAGTCCACGAAGAAAACCTGCACTTCGTCGAGGTCGAAGGTCTTGGTCAGGTTGTCGAGCTGGGCGGTGATGATCTTGTCGATGTCGGGTTCCTGAGGCTCCTGGGCGAGGCAGAGAGGTGCGGAAAGCAGGGCTGCTGCTGCCAGGGCGATGCTGAGGATATGACTTTTCATGGCTTTACGGATTGTAGCTTTTGGCAAAGATAGACACTTTTTTTATCTTAGCGGACGAAAACCCGTATGAATTGACTCCGATGAAAAAGATCCTTTCGTTTGTGGCGCTCGTGGCGCTGCTCCTGACGGCGGCCCCCTCGGCCGACGCCTGCACCAACGTGATAGTGACCAAGGGTGCCTCCGCCGACGGTTCCTGCATGGTGACCTATGCGGCTGACTCCCACCAGCTTTACGGAGAGCTGTATTTCCGCAAGGCTGCGAACTGGGAACCCGGTTCGCGTTACTCCATCTACGACTGGGACAGCGGCTTCTACCACGGCGACATAGCGACGGTCCCCCATACCTTCCAGACCGTTGGCAACATGAACGAGCATCAGCTCGCCATCATGGAGACCACTTTCGGCGGCCGTCCGAACCTTGAGAACAAGGACGGGGTGATGGACTACGGCTCGCTGATCTACGTGACTCTACAGCGCGCCCGCACCGCCCGCGAGGCCATCAAGATAATCGACGAGCTTGTGCAGACCTACGGCTATTGCTCCGAGGGTGAGAGTTTTTCCATAGTTGACAAGGAAGAGTGCTGGATCTTTGAGATTGTGGGCAAGGGCGAGCAGAAAGGTGCCGTCTGGGTAGCCGTGCGTATTCCCGACGGGATGATCTGTGCGCACGCCAACCAGAGCCGCATCCACCAGTTCCCTCTCGACGACCCCGAGAACTGCCTCTACGCGCCCGACGTGATCTCGTTTGCGCGTGAGAAAGGCTTCTTCAGCGGCAGCGACGCCGAATTCAGCTTCTGCGACGCCTATTGCCCGGCGGACTGGGGCGGGCTCAGGGCCTGTGAAGCGCGTGTATGGTCGGCGTTCCGCCTGCTCGGCGGCGCGAATTTCGACGCTGAGAAGTATCTCGATTTCGCCCGCGGCGAGAATACCGCCAACAAGATGCCGCTCTGCATCACCCCCGAGAAGCCGGTGACGGTCAAGATGCTGGCCGACGTGATGCGCGACCACTACGAGGGCACCCCTCTCGACTTCAGGGAGGACGTGGGTGCAGGCGTCAGCCGCGCGCCCTACCGCTGGAGGCCGATGAGCTTCGAGCTCGACGGCAAGCGCTACATGTTCGAGCGTTCCATCGCGACGCAGCAGACTGGCTTCTGGTACCTGGCACAGACGCGGGGCTGGCTTCCCGACGAGGTTGGCGGACTGCTCTGGTTCGGCGTCGACGACGCTGCGACCAGCGCCCTGACTCCCATCTACACCAGCATCACCGAGGTGCCGCTCTGCTTCCGCGTGGGCAACGGCTCGATGCTGCAATACAGCCCCACTTCGGCCTTCTGGCTCTTCAACCGGGTGGCGCAGTTCGCCTACCTGTACTACGACCGTGCCGAACCGGAGATCCGTGCCAAGGCGGATGCCTATGAACTCGAGAACCTGGAGCTTTTGAAAGATGTGGATGCGAAGGCGCTCCGCATGCTCGAGGGTGGCAACCGCAACCAGGCGCTGGCGATGCTTACGGATTGGTGTGCCGGCCGCTCGCAGCTGCTTTTCGACACCTGGAGCGACCTTAACAACTATCTGCTGGTCAAATTCATGGATGGAAACATCAAGCGCCAGAACGAGGATGGCAGCTTCCAGAACAACGGTTCCGGCCTCCCGATCCCGGCGCCGCCCATCCAGCCGAAGTTCCGTGAGCGCTGGCTCCGCGCCGTAGTCCGCGACCACGGCCCCGTGATCGAGATCAAAAAGTAAAACGTCATCCCGGACTTGATCCGGGATCTCGTTATTCAGACGGTTCCTGGATGACGACGAGCTTGCGCTGGAGGGCTTCCGACTTGAAGAGGATCACTCCGGTGCGGCTTTCGCTTCCGGACAGGGATTCTACGTAGACGAAGAGATCGGAGTCTTCGTCGAAGCCCTGAGGCCAGGTTTCCAGCCAGGTGGCGTTCTCTTCGGCCTCGGTGTTGACGATTACGTTGGTGTGGAGGAACATCGGCAGGGAATCGACTCCGGCGGCGAAGTGCAGGGTGTCGGGGTATATCTCCACCTCGGGGAGCACGTAGCGCTCGCATGAGAAGAAGGCGCCCAGGATTCCCGAGGCGATGATGACCGAAACGGATATGGCAGCGATTTTTCGCACAATCCTTATTAATTATGATGCGAAGGTATGAAAAAAAACCGATATATTTGCAGTATGAAAAGAATCCTGATACCCGTTCTGGCAGCGCTGCTGCTCGCTTCCGCCTGTGACCAGGACACCGAGCTCAGCATCGCGCCCGACATCTCCTCGTTCAGTTTCGATTCCGACGGGGGCGAGTTCGACGTGGTGATTTTCACCAACGGCATCTGGACCGCGACCTGCGACGACGAGGCTGTGACCTGCACCCCCGCTTCCGGCGACTATACCACGCCCATGCACGTAGAGGTCGGGCCCAACCCCGAACGCTTCACCAAGGCCATCCGCATCTCCCTCTCCTCGGAGCTCGACGATGTATCCCGCACCAGCAAGATAGTCGTCACACAGACCTGCGCTCCGTTCATCTTCTGCGAGGAAGAATACATCGCCATGCCCGCCTCCGGCGGCACCGCGCGCTTCCACGTCAATTCCAACGACGACTGGAGCCTCCGCGACGTGACCTGCAACGGCGAGCCCGACTACCTGCAGGTCGATCCGACGAACCATACCGAAAACAGCGTCGAGGTTGCAGTCCGCGTCCCTGAAAACATCAGCGGCGAGAAACTCGAATGGGAAGTGACCCTCGCCCTGGTTTCCTATCCTTCCGTCCAGGTGGTGCTCCGCATCCCCCAAGACGCATAACCCATGACAATTGAAACACATCATACCATGAAAAAACTGTTCCCGATTTTTGTCTTGAGCCTGCTGGCCATCGTGGCCTGCGAGCCCGACCCCGTCCTCTTCATCGACAAGGAATTGATCGAATTCGATGAAGAAGGGGGCAGCCAGACCGTTACCGTCAATGCCAACTGTGCCTGGGAGGTCCACAGCTCCTCCGGCAACTTCTGCACCATCTCTCCCACCACTGGTGAAGGCGAAGGCTACTTCACCATTACGGCCCCTGAAAACAAAACCGGTGAATACCGCACGCAGCGTATCGCCGTAACCTGCATCAGCAACGGCAGTTCCGTGACCGCGGTTGTGGTCGTGGAGCAGTCCTGCCCTGCGGGAGACGCCGAAATTGCCAACTGGGACGAACTTCCCGAGGAAGCTCCGGCAGAAGGGACGATCCTTACCTTCGTCATCGAGGCCAACAGCGACTGGACCATCAGCGCCAACCACTCAGACGTGACCTTCACTGCTACCAGCGGCGGAGCCGGCCAGACTGAGATCGAGGTCATAATCCCCGCATGCCCCGACGTTGAAGGCCGCCTGCTCATGTTCGACTTGAGCTGCTACACTGAGTCCGGTGGAGGAACGCTGACGCGTTTCCTTCCCCAGAAAGGCGGCATCCTGACTTATGCAGGCGAATCCTACCGTGTAGTGAAGATGAAGGACGGCAAGTGGTGGATGGCGGATAACCTCCGCTACGTCCCCTCCGGCATGACCCCGTCCGACGACAACACTCAGGTGATGGCTGGAATCTTCTATCCTATTGTCTATGACCAGGCCAGCGGGAAAGCTGTTTTCTCCACTGCGGAGGAAGACATCAGGAAGCATGGTTATCTCTATCAGAGCGAAGTGGCTCTCGGTCTTAGCGTAGGTGACATCACAAGCGTCGAGCAGGCCCAGGCTCTCGAAGGAACCAGAGGTATCTGCCCGGAGGGATGGCACGTGCCGACCAAGGCCGAATATGTCGACCTTGTTGGAAAGAGCGTTGGTGCCACCACCAATCCTGACGCCCCTTATTATAACGGCTCAAACGGTTCCTTGGTTATGCTGAATGCCGACGGTTTCAATATCGACTCTTATGGAATGGTCAGCATCACCGACATGACGAAGACCTCGGGTACATTAGGGGGAGTCCTGGCCAACTTTGCAAAGCTGTCATCCGGCTTCTATTGCGGTTCGTCCTATGCCACGGCGACCTATGTTACTTCCGGTGACCCGGAGAGCGGCCTTAAGAACCTTACGTTCACGGGCCTGATGCCTATGACGAACAAGGCCGAGGAGGCTGATTATACCTGCAACGGTTCGAACCTGGCAATCCGCATTGGTGCTTCCCTCCGTTGCGTGAAGAACGATTAGCATGGCCGGCGGCCGCTGCCACCGGACCCTGTGCACGATACTGCTTGCCAGCTTGCTGGCAGGCAGTTTCGTTATTGCCTCCGCCCAGCCCAGGGCACGATTCCAGGTGTCGGGGCAGGTAGTGGAGAAGGGTACGGGCGAGCCTGCGGCCATGGCCACGGTGGTCGTGCCCGAGCTCGAACTATGGGCCACCGCCGACGGACAGGGGCGCTTCACCCTGACCGGGCTTACGTCAGGGCGGCATGTGCTGCGCTTCGTGCTCCTGGGCTATGAGTCAAAAGAACTTGATCTCGACATTCGCAGTGACGTGCGCGCTCTGAAGGTGGAGCTTGCAGTGGAAAGCCTCTCGCTCGACGAAGTGGTGGTCACCGCCCGCGAAGGCGGAGCCATCACCACCGCCTCCAAGATAGGAAAGCAGACCATCGAGCACGTGCAGCCCTCCAGTCTTACCGACGTGATGCAGCTGCTGCCCGGCGCGATCACCGCAAATCCTTCCCTGACGCAGGTCGGGGCCCTCTCCATCCGCGATATAGGCAACAACGCTACCAACGTCGCCGGTACGGCCCTGATAGTCGACGGAGCCGCCTTCTCCAACGACGCCAACATGCAGATGCTCTCCACCTCTACTGCCATGGGAGCGGGAGAAGGCAACGCAGCAGCCACTGCTGGCGGCGGAGTCGACACCCGTTCCATCTCGACCGACAACATAGAGAGCGTGGAGGTGATCCGCGGCATCCCTTCGGTAGTCTACGGCGACCTCACTTCAGGAGCCGTGGTGGTCAAGACGAAGTCGGGCGTCACGCCCTGGGAAGTACGCCTCAAGGCCGACCCGCAGCTCAAGCAGGTATCGCTGGGCAAGGGGCTGCCTCTGGGCGGTAAGGCCGGAGTGCTCAACTTCGACGCCGACTACGCTCACGCCTACAGCGACGTGCGTACCCCCGCCTCGGCCTACAACCGCGTCAATTTCCAGGCGGGCTGGTCGGGCAGTTTCCGAAAGAAGTTCACCCTCAACGCCAAGCTCCGCGGCTCATGGTCCAATGCCACAAACGCCAGCGATCCCGACCTGCTTCTCGACGAGATAGTCCAGGAGCGCGACATGGGCCTGCGCCTGAATGTCAACGGCCGCTGGACCATCGACAAGCCCTGGCTCAACAGCGTGGAGTATCTCGCCACGGGCAGCATCGCCGACCAGTATTCCCGCAACCGGACCTACCAGGGCTCTGCCGGCCGTACCCCCGTCGCCTCCGCGATGTATGGCGGCGAGAACGAGGCGGCCTTCACTCCTGCGCAGTACTATTCCGATGTGCGGGTGTTCGGTCGCCCGATAGATGCGCAGGTGAAGCTGACCGCCCGGCAGAGCGGAACCTACGGAGCGGTGCGTAACCGCGTGCTCGCGGGCTTCGAGTGGAAGACACAGGGCAATGTGGGCGAAGGCAAGGTGTTCGACCCCCTGCTGCCGCCGTCGCCCGGCTCGGCCTCCGCATACCGGGAGCGCTCCTTCCGCGACATCCCCTTCCTCCACAGCCTGACCGGCTATGCCGAGGACAATCTCCGCATCCCCATCGGCTCCACTTCCCTGGAGCTGCAGGCAGGAGCGCGCATCGGCGCCATCCTGGCCTCAGGAATACCTACCGGCTCGTTTTTCGGAGTGGAACCCCGCATCAACGCCCGCTATACGATAGTGAAGCGGCCTTCAGGCCTTCGCGAACTGGCAGTCAGGGCGGGCTGGGGCCGCAGCCGCAAGATGCCCTCGATGATCTATCTGTACCCCGAACCGGCCTTCAAGGACATGGTGTCATTCTACTACAACGACTTCGACGCCACGGGACAGGGCCTGGCCGTGATCACCACGCAGCGGGCAGAGACTGCCAATCTTGCGCTCCGCCCGCAGCAGGGCCGCAACATGGAGGCGGCAGTGGAGGTGGAGAGCGACCGTGCCAGCGCCTCGGTGGTCGTGTTCAACGAGAAGGTGACGGACGGCTATTCGTTTGTAACCGAGTATGTTCCGATGGTCTACAAGCGTTACGGCTATACCTGGAAAGACGGGAATCCCGTGCAGGAAGTCCTGCCTTCGGGCGTCGACGTGCAATGGCGGGTCGGCGGCGTGAGGGCGGACGGGCGCCCGCTGCCTTCCATTTCCGATACGACTTTCATGGCCCTGTCGCGTCCCGTGAACGGCATGGAACTCGATAAGTGGGGCGTGGAATTCACCTTCGACCTGGCCAAGATTCCTTCGCTGGGAACCTCTGTCAACGTGAGCGGCGCATGGATGCATGTAGCCTCGCGTTCCACGGCTTACACCCAGCGCCTGTACTCCGGCACTTCCAGCGGGCGCAGCTTCCCCTGGGTGGGAATCTACGGCGGTTCTTCGAGAATGTCGAACGGCTCGGAGAAGGACCGCGTCAGCGCCAACGTGCGCCTGGTGACGCACGTGCCGAAACTGGCGATGGTGGTAACCCTCTCGGCCCAGCTGGTGTTCCTGGAGTCGACCCGCAACATCTGCGAGTTCGGCGGCGAGTCGCTGCCCTACCGGCAGGAGGGAAGCGACGTATGGTACGTCGACCCTCTCTACATCATGGACCGTTCCGGCAACATAACTCCCTTCACCGGGGAGATGCGCGCCGACGCCCGCTACCGCAACCTCATCCTGACCTCCAACACCGGTACGTATTACGTGAGGCAGTCCTATCCGTTCTACGGCATGCTCAACATTCGCCTGTCGAAGGAGATAGGCTCCTTTGCCACTGTGTCTTTCTACGCCAACAACTTCCTGAACCTCAAGGGACGCGTGCGCAACAGCGTGACCGGCTACCCTTCCGACCGCAACACTCCGCTCTACTTCGGGGCGGAAGTCAAGATATCCATCCGCTGACCCCGCCATGAAACGACTTCCCATACTTCTGCTTATGACGCTGCTGGCCGCCTCGTGCTACCGGGAGATCCCTTCCGTGGCGCGGCTCTCCGTGCAGCTGGTGCTGGAGGAAGCGCCGGTGGAGATCGACCTGACTCAGGTGGAGGTGCGCCTGCAGAACAAGGGCGCCGACTTTTCCTACAGCGCTTATCCCGACGCTTCCGGAACCGTGAGTTTCGAAGTACAGCCCGGCAAGTACGATGTGATGGCCTCGGCCTGGTTCGAGGCTACCCGCGTCGCGGTCAACGGGGCGAGCGAGGAGTTCCTGCTCACTGTCGGCGGGCTGGTGGACGCAGCAGGCGGCATCGTAGCGCCAAACCTGATTCTGCGGCTCAACGTCGCCGTGCCCAATCCTCTGATAATACGCGAGTTCTACTACCACGGCTCCTCGACCCTCGAAGGGGCCAACTATACGAAAGACACCTACGTCGAACTCTACAACAACGCCGGTCCGGGCGGGCAGACGGTCTTCCTTGATTCGCTCTGCCTGGCCGCCATCTATCCCTACAACTCGACCACGGGCAACAACGCCTGGGCGGGCCGCGACACCATAGCCATCGCGCAGATGTACTGGATGTTCCCCGGAGACGGGCATACCTATGCCCTTGAGCCGGGAGAGTCGGCAGTGGTGGCGTGCATCGCGGCAGTCGACCATGCGGGCCGCGCCACTTCGTCGCTTGGGCTGAACCGCGCGCACTTCGGCTGCTGGTCCGAGACCCTGTCGCGCCACGAGATTGCTGCCGGGGTCGTGCCCATGGTGCTCAACATGACGGGGCAGGGGAATGCCTGGGCCCTGTCGATCCACAGTCCGGCGCTGGTGGTGTTCCGTCCGGAGATGGGCGTGGCTGGATGGCAGGCGCAGGCGTCTGTATGGGAGCGGTTTGAGCCGGGCAAGACTTCCGGAACCCGCTACTGGCACATTGCCAAGGACTGGATACTCGACGGCGTTGAGTGCGTCGACAAGCCTTCCTCGGCCATAAAGAGGCTGCCGGGGACCGTGGACGCTTCCTACGTGTGGATGCGGTCGGGCCACTATTCCGGCAAGTGCGTCACGCGCAGGCTCGACTTCGTCGATTCGGGAGTCGAGGTCTTCATGGATACCAACAATTCGGACGCTGACTTCATTCCTGACAGCGATCCCCAACCCAGGCTGAAGAGATGAAGAAGACACTGATACTTGGGTTGTTGATGCTTATGGCATCCGTGGCCGGGGCGCAGGAGCGCAATGCGGCGCGGCTGATGCTGGAAGACACGTCGTATGTCGACGTGTCGTTGGGCGTGGTCGGGGCCATGGGGCGGATGCGCGACATCTTCGAGCCTGAGGCTTTCATTACAGGCAGGCTTTCGGCTTCTTCACGGCGTACCCTGGGCCGTGTGCATCTTTCCGGGCATTTCGGCTACGACAACACCTACGGTCGCGGGAGCACCTGGCGGGGCTGGATCGACCCCTACTCGACGCCTTTCATGCTGGCCGACTCGATTCCCGGCAATATCTCGCTGGAGCGCTACTCGATGGAGGCTGGGGCTGCGCTGCCGCTGGGCGGCGGCTGGTCGGCCGGTCTAGGCCTGGCCTACGATGTGTCGCTGATGGCCAAGCACAAGGACCTGCGCAACAAGAACACGGGCATGGATTTCCGCGTTTCGCCCGGTGTCCACTGGCAGGGCCGGCGGGTCGGCCTGGGCCTGGACCTTGGCTACGAGCGTGGTACTGAGAAGGTTGAATACATGGAGGTATCTGAAAGCGTGGAGCATGTGCTCTTCGACCTGTACGGCCTGTGGCTTTATCACAGTTCGGGTTTCTCCAGCGCCGAGAACAGGCGGCTGAAAGAGGAAAACCGCTTTTCCGCGGGTCTGCAGCTCGACCTGAACCTTGGCGGGGCAGTGTTCCACAACGAGTTTAGGGGCCTCTGGCGGAATAGCGTCCAGACCGAGACCGGCTACAACAACCTGCGCTTCGGCGATGTCAGGGAACTTACGTGGAGCGACGTCTTTACGCTGGAGATTGGCGGACTGCACAGGGTGGAAGGTTCCTTCACCCTGGCTTCGATGCAGGGCTTCAGGCCTCTGCAGCGCCAGGAACTCGACCCGGCGTCCCGTGTCCGCATCTGGGTGACGTATGGCGACCCTGTGTTCTGCTACTGGCGGCAGTATCACCATGAGCGTCTGTCATATACCTACGGCCGCACCTGGCACTTGACTGCCGGTGTCGATAACTGGCGTGTGGAGCATGCCTATACGGAATACCCGCAGCGCTTCTCCCAGAAGATATCTACGGTGACACCGTTCGTGGCGGCGGAAGTGCCTGTCCGGGCCTTTTCGTTCTCGGCCCGGCTTGGCTACGAGCGCGACTATGGTGCACATACCGACGTCACCGAGTGGCAGCTCAGGGAGCCGCTGCTGCGGCAGTGGGACTTCTGGGACGGCGACGATATCCTGCTGGGCATCGGGGCCGCATGGAGCCGCGGCCGCTGCTATATGAGAGGATCGTACGATTCTGAGATCGCGGTCACTCCCGGCGACGGCGACGGTTTCCGCGCCGCAGTCTCCCTGACCGTCGGTTTTATTTTCTGATAACCGTCATGCCGGACCCTATCCGGCATCCAATACCGAATGAGATATGAAAAAATGGCTGATATTGACCGCTTTTCTCCTGACCGCCACGGCCGCCTTCGCCGACGAAGGAATGTGGATGATCAACACCATCGACCGCATGCTAGAGAAAAAGATGAAGGACACGGGCCTCAGGCTCGACGGCCGGATGATCTATGACGAGGAGAAGGAAAGCCTGTCCGACGCCGTGGTGGCCCTGGGCTTCAGCTGCACCGGCAGCATGATCTCCTCCGACGGCCTTATGATCACCAACCACCATTGCGCCTACAGCGACATCCACGCCCTCAGCACGATGGAGCACAACTACCTGGAAGACGGATTCTGGGCCCTATACCGTGAGGACGAGCTTCCCGTGAAGGGGCAGTCGGTGTATTTCCTGAAGAAGGTGTTCGACGTGACAGGCGAGGTACAGGCGCTGCGAAAGGAGTACGATGCGGAAAACCGCCCCATGGCGATGCGGCGCGTCTACAAGGCCATCGAAGATAAATACGCGAAGGTGTATGAGGGCCAGGGCGAGCTGATCTGCTCCTCGTTCTTCAATGGAAATCTCTACTACATGGCTCTGTATCAGGTATATCGCGATGTGCGTCTGGTTGCCGCGCCGCCGGTTTGCCTGGCTTCCTTCGGAGGAGACGCCGACAACTGGGAGTGGCCGCAGCACAAGGGCGACTTCGCGCTCTACCGCATCTACACCGCACCCGACGGCTCCCCGGCGCCTTATTCGCCGGAAAACGTGCCGCTGCATCCCCGCAAGGTGCTGACCATCTCGCAGCAGGGTGTCACCGACGGCGATTTCACGATGGTGATAGGCTATCCCGGCCGCACCAACCGCTACGCCTCGTCCTATGCCGTGGAGGAGATAGTTCAGGTGCAGAATCCCATTCAGGCCGGTTTCCGGCGCGACCAGATGATGATCATCGAGAAGTGGATGAACGCCGATCCGGACATTCGTCTCCGGTATGCCGACCGCTATTTCAGCCTGAGCAACGTGCAGGAGATCAAGGAGGGGGAGATATACTGCTACAACCGCTTCAACGTGATCGATGCCAAGCGCAACTGGGAGCAGAAGCTCCAGAAATGGATCGAGCCTTCCGATCTTATCTTCCAGCTGGCGCAGAAATATGAGGATGTGTCGGTCATCAACCAGCAGATTGTCTATTTCCAGGAGACGCTGGTGAGGGGCACGAACCTTCACCGCTATGCTAACGCCCTGGCGCAGGGCAAGACGGAGCTGGCTGAGCGGGAGCTGGGCAAGCTCGACATGCGGGTGGAGCGCGACCTGCTGCGCTACAGCCTGGGCCAGTTCTTCAAGTATGTGCGCCGGGAGTTCTGGGGTGAATACCTGACGGACCTGCATGCCAGATACTCGGGCGACGTGGACTCGATGCTCAACGAGATTTTCGACGGGCATCTCCACGATGCTCTGACTTCCTGCAAGATAACGTTTTTCAACGAGCGTCGCGATGCCATCGAGGCGGGGGTGAGCAAGAATTCGCTGGAGAGGAAGTACAAGGATGCGGTATATCATATGAAACTTGCGGGCAAGGAGCCGATGTATCCCGATGCAAACTCCACTATGAGAATCACTTACGGCAAAGTGCGGGCGCTAAGGCCGCGCGACGCCGTGTCGCTGGATTCGCACACGGAGACGGCGGGCATCCTTGAGAAATACGACCCCGGCCGCTACGATTTCAAGCTCAGGAGCGATGTCTACGAGCTTTTGGAGTCGAACCCGAATGTTCCGGTTGATTTCATCACGGACAACGACATCACGGGTGGCAACTCCGGCTCGCCGGTGCTCAATGCGAAGGGTGAGTTGGTGGGGCTGGCGTTCGACGGCAACAAGGAGTCATTGGCGGGTGACACGTATTTCGTCGATTCGATGAACCGTTGCATCTGTGTCGACATCCGCTACGTCATCTGGATCCTCCGCGAGTACGCTCACGCCGACAACATCCTCGCTGAGATCAATCTTTAGTGCATATTTACGGGCTCCGCTAAGGCGGGCTTTCCCGTCGCGCGGCAGAACCTTTTTCGTGCCAGCGCAAGCGCTGTCCCGAAAAGAACCGTGCCGCTCCACCAGGCCAGCCCACGCCCGCCGCTACGCCCTAGGCGCCATATTTTATCGTTTTATCCTACAAAAGCAAGAGTGGCGGTGGAGACGCGGAAGTCGGCGGCCTGGAGGGGGGCGGCGCTGGAGGCGAGGGTGCTGCCGGTGGTGAGCACGTCGTCGACCAGCAGGACATGTGTCACGCCCTGAGCCTTAAGCTCTTCACATCTTTTATCGTCGAGCCGGAAGGCTCCCTGCACGTTTTTCGCCTTGTCGTCGACGCTCATCCGTGTCTGCGTCCTTGTGTAACGGCTGCGGGCCAGCAGCCTTGATTCAACCGGAATCCCGAGGCTTGCGGCTATCCCGCGTGCGATCTCCTCGGCCTGGTTGTAGCCTCTTTTCCACTTTTTCAGCCGGTGGAGCGGCACTGGGACCACGGCCTCACACTTCCTGAAATCGCGGATTTGGGCCAGATACGAGCCAAGCGTACGGCCCAGGCGCCGTGCCAGGGCGGTCCTGCTTCCGTACTTGATGCCGTAGAGTATGTGGCGATAGTCGCTTTCCGACCCGAAAAAGAACAGCGAAGCTGCGGCCTCCACGTCGAAGCGCCTGGCCAGCCGTTCGAAAGCCGCGTTCTGCGGTATGAGCCACTGATACGTCAGAGGCAGCTCCTCAATGCAACTGCCGCACAGGTCCCTCTCCTCCGCCTCCAGCACCCTCCCGCACACGACGCACCTCCTCGGGAAAAACAGTTCCCGCAGACCCGTCGCAGTCGATAAAATTTGATGGATGATCATACCGCTCATATCTCTCGCCTCTGGTTAATGACTTTTCGTTAAAGTGTGCCCAACAAGGATGGCTTAAGTCACATGAATCAATACTATAATGGACACACCCATCTGGGTCAGGGGGCTGTGCCCAAGCGAAATGTTTTCATCTATTGTAAAACAACTACTAGATGGGCACACTCAAACATATTTACAAACCTCTGAAAATGGAAGCATGACAAGCGATGCTGTCTGACGCCTTGAAAGGTGGAGTTTTCTGACCAAATGCTGAGCAAGGACTATACGCTGATGGGCATCCAACCGGCGTACGTCCTTGAATCCATACATATCGTTCATAAATTCGTGGCAGTGCATACGCGCTTCCACATCCTCAAGGGCAACACCCCGGGCAGCGGCTATTCGTTCCTGGATAGCCTGATCGCGGCTTCTATTGCTGGACAGGAAAACACGGAAGCAGTTGGCGGTCCGATAGATGCTTTCAAAACGGGCGACATCGATGTAATTGTCAGGCAGGAGAAGTCCTCCACAAAGCTGCCACTCATCAGGTACTGGCCGTCGAGTGCCCAGAAGCTCCTTGGTCTGATGTCGACTAAGGTCGCCAGCGCGCACCGTCGGAAGTCGACCGCCTGCTACATCTACAGTCCAGATGGAGCGGTGTCCGGAACCTCGAAAATACATTGACCCGGTCCCCCAGCGATAGTCGTAGGGCATGACCTGTTTTCCATCTTTTGTGGGTTGGACTATGACATATGTCCCGACCCCCATCAGATGGTCTTCAGAATCGACAGGTATAACATCAAGCTCTATATCAGCTTTCTTACGAGTGCCGCGAGTGCGCCCTACGTGGTGAGCCCAGCTTTCTCCGAACATTGCGGAAAACTGCAAACATGCCGTTTTCGTTCCAAAGGATAATGCATGCAAATGAGTGTCTTCCAGAGAGAAGGCGAGTAGATTTATCTCGCAGTTGGCCGCGCATGCCCCTACAAGGTTGAAGGCCATGCGGAAATCTTCCTCTCCGAGGAGGAAATGCGGCGTCAAGGCACCGTCTGAGCATAGATGATAGTAGCGGGGCTGCTCAGAGCCAAGGGAATCGTAAGTCATCATAATTGTATCTCTCGCCTCAATCGTTCGTCACCGACATGATGACCCGATGAGAAATCGACGGTTTTTCTGATGCAAATTCTTGGCCAGAAGAAGTGTGGCCAAAGCCTAGATATCCATCTCGACGACGGTGATTCCGGCGCCGCCCTGCTGGATGGCTTCGTCGCGGAAGGAGGCCACGGCGGGGACGGTGCGCAGATACTTGCGAATCTCCTCGCGGAGCACTCCGTTGCCCTTGCCGTGGAGGATCTTCACCTGCCCGACGCCCACCATCGTGGCATCGTCGATGAAGCGCATCACGATCTCGAGCGCGTCTGCGAGACGTTCGCCCCGGATGTCGATCGTGGGCTTGAACTCCAGTTTGCGGCGGCTGATGGACTCGCTGTCGTAGTGAACCACAGGGCGGAAGGTGGTGCGTGAGCGGTCCTTGTACTGCTGGTTGGAAATCCTTTCCACCTTTCCCGGAGCCAGCTTGGAAATGATGCTTCCCACCGACACGGAGACGTATTTTGCCGCGACCTGCACCACTTCGCCCACCATGTCGTTGTCCTTGAGCCGCACCTTGTCGCCCACCTGCAACGGCCCCTCGGCCACTCCGGCCTTGTCTTTCGCCGCCTCCCCGGACTTGTCTTCCCCTGTCATCCCGGGCTTGACCCGGGATCTCTTCTCCTTCCGCGCCTTCTCTCGCTCCTTGCGGGCGAGGATCTGCTGCATCTTGCGCTCGATGGCCTCGTCGGTCTGGCTGGGCTTCTCCTGCTGCAGGTCTTCCTTGAGCTGGGACAGCTTCCCGCGGGCTACGCGGGTCTTGTCGCGCTCGGCCTGGGCTTCGCGTATCTCGCGTATCGTGCGCTCCACCTGGCGGTTGGCCTGCTCGATGATGGCGGCGGCTTCGGCCTTTGCCTCGTCGAGGGCCTGCTTCTTGAGCTGCTTGATGCCTTCGAGTTCCTTCTGGTATTTGTCGGTGAGGCTTTCGAGGGTCTTGTCGGTAGACTTGATGCGCGAGAGTTTCTCGTCGAGCACGCGGCGGCTGCGGGCTATCTGCCTGAGATTGCGCTCGATGCTCACGAATTCGCTGCCTGCCCTCTCCTCGGCGTCCTTGACCACTTCTCCCGGGAGGCCCATCTTCCGGGCCAGCTCGAAGGCGAAGGAGCTGCCGGGCATGCCCTGCTGCAGCTGGAAAAGGGGCTTGAGTGCCGCCCCGTCGAAGAGCATCGCGCCGTTGACCACGCCGGAACTCTTGTCGGCGTAGAGCTTGAGGTTCGTGTAGTGGGTGGTGATCACGCCGTAGGCGCCTATCTCGTCGAGCCGCGCGAGCACCGCTTCGGCGATGGCGCCGCCCGCCGCAGGCTCGGTGCCGCTGCCGAACTCGTCGATCAGCACCAGCGATGAAGCCGTGGCGTGCGTGAGTATCTCCCGCATGTTCTTCAGGTGGGAACTGTAGGTGCTCAGGTCGTTCTCGAGCGACTGGTCGTCGCCTATGTCGATGAAGATGCTGTCGAAGATGAGCATCTCGCTGATCTCCGAAGTGGGGATGAGCATGCCCCACTGGAACATGTATTGCAGCAGTCCCACGGTCTTTAGGCACACCGACTTTCCGCCGGCATTGGGGCCGGAGATCAGCAGGATGTGCTTCTCGGGGGTGAGGGTGAGGCTCAGGGGCACTATCTCTTTCTTCTCACGCCGCAGCGAGGCTTCGAGCAGCGGATGCCTGGCACGGCGCAGGTTCATCTCTCCGTTCTCGGAGAGTATGGGCATCCCCGCGATCATGTCGAGGGCCACCAGGGCCTTGGCGCGGATGAAGTCGATCTCGCCTATATATTCGCCCGAGGCAATCAGCCCTCCCAGGTAGGGGCGCAGGAAATCAGTGAATTCCAGCAGTATGCGCGCAATCTCGCGCTGCTCTTCGAACTGGAGTTCCCTTATCTGGTTGCCGAGCTCCACGATTTCCATGGGCTCGATGAAGGCCGTCTTGCCGCTGGCCGACTCATCGTACACGATGCCGGGAAGTTTCTTCTTGCTGCCGGCCGGCACGGGGATGAGCACCCGACCGTCGCGCACCACTACTTCCGCGTCGGTGTCGACCAGCCCCTCGCCCTTGGCATTGCTCAGGATCTGGTTGATGCGCCGCCCAACCTGGCCTTCCTTGGCCTTGAGGCTGCGGCGGATATCGCCCAGCGCAGGGGAAGCGGAGTCGCGGATGTCGCCGTTGCGGTCGAGCAGTTCTTCGATGCGGTGCCCGATTGCGGGCTCATAGCTCACCGAAGCGGAAATCTGCCGGAGCGTGGGATAGAGGTCGTCCTTGCAGTCCTGGAAGAAGGAGAGGATACGGCGCAGGGTGTCGAGTGCGGTGCGTAGCTGCCGGAGCGAAGTCAGGCTGATGGTAGTGCCTTCGCCCTGGAGGGGCAGCAGGAACTCTTTGGTGTCGATGTAGCCGCCGGAGGGGAAACTGTCCTCGAAAAGGCAGATGAGCCGCATCTCATCGGCAAGGTGAAGCCTGAACATGATCTCGGCTCCGTCGTGGGATATCTGCTCAGCAGCCACCTTGCGCGTCGCGTATTGCGTTGAGCACTTGGCGGTGATCCGCTCCCGGACGGCGTCGAAACCAATTTTCTTCTCCAGCATGGCCTATTTGTATGATTGTTCTATCGCGAGCCTGAGTTCGGCGATGCTGCCTATGGTCTTGATGATTCCACCCTCGACGAAAGAGATTCCGCCCGTTTCTTCCGAGACTACGACCACCGAGGCGTCGGAGTTCTCCGACATGCCGATCGCGGCGCGGTGCCGCATTCCGTAGTTGGCGGGGATGTCCTGCTGCTGGGTGATGGGCAGGGTGCAGCGGGCTGCCACGATACGGCTTTCGGAGAGTATCATCGCGCCGTCGTGCAGAGGGCTGTTCTTGAAGAAGATATTCGTGATCAGGCGGCTGCTGATGAGTGCGTCGATCATGTCGCCGGTCTCGATGATGTCGGCCAGGGCGGAGCCGTGGCGCAGCACTATCAGGGCGCCGGTGCGGGTCTCCGACATCTTGCGGCAGGCGCTTGTCAGCTCGTCGAGTTCGCGTGCCTGCATCCCGCCGGCATTCGTTCTGCGGAAGAGTCGCCACACGCCTTTCTGGGCTTCGTTGGTGCTGGAACTTATGCGAAACAGGAAGCGCCGTATCTCGGGCTGGAATATTACGATGAGGGCCACCACGCCCACGCCGAGCACCTGGCCCAGGATGAACGAGAGCAGTTTCATGCCCAGTGCGCGGGAAACGATCCAGACGATGTAAAGCAGCAGTATCCCTATGAAGATGCCCGTGGCCGAAGTGCCGCGGATCACCCTGATGAGCCAGTAGACCAGCAGTCCGACCATGATGACGTCGAGCACGTCTATCCACGAAATATCGAAGAAGTCAAACATATCAAGCAAAGATAGCAAATAATTATCGATTTGCTATCTATTCGTCATTCCGGGCTTGACCAATCCGTCATTCCGGGCTTGACCCGGAATCTCTCGCCCAAAGAAGTTTCTTACCGAAACCCAGGCGGTTGTCGGTATATTTGAGACTGTCGACCCTTAGGATCCAGACCTCGCCGCCTTTGAATACGGCATAGGGGAAACGCTTGAGATATAAGAGTTTGCTACGATCGAACAGGCCGCCTTCGCAGCGGTGGACGGTCGCGGTGAACTGAAGGCCGCGGATCTTGCCGATCTCCTCGGTCTCGAGCACGACGGAGCCGGTGACCTGCGGATTTTCGAGGAAGAGCTGTGCATGGCGGGTCTTCATCTCCGAAGTTATGATGAAGGCTTCCTCCTGCGGATCAAAGACATAGAAGGCATTGGCGCACCAAAGCTCCCCGCCCCCCCGCTCCGCGCAGGCTACGGTCAGCACATGGTGCTCGCCGATAAACTCAAGAATCCTCTGGTCAATCATAGCCCGAAGGCCTTGCGGCAGGCGTCGACGGCGTCGAGGAGTTCCCAGCCGAAGAACTGCACTTTTTTCCTGACGGGCTTCCCGTCGCGGATCAGTTCCACTTCCTTCACATAAGGCTCGCGGCCCATGTGGCCGTAGGCGGCCGTGGGCTCGTAGATAGGGTTCGTGAGCCCGAAGCGCTCGACTATGGCCGCTGGACGCAGGTCGAAGACCTCGCCCACCTTCACGGCTATCTCACCGTCGGAAAGGGCCACGTGCGAACTGCCGTAGGTGTTGACGAAGATGCTCACGGGCCTGGCCACGCCTATGGCGTAGGACACCTGCACCAGCACCTCGTCGGCAACTCCTGCCGCCACGAGATTCTTGGCGATGTGCCTGGCGGCGTAGGCGGCGCTGCGGTCGACCTTCGAGGGGTCCTTGCCGGAGAAGGCTCCGCCGCCGTGGGCTCCGCGTCCGCCGTAGGTATCGACGATTATCTTGCGTCCGGTCAGTCCGGTGTCGCCGTGCGGTCCGCCGATGACGAACTGTCCGGTGGGGTTGACGTGGAGTATCATGCCTTCCTGGAAGAGAGCGGCGTTCTCGGCGCTGAGGCGGGCCTTGACGCGCGGGATCAGGATATTCTCGACGTCGCTGCGTATGCGGGCCTGGTCCACGTCGGGGTCGTGCTGAGTGGAGAGCACGAGGGTGTGGACGCGGCGGGCGCGGTGGTCGTCGCCGTATTCGAGAGTGTACTGGCTCTTGGCGTCGGGCCTGAGATATGGCATGGGGGAGGACTCTTCGCGTCGTATGCGAGCGAGCTCGATGAGGGTGATGTGTGCCAGGTAGAGCGGCAGCGGCATGAATTCCGGGGTCTCGTTGCAGGCGTAGCCGAACATCATGCCCTGGTCGCCGGCGCCCTGCTCTTCCCTGGTGGCGCGGTCCACGCCCTGGGCGATGTCGGCGCTCTGCTCGTGCAGGGCCGAGAGGATGGCGCAGGAGTCGGCGTCGAAGTGGTATTCACCCTTCGTGTAGCCTATACGGCGGATGGTGCGGCGCACCACGCTCTGGATGTCGACCCAGGCGTCGTGGGAGGTCACTTCTCCGCCCACCACGGCCAGGCCGGTGCTGACGAAGGTTTCGCAGGCCACGCGGGATGCGGGGTCCTGGCGGAGGAAGTCATCGAGGATTGCGTCGGAAATCTGGTCGGCCACCTTGTCAGGATGGCCTTCCGAAACTGATTCAGAAGTAAATAGATACATTTTTAGCCTTTTTTAAAGTGGTTGGCAAGCAGTACAAATCCATCCACTGGGTTAAACTGGGCACAAAGGTAAGAATAAAATCCCTGAATGCAAGTGTTTAAAAACTGTTGATAACTTTTGATAACTCACGACCGCTCCCTTCGCTCGAAATTTAGGGATTTCGTATCTTTGCGCCGTCGTTTCAAGCCTGCAAAACATGAAACACATAATACTGTCCTTTTTCGTCGCCACGGTGGCCTTGTTCATCGTGTCCTGCGAGCAGCCCGGACCGGAACCAGTTCCGGTACCTCCCGATCCTGTTCCGCCGGTGCCGGTACAACCCGAGCCTGTCGGCAAGAGCATCAAGGATATCCGTGCACTCTACAAGGGGACCGACTATAAGATAAGCGATGACGTCTATTTCGATGGCGTCGTGCTCAGCGACTTCCGCAAGAAAGAGGACGGCGGCCTCCACAACTACACCTCGGCGAAGACGATGATCGTCTCCGACGGCGAGGCAGGCATCATGCTCCGCCTGAAGGAAGACAACAAGGATATCCTCCGCGGACACAAGGTACGCGTTTCGCTCAAGGACCAGACCCTTTCGGTCTACAACAGCGGTCCCCTCCAGGTCAGCGACCTTCCGCGCGAAAATGTCACCCTGACCGGCACCGAGACCCCCTCGCCACGCGAGATCACGGTCGAGGAACTGCTGACCGGCGACTACGAGTGCACCTATGTGGCCGTCAAGGAGGTGCAGGTCAAGGCAGAATACATCAACCATACCTTCGGAAACCCGGACAACCATACCTCTATTCCTTTCGAAGGGAAATCCGGCGGCGAGTTCGACCTCTTTACGTCGAAACTCGCCTCCTTCATAAATGACATAGTACCTTCCGGCAGTGGTACCCTGAAAGGTATCGCCGGAGTATTCGGATCCCGTTGCCAGATCTATATATCGGAGAAGGGCGACTATGCAGGCTTGACCGGCGAGCGTTACGCTCCCGGCGCCCAGTTCTCCCTGGCGACGGCGAGCCGGACGGTGAGCGGTGATGCCGGTTCTTTCGGCATCACCCTTGCCGCCAATGTCGAGTGGGAGGCAAACGCCTCCGATGCCGACGTCACCCTTTCCCCCGCTTCCGGCACGAAGGGCGGCGTCGTGACCGTCAGCTACAATGCCAATCCGAGCACTTCCGAGAGCCGGACGATGGAGATAGTCTTCACCACGGAAAACACCGAGGTCGAGCAGAAGGAACTCGTATTCACCCTTGTCCAGCAACCCTTCGACATGGTGTGCCCGAGCCAGGTCCAGGCCTGGACGGAACTTCCGGCCATGCCGGCTGCGGAGGGGAAGGCATTTTTCAGCCATGACATGACATTCGGGGGAGAGACGGTGCGCAACTATTCCTTCTGGTACGACCTGGACAACAGGGTCGCCCTCTGGGTGGCCTATCCGCTCGTCAAGGGGCATACTTCCGGTGAGAAGCGCAGCGACAAGTGGGATTTCGACCCGCTGGTGCCGCATCGCTGGCAGGGTGAGGTGTCGTACAGTTATTCCGGTTACGACCGAGGCCATCAGATTCCTTCCGCCGACCGTCTGTGCAATGTGGAGGCGAACGAGCAGACCTTCTATTACACCAACATCGCACCGCAGAACAAGAACTTCAACCAGGGCATCTGGGAGACGCTGGAATCGCTCGTGCGCGACCAGCTTTCCGACTGCGACACCATGTTCGTGGTGACGGGCTGCGTGCTCAGCACGGAGGAGGATCCCACGATAGTCTATGCAAAGGACAATCAGGGAAAGGACGTGGCGGTGCCGCAGATTTTCTATAAGGTGCTCCTGCGCTACAAGGCGGGCTCGGCCAACGGCGGCTATTCGGGCATAGGCTTCTGGCTCGAGAACCGCAACTACGGCAGTGAGGTGATCAGCCGCAGCCATGCCTGCACAATCGACCAGATCGAAAGCCGCACGGGCATCGATTTCTTCGTGAACCTGAAAGATGAATATGAAAAAGAAGCGGAATCCAAATACGATGCTTCCGCATGGGGACTATAGGAATTCAAATACTGGGAAACAACAACTATTTACAATATCATTTCTTTAACCAAAAAAACTTTATGAAACAAACCATCAAAAGCTTCCTGGCCATCGCGGCCTTCCTGCTGATGATTGTCCCGGCGCAGGCCCAGGTGACTACCTCCGCTCTCTCCGGCGCGATTGTCGACGAGAATGGTGAACCGCTGATCGGTGCTGCGGTCGTGGCTGTCCACGCCCCTTCAGGCACCCAGTACTATGCGGTGACCAACGAAAACGGACGCTATTCCATCCAGGGTATGCGTACCGGTGGCCCTTACGAGGTGACCTATTCCCTGATCGGCTGCCAGACGGTCGTCGTTCCCGACATCACCCTCGCCCTGGCTGAAACCTATCAGCAGAACGTGACGCTGAAGACTGCCACCGAGCTCCTCTCCGAGGCAATCGTGGTAGCTTCCGCCGCTTCCAAGTTCTCGACCGAGAAGACAGGTGCTGCGACCAACATCACCAACTCGCAGATCACCAACATGCCTACCGTCAGCCGCGGCATCACCGACGTGACCCGCCTGTCGCCGTACGGCGGCAACGGCATGAGCTTCGCCGGTAGCGACGGCCGTCTCGCCAACTTCACGGTGGACGGTGCCAACTTCAACAACAACTTCGGTCTGAGCTCCAACCTCCCCGGCGGTGGCAACCCGATCTCCATCGACGCCATCGAAGAGCTCCAGGTCGTGATCTCCCCGTATGATGTCCGTCAGACCAACTTCATCGGCGGTGGCGTGAACGCCATCACGAAGTCCGGTACGAACACCTTCCGTGGAAGCGCCTATGTGTATCACCGCAACGAGAACCTCCGTGGCGACACGGTGGACGGCGAGCAGATCGGCGGCGCCCGCGCCAAGGACCGTTCGACCACCTACGGCTTCACCATCGGCGGCCCGATCGTCAAGAACAAACTCTTCTTCTTCGTCAACGGCGAATATTCCAAGATCCCGACCATCGTCAACCGTTGGCAGGGTTCCACGAACGGCGTCGCCGATCCGGACAACTACATCTCCCGCACGAAACTCAGCGACCTGCAGCGCGTCTCCGACTACGTGAAGAGCAAATATGGCTATGACACGGGTTCCTGGACCGACTTCCCGGCCAATGAGAAGAACATGAAGATCCTGGCCCGCCTCGACTGGAACATCAGCAACCAG
>CAJONI010000018.1 GCA_905235995.1 uncultured Bacteroidales bacterium
GCCCAGGTGGTGAAATTGGTAGACACGCCAGCTTGAGGGGCTGGTGCCCGCTTTAGGGCGTGCAAGTTCGAGTCTTGTCCTGGGCACAAAAATAGACGCTGATAGCAGCGTCTATTTTTTTGTGTCATGAAAACCTTCCTACCGCCATGCGGCAAGGTCGGATTCGGAGAGGGTGGTCATGCCGTTCTGCTGGATCACCTTGCGGGCGAGTTCGTTGTCGTCGGCACGGATCACGAGTATTCCCTTGTCGTGGAAGAGGAAGGAATACATGTAGGTGATGCCTATGCCCGCCTCGCTCAGATGCTTGATCGCATCGGCCGCCTGGCCGGGGCGATGGTCGAGCGAGATGGCGAATACGTCGGATACCGCCACAGCCACTCCCGCCCTCACCAACTCTTCATAAGCGAGCCGCGAGTCCGCGCAGATGATGCGCAACAGGCCGTACTGCGCCGTGTCGGCGATGGTGGAAGCGATGATCTGGATGCCGGTCTGCTTCATTATGTCAAGCACCTTGGTCAGCGTGCCGGACCGGTTCTCGAGAAAGATTGAAAGCTGGTTGATCGTCATGGCTCGTCTGTATTACTGGTTTCTCTTGTCGATTACATGTGCGCTCTTGCCCTGGCTGCGCTCTATGGTGCCCGGGGCCTTGAGCTGTACGTTCGCACCTATGCTGAGCACGCTCTTGAGCTTTGAAGCCAGGCGCTTCTGCAGCTCGTCGATGGCTGCGGGCGTGTCGAAGGTTGCGGTGAAGTATTCCTGCCGCAGCTCCACCTGGACCTGCAGCGTGTCGAGATTGTTCACACGGTCGACGATGAGCATGTAGCGCGGAGCGAACTCCTTCATGCTCAGCACCACGCTCTCCACCTGCGAAGGGAAGACGTTGATACCGCGGATGATGAGCATGTCGTCGCTGCGGCCCGTGATGCGGCTCATGCGCACGCTCGTGCGTCCGCATTCGCACTGACCGGGAATCAGCGAGCAGAGGTCGCGGGTGCGGTAGCGTATGACCGGCATGCCCTCCTTGGTGAGGGTTGTGAACACCAGCTCCCCGCTCTGGCCCAGCGGCAGCTTCTCCAGCGTCACCGGATTTATGATCTCGGGATAGAAATGGTCCTCGTTGATGTGGGAACCGTCCTGCATTGCGCATTCATAGCTGACGCTCGGCCCCATGACCTCGCTCAGGCCATAGAGGTTGTAGGCCTTGAGCCCAAGGCGCTCCTCTATCTCCTTGCGCATGCTTTCAGTCCAGGGCTCAGCCCCGAAGGCTCCCATGCGGAGCTTGATGTGCTCCTTGCTGATGCCTATCTGGTCCATTGTCTCCGCCAGGTACAGGGCGTAGGAAGGCGTGCAGGCGATGCCCGTGATGCCCAGGTCGCGGATGAGGCGGGCGTGCTTCTCGGTGTTGCCGGTGGAGGCCGGCACTACTGCCGCTCCTACCATCTCCACGCCGTTGTGTGCCCCGAGGCCGCCGGTGAAGAGTCCGTATCCGTAGGATACCGAGAAGATGTCGTCGCGGCCCACTCCATAGGCGGTAAGGCACCTGGCCATGCACTCGGTCCAGACTCCGATGTCCTTGCGGGTGTAGCCCACTATGGTGGGGTTGCCTGTCGTGCCCGAAGAGGCGTGGATGCGGATGATCTCGCTCGCAGGGGCAGCCTGCAGGCCGAAGGGGTAGTTGTCGCGAAGGTCTTTCTTCGTGGTGAAAGGAAGCTTGACGATATCGTCGATGGTACGGATGTCGTCGGGCGTAAGGTCCATCTCCTGCAGCTTGTTGCGGTAGAAGGGCACGTGGTGGTACACATACTCCACCATTTTGTGGAGGCGTTTTCCCTGCAGAGCGCTCATCTCGTCGCGGCTCATGCATTCTTTATTTGGATTCCAGATCATAGGCTTTTATTCTGATAATGGATGGTCGGCGCGGAAGGCCCGCATCCGTTCCTCGAGTACCGGATAGAGTTCGTCGCGCATGCGGCTGGTGCAGCCCCGGACGCCGGCCTGTTCGCTGCCCGTGGTGGAGAGCGAGATGCAGCTCACTCCGTAGTAGAGGAGTTCGAGCAGCAGTTCGCCGCTGGAAAGGGAGCCGTAGCCCAGGGTGAAGAAGAAGCCGTCGCCCACGGGCAGGGTCACGTCGCGGTCGTAGACCACGTGGAAACCGTTGTCGCAGAATATCTTCTTCATGCGGGCGGCGCGCTCCTCATAGAGGCGGGTGTCTTCCACGAAGTCGATGGTTCCGTCGCAGGAAAGCTCCAGCATGCGCGCGTAGGCATATTGGGTGGAGGCCGTACAGCCACTGGTGATCATGTAGAGTATCGATGCAGTCAGGGTCTGGCCGAAGATACCGGAGTCATGATAGCGTGCGGCCAGGGCCTCGCTGTGCTGGCCGAAGAGCCTGTCGCCTATGCAGACCAGGGCCATGCGCTGTCCGGCGTAGCTGAAGATCTTAGACGACGATAGCATCAGGATATAATTGTCGGTATAGCGGGCCACGGTGGGCACGAAAGGCGGCACGCCTGGGTGACCGAGCTCGCGGCGGTAGTCCATACAGAAGTATGCGAGGTCTTCCATCACTATGGCGTCGTAGCGCGAAGCAAGTTCGCCGATAATCTTCAACTCGCTCTCCTCCAAGCATATCCATGCAGGATTGTTGGGGTTGGAGTAGACTATCGCGGCTATGTCGCCCGCAGCCAGCTCGGCTTCCAGGCGGGCGGCGAGGGCCTCTCCGCGGAAGGGATGTATGTCGAATGCCCGCCAGCCAATGCCGAGTACGCGGAGCTGCGATTTCTGGATGGGGAAGCCCGGGTCGATGAAGAGCACCTTGTCCTTGCCCGGGACCCGCTGCGTACAGGCGATGAAGGCTCCGAAAGAGCCTGCCACCGAACCTGTCGTGGGGATGCAGCCCTGCGGATTGACGTCGATGTCTATGAATGCCTTCACGAAGCGGCTGGCAGCCTGCTTGAGTTCGGGAACTCCGTCGGCCGGGGGATATTGCGAGCCAACGCCCCTGTCTAGCGCTTCCTTCTCGGCTTCTACTCCGTAGCGGTTGGGGGGAAGGCCTGGCGAACCCTGGTCCATGCGGATGAAGGGTATGCCGGTCTTACGCTCGAGGTACTGGGCCACGAGGAGCACTTCCCCGATGGTGGCGCGGGACAGGTCGGCGACGCGGGAAGCCGTGCGCGCCTCTTCTACGAGGGCTTCACTGAATACTTTCATAGCCGGCGTCGAATGCTTTGATATTGTCTTCGACCACCTTCCTGCCCTTGGCGCTGAAGACGGCCCTTATGGCCGCGCGGAGCTGTTCGGGGGTGAGTATGGTCATATGGCGGGCGGCCATGCCCAGCAGGACCATGTTGGCGCTGCGGGGGGCGCCCAGGTCGCGTGCCTTCTGCTCGATGTCGAGCCTGGCCACGCGGGGCAGGGAGTCAAGCTCTGCGAGCAGGGCTTCCTCCCCGGGATAGTCGGGAATGTTGACGAAGGGCCTTGAGGAGGTCACCACCACACCGTCCGGCCCTAGCCAGGGCAGGTAGCGCAGGGCCTCCATGGGCTCCATCGATACTATGAGGTCGGCTGTGCCGAGGGCGATCTGGTCGCTGCAGATGGCCTGGTCGGAGAGGCGCAGGTCGCTCTGTACGTCGCCGCCCCTCTGGCTCATGCCGTGGACTTCGGCCTGCTTGAGATGCAGCCCGGCGGAAGTCGCGGCCTGGCCTATGACCGTCGCTATGGAGAGGATTCCCTGTCCTCCCACGCCCGAAAGTTTGATGTCAGTCTTCATGCTGTCGGCCTCCTTCCGCCTTGCGAAGGCGCTGTTTGCGGGCGAGGGTCTGCATGCATTCCCGCTGGGGGATTATCACGGAGACGCCCTTGTATTCCAGTTCTTTGCGTATGATTCCAGCTATCTTCTCCATGTTTGCGGGCAGGGGAACCACTACGTGCAGATGCTCCCGCTCCACTCCGAGCGCAAGGCAGATGGCCTCGTACTTGTGGGTGCCTGCGGAGTCCTGGCCGCCGGTCATCGCGGTGGTCAGGTTGTCGGAGATTATCACGGTGACGGCCGCATTGTCGTTTACGGCGTCGAGCAGGCTGGTCATGCCGGAGTGGGTGAAGGTAGAGTCGCCTATCACCGCCACTGCCGGATGGACGCCCGCATCGGCCGCACCCTTGGCCATGGTGATGGAGGCTCCCATGTCCACGCAGCTGTGGATGGCCCTGAACGGAGGCAGGGCTCCAAGCGTATAGCAGCCTATGTCGCCGAACACGCGGGCGGAGGGATAATCTGCAAGCACCTGGTTCAGTGCGGCATAAACGTCGCGGTGGCCGCAACCCTGGCAGAGCTGCGGCGGGCGTGGCGCAAGGTTCTTTGCGGTTTGGAAGACAGGTCCGCCGCCGGTGCCGAACGCGCGGGCCACATGGTCCGGGTTCAGCTCCCCGGTGCGGGGCAGGCGGCCGGTGAGCCTTCCGGTGACGGGATATCCCGCCCCCAGCAGCCCTCGGACCTGCTCCTCTATGAAGGGCTGGCCGTCTTCCACGACGAGTATTTCGTTGCAGGCCTCGGCCAGGGAGCGTACCCTGGCGGCCGGCAGGGGATATTGCGAGACCTTGAGCAGGGAGATGTCAGCAGGAGCAACTTCGCGTACGTAGTTGGCTGCAATGCCGGCTGCGATGACGCCGAGCTGAGGTTTCGAACCAAGGCTGAGGGTATTGTAGGGAGATTCTTCCGCCGCGGCTTCAAGTTTCGGCTGACTCTCCACCAGCGCGGCATACCGGCGCCGTGCGTTGCCGGGCAGAAGCACCCAGCGGCCCCTGTCCTCATCGGGATGCAGGATATTCTGGGGCTGGGGCGAGCCTACGCTGACGGCGGCCCGGGAGTGGGCCAGCCGCGTCACCATCCTCAGCAGCACTGGCAGCCTCAGGGCTTCGGAAAGCATGAAGGCGAAGGCCTGCATGTCGTAGCATTCCTGCTGGTCGGCGGGTTCGAGTATCGGAACCATGGCGAAGCGCCCGTAGAAGCGGGAATCCTGCTCGTTCTGGGACGAATGCATCGAGGGGTCGTCGGCTGCAAGCACCACCAGGCCCCCGTTAACCCCGGTAATCGCGGAGTTGACGAAGGCATCGGCACATACGTTCATGCCTACGTGCTTCATGCACACCAGCGCCCTCTTGCCGGCATATGACATGCCCAGGGCCGCCTCCATGGCGGTTTTCTCATTGGTGCACCAGCGGCTCCTCACGCCGCTTTCCCTGGCCAGGGGATCATTCTGTATAAACTCGGTAACCTCGGTGGAAGGGGTGCCGGGATAAGCATACACACCTGAAATTCCGGCGTGTATGGCTCCCAGTGCCACAGCCTCGTCGCCGAGGAGCAATCTCTTTTCTTCCATTCTCTCTGAAGACCTGATATCGTCGGTCAATGCGTGCAAAGATATAAAACAAAACCCTAAAAATACTATCTTTGGACGCTGAATCAATTGAGTCGATATGAAGCCTTTTTACAGAATTTTCCTTCTGCTGTCAGTCCTGCTGCTGACGGCGTGCGAGCGGCCGGAGCTGCAGCTGGACGTGGACGGCGCGTGGGACCCTCTGGTCCGCAAGTCGCTTAATGCCTTGATGCATAACCATAAGGACAAGGGGAACTATGCTGTGTTCGACTTCGACAAGACCTCCATCGTCCACGACGTATCGCAGGCGCTTTGGGTCTATCAGGTCGAGAACCTGCGCTATGCCGACGCCCCTGCACATGCTTTCCTGGACGGTATTCCCGACACCGGAAGAATGATCGACGGGATCAGCTTCGCCGAGATGGGGGCTACGCTGCAGGAAGATTATTCGAAACTCGCGACCATGCGGGCCGAGGGCAAGACTCTCGAAGAGATTCACTCCACACCTGAATATCTGGACTTCCGTGCGAGGATGCTGACGCTCCTGCTGGACATGGACGATGAGTTCGGGTACGATGTATCCTACCTTTGGATGCCGGGCCTTCTTGCAGGTTACACTGAAGATGAGGCCCGCTCTGTCGTCCGCGACGCCATCGCGGCGGAGCTGGGGCGCGACAGGCTTCTCGTCGAGGAATGGGTGTCGCCCGACGGCAACTGGGGCGGGGCCTGCGAGCGGGGAATATGGTTCCCGCCGGAGATGAAACAGCTGTATGGATGTCTGTCGGACAACGGGATAACTCCATATGTGTGCTCAGCCTCCCTGGAACTGATAGTCGAAGTCCTGGCCTGCGACTCCGAACTCGGCGTGGGCCTGCCTCCCGAGCAGGTGTTCGGCCTGCGCTTCGTCCCTGGCGAAATAATGGAGGCTGTATACGATTCCACCTACGTCCAGCCCATCAGGGAGGGGAAGGTGTCCTGCATCGAAAAGTGGATGGCCTCGCAGCACGGCGGCAAAGGTCCGGTGCTGGTGGGCGGGGACTCGAATGGCGACGTGGCCATGCTGAGCTCATTCCCCGACATGGTGTACGGCCTGATCATCGATGTTGGCCGGAGTCCTGAATCTGCCATAGGGAAGCTTGCGACCCAGGCACGCGAACAGCCCGGCGTGCGCTATCTCTTGCAGCCCGCCTTCGCCACCGCCACCGGCAGGATGGCCGGCGGCGGAATCTGACTCCCGTCACCCCGGACCTGATCCGGGGTCTATTCCCACTCTATCGTGGCCGGTGGTTTCGACGAGATGTCGTAGACTACGCGGTTGATGCCCTTGACACGGCGGATTATGTCGTTGGAGACACGCGCCATGAAGTCGTAGGGCAGGGGATACCAGTCGGCGGTCATGCCGTCGGTGGAGGTAACGGCCCTCAGGGCCGCTGTGTATTCATAGGTACGTTCGTCGCCCATGACTCCCACGCTCTTGACGGGCAGCAGTATCGTGCCTGCCTGCCATACCTTGTCGTAAAGGCCGTCCCTGCGGAGGGCGTCGATGTAGATCTTGTCCGCATCGCGCAGGATCTCCAGCTTGTCGTAGGTCACTTCGCCGAGCACGCGGATGGCCAGCGAAGGCCCGGGGAAAGGATGCCGGCCGATGAGTGACTCGGGAATGCCGAGCGAACGGCCCACTCTCCGCACCTCGTCCTTGAATAGCATGCGCAGCGGCTCCACCACCTTGAGGTTCATCTTCTCCGGCAGGCCGCCCACGTTGTGGTGGCTCTTTATCTTGGCTGCCTGGCCGCCGATGCCCGCCGATTCTATCACGTCGGGGTAGATGGTCCCCTGGGCCAGCCAGCGAGCGCCGTCGACCTTCCTGGCCTCGGCCTCGAACACGTCGATGAAGGTCTTGCCTATGGCCTTTCGCTTTGCCTCGGGGTCGGTCAGGCCCGCCAGGGCCGAGAGGAAGCGTTCGCCCGCATCCACTCCAGTGACGTTGAGGCCCATGCCCCGGTAGGATTCCATGACTTCGGAAAACTCGTTGCGGCGCAGCAGGCCGTTGTCGACGAAGATGCAGTGGAGCCTTTCGCCTATGGCCTTGTTGAGGAGCACCGCGGCGACCGAGGAATCGACTCCGCCGCTCAGGCCGAGGATGACCTGGTCGTCGCCTATGCGGTCGCGAAGTTCCGCCACGGTGGTTTCGATGAACGAGGCGGGGGTCCAGTCGCCCTTGCAGCCGCAGACGCCCAGCACGAAGTTCGAGAGCATCTGCATGCCGTATTCGGTATGGTAGACTTCGGGGTGGAACTGCACTGCGAAGGTGGGTTCTCCGTCGATGCGATAGGCCGCGTTCTCCACGTCGTCGGTCGAGGCGGTCACTTTCGCTCCTGCAGGCAGGGCGGTTATGGTGTCGCCGTGCGACATCCAGACCTGGCTGCTGGCCGGGATGCCGGCGAAGAGCGGCTCGGCCTCCTTCACAAGGAGCCCGGCCCGGCCGTATTCGCGGCTGCCGGCCTTTTCAACTTTCCCGCCGAAGTGGTGGGCGAGGTACTGCGCTCCGTAGCAGATGCCCAGGAGCGGCAGGCGGCCCTTGATATCGGAGAGGTCGACCTGCGGGGCGTCGGGAGCCGTCACGGAACAGGGACTGCCGGACAGGATCACGCCCTTGACCGAAGCGTCGAGGGCCGGTTTCTTGTTGAACGGATGTATCTCACAATATACGTTCAGCTCGCGGAGCCTGCGTCCTATGAGCTGGGTCACCTGGGACCCGAAGTCGAGTATGATGATCTTTTCAAGCATAACATACAAAAATACGCATTTTTTGCGAGATTATTCCTACTTTTGCGCTGCCCTAACCAGTAGGGGTTCAAGCTATGCAAGATATACGCAACGTCGCCATCATCGCCCACGTGGACCACGGCAAGACCACCCTTGTGGACCGTATGATCTATCAGGCGAAACTCACCCGCCGCGAAGAAGACCTCGGCGAACTGATCCTCGACAACAACGACCTGGAACGCGAACGCGGCATCACTATCCTGGCCAAGAACGTTTCCGTGCCATATAAAGGCGCTAAGATCAACATCATAGACACTCCCGGCCACGCCGATTTCGGAGGCGAGGTGGAGCGCGTGCTCAACATGGCCGACGGCGTGCTGCTGCTGGTAGACGCCTTCGAAGGCACCATGCCCCAGACCCGTTTCGTGCTCCAGAAGGCCATCGAGATGGGCAAGAAGCCCATAGTGGTGATCAACAAGGTCGACAAGCCCAACTGTCGCCCCGATGAGGTCAACGAACAGGTGTTCGACCTTATGTTCTCGCTGGGAGCGACCGAGGAACAGCTCGACTACCGTACCGTGTACGGCAGCGCCAAGCAGGGCTGGATGAGCGACGACTGGCGCAGGCCCGCAAGCGACATCACCGCCCTCCTCGACGCCATCATCAGTGAGATTCCCGCGCCGAAGATTGTGGAAGGCACCCCGCAGATGCTCATCTCCTCGCTGGAATACTCGCCCTACGTGGGCCGTATCGCGGTGGGACGCATCACCCGCGGAAGCCTGCGCAGCGGCATGCCCGTGTCGCTCTGCAAGCGCTATGACATAGTGGAGAAGCAGAAGGTCAAGGACCTGATGGTCTTCGAGGGCCTGGAGAAGCGCAAGGTCGAGGAAGTGCAGTGCGGCGACATATGCGCCGTGGTGGGCATCGACGGCTTTGAGATAGGCGACACCATCGCCGACATAGAGAACCCAGAGGCCCTGCCGCCCATCGCGGTCGACGAGCCGACCATGAGCATGCTCTTCACCATCAACGATTCGCCTTTCTTCGGACGCGAAGGCAAGTTCGTCACCTCGCGCCACATCAAGGAACGCCTCGACCGCGAGCTCGAGAAGAACCTGGCGCTCAGGGTGAAACCCGGAGTGAACGCAGATTCGTTCGTGGTCTACGGACGCGGCGTGCTCCATCTCTCGATCCTCATCGAGACCATGCGCCGCGAAGGCTTCGAGCTCCAGGTGGGCCAGCCCCGCGTGCTCGACAAGACCATAGGCGGCAAGCGCTGCGAACCTATCGAATATCTGACCATCGACGTGCCCGAGGAGTTCGTGGGACGCGCCATCGAGATGACCACCCGCCGCAAGGGAGCCCTCGTCCGCATGGAAAACCATGACGACCGGACCCACCTCGACTTCGAGATTCCGGCCCGCGGCCTGATGGGCCTGCGCAGCAACCTGCTGACGGCGACCCAGGGCGAGGCTGTGGTGGCACACCGCTTCAAGGACTACGAACCCTACAAGGGCGAGATCGAGAAGCGCACCAACGGTTCGCTCGTGGCCCACGAGACGGGGCTTTCGGTGGCTTACGCAATGGACAAGCTTCAGGACCGCGGGCGCTTTTTCATCGAGCCCGGAGAAGAGGTCTACGCCGGACAGGTGGTGGGCGAGCACACTCGCGACTTCGACCTGGTGATCAACATATGCAAGACAAAGAAACTCACCAACGTACGTGCCGCCGGCACCGACGAGAAGGTGATGCTTCCTCCGCCCGTGCGCTTCAGCCTCGAGGAGGCTCTGGAATACATCCAGGAGGACGAGCTGGTGGAGGTGACGCCCAAGTCGATGCGCATGCGCAAGATCATTCTCGACGAGAATGCGCGAAAAAGGGCCGAAAGGAACTGAGAAAAGTTCTGAATTAAAAATATTTTGCTATATTTGCAGCCCGATTTTCCCGACATGGACGAACTGAACCAGGATATCGTGATTCCCATCAAGGGACTGCCGCTTGGCGAGAGTTCTTTCAGGTTTGAAATCGGAAAGCCGTTCTTTCAAGCATTCGAAAACAGCCAGATCAAAGAGGCGGACTGCAGCGTGAAGGTGCGTGTGACGCGCTACCAGACCCTGCTGGAGATAGTCTGCGAGATATCGGGCTTCGTGGTGGTAGAGTGTGACCGCTGCCTCGAAGACCTGACTCTCAAGGTGGACGTGGAGCCCCGGCTTACGGTGGGATTCACCCACCTCGAAGTAGGCGAGGCGGATTCCGGCGCGGCCGATATCCTGGTGGTCGACCGTTCCCAGAGCGAGCTTGGTCTCGACCAGTTCGTCTACGACTACGTCTGTCTGTCGCTTCCGCTGGTGAAGGCGCATCCCGAAGGGAAATGCAATCCCGAGATGCTCCGCTACATCACCGACCGGGAAGGCGTGGAAGGAACTCCGAAAGAGTCCCGACCGTTCGAAGGCCTGAAAGATTTGTTGAAAAATAGAAACAATTAAAATAGGAAAAAATGGCACATCCGAAACACAAGATCTCGAAGCAGCGCCGAGATAAGAGAAGAACCCACGACAAAGCGCTCGTTCCGCAGCTTTCCACCTGCTCGAATTGCGGCGCCACGGTGATGTATCACCACGTCTGCCCCGAGTGCGGTTACTACCGCGGCCGCCAGATAATCAACAAGACCGTTGCTTAAGTTCTGGCAGTAAAAGAAAGAGAGATGATGCCGGGTCTCGACCCGGCATTTTTCATCGGTTTGGCCCTGTAGTTCAACGGATAGAATGGAGGTTTCCTAAACCTTAGATGGCGGTTCGATTCCGCCCGGGGCTACGAAAAAGCCTGGCTTCATGCCAGGCTTTTTCGTTTTTGGCCCCGGGCCCCCTCGAGCTTCGCTCGACGCGCTTTTCGTTTTTACTTCCTCGCGGGATGGTACTGCAGGATGGTGTCCTGCCATTTGCGGGTGTCGACGTGGGTGTAGATTTCGGTGGTGAGGATGCTTTCGTGGCCCAGCATCTCCTGGACAACGCGCAGGTCCGCCCCGTTCTCCACCAGATGCGTGGCGAAACTGTGGCGGAAGGTGTGGGGAGAGATGCTTTTCCTGATACCCGCAGCCGCAGCCTGGTCTTTCACTATATGGAACACCATCTCCCGCGTCAGCTTTCCCCCGCGCCGGTTGAGGAAAAGTATGTCCTCCGCCGCCTTTTTCACAGACCCCGCGTCGCGCTGCTCCCTGTAGAGACGTATCGCGGCCGCAGCCGGCTCGCCTATCGGCACCAGCCTCTGCTTGCTTCCCTTGCCGAAAACCCGTATGAAACCCTCGTCCAGAAAGATGTCGGAAATCCTCAGCCCCACCAGCTCGCTGACACGTAAACCGCAGGAATACAGCACTTCCAGCATGCAGCGGTTGCGATGGCCCTCAGGCTTGGAAAGGTCGACCGAATCAAGGATCGCCAGCACCTCCTCCACCGAGAGGACAGTCGGCAGGTGAGGGTTCAGCCTGGGTGTTGCGAGCCGGTCGCAGGGGTTCTCCGTGAGCCGCCCCTCGGCGTCCAGGAAGCGGTACAGCGCCTTGACCGAGCTCACGCGACGCGCCTGCGAACGCTTCGACAGGCCCGCGTCCACCTGCTCCTGCAGGAAACGGCTCAGGTCGTCGACCGTCGCGGCGGCAGGCTCCACCCCGTAGCCCCTGAGCGCCTCGAAGTACAGCGCCACGTCGGAACCGTAGCCCGCCCTGGTGTTGGGCGAGAGCGAACGCTCAAGTTTCAGGTAGTCGAGAAACTCGCGAAGGGTGGTCTCGTAGATGTCAGCGTGACTGCGCATGGCGGCACCAGGGCTTGAGCCCGCATTCTTCGCACTTGGGAGCGCGTGCGGTGCAGGTGTAACGGCCGTGAAGGATGAGCCAGTGGTGCGCCTTGGGCCGGATGTCCTCCGGGATTTCGGCCTCCAGGTCGAGCTCCACTGCGTAGGGCGTCTTCCCGTCGGAAAGGCCGAGGCGGTGAGCGACGCGGAACACGTGGGTGTCGACCGCGATCACGGGTTCGTCCCAGAGCACGCTCGTCACCACGTTCGCCGTCTTGCGCCCGACGCCCGGCAGGGTCATGAGCGAATCGATGTCGGAAGGGATCTCGCCGCCGAAATCGTCCTTGACTTTCCGGGCCATAGCCACCAGGTGCGCCGCCTTGCTGTTGGGGTACGACACCGACTTTATGTACTGGAAGACTTCTTCCGGAGTGGCGGCGGCCAGAGCTTCGATGTCGGGATATGCTTCGTAGAGGGCAGGGGTGGTCTGGTTCACGCGCTTGTCGGTGCATTGCGCCGAAAGCATCACCGCCACGAGGAGCTGGTAGGGCGAGCGGAAGCGGAGTTCGCTTTCGGCCACCGGACGGTTCTCCGCGAACCATGACAGGACTGGTCCGAACGGGGGTTCAGGCGTGCGCTTCGACCTCACGGCAGATTCCGTTTTCAATGGTGAGGGTGCGGGCGGGGTAGGCGCGCATGATCGACTGGTTGTGCGTCACCATCAGGATGGCGGTGCCGCGGCCGTTGATCTCGAAGAGGAGCTTCATGATGCCGTGGGCGGTGGTCTCGTCGAGGTTGCCCGTAGGCTCGTCGGCCAGGATCAGCGCCGGCTCGTTGAGCAGGGCCCGGGCTATGGCCGCGCGCTGCTGCTCTCCGCCGGAGAGCTGGTGGGGCATCTTGTACGCCTTGCGGTAGAGTCCCACGGAGCTGAGCACCTGCTCGATACGCTCGTCCATGGCGGCCTTGTCCTTCCAGTCGGTGGCCTTGAGTACGAAGCGGAGATTGTCTTCCACGGAGCGGTCCATCAGCAGCTGGAAGTCCTGGAACACTATGCCCAGGCTCCTGCGCAGATAGGCCACCTGCTTCTTCCTGAGCGTGGAAAGGTCGAATTCTCCGACCCGCCCCTCGCCCGAGAGCAGGGGGTTCTCGCCGGTGATGGTGCGGATGATGGAGGTCTTGCCGCTGCCGACCTGCCCCGTCAGGTAGACGAACTCGCCGGGACGGATGGACAGGTCGAGGTCTTCGACCACCACGACCTCCCCGTTGGAGATGTCCGCGGCATGAAATTCGATAACAGGTATTGTATCCATGGTTGTCGGAACTGGTTCGATGCACAAATTTACTATTAAATGTTTGAATATCGGCGGCCATACCGACGAAATTGTGTAAATTTGCAAGATGATGTTCCCGAGATGAAACGCAAATCCTACATACTGACATTGCTTCCGCTCCTGCTGGCTATCCTCGTGACGGCGCCCCTGGCAGGGCAGGAGAAGGACAGGCAGCATTCCGACCGCCTCGAGTCGGCACGCAAGCTCTACTACAGCGGTGCCTACCATGCCGCGGAAACGGCCTTCACCGAACTTGGCAAGGAGTCGAACCGCACTCTCGACCGCTCTGAGATCGAAGCCTACAAGGTCATGTGCGCCATCGCCCTCGACAAGGTCAACGCAGAGGGCCTTGTCAACACCTTCTGCAGCAAGTATCCCAACGCGCCGCAGCAGTCGATGGTGAAGGAGGCCCTCGCCTCCCGCTATTTCGACACCGGCAAGTATACCGAGGCCCTCGCCGTATACAACACCATCAACCGCGACCACCTCTACCGCCAGCAGCGCATCCCCTTCACTTTCAAGAAGGCCTACTGCAACCTGCGTACCGGCGGCTATGAACGGGCGGCGCAGGGCTTCGGGGAGGTGCTTTCGATGCCATATTCCCAGTATACGGTCCCCAGTACCTATTACAAGGGATACGTGCACTACATGCAGCGGCAGTTCGCCGAAGCCGTGCCTTTGTTCGAGAAGGTGGGCCAGGGCAACCAGTTCTCGCTCATGGCGGACTATTTCGCGGTGGAGAGCAAGCTGATGCTCAAACGCTACGACGACGTGATAGCCCAGGGCGTCCCTCTCTTCGGCCGCCTGGACGAAGAGATGAAGACCAGCCTTGCCCGCATGCTCTCCGAGGCGTACTACGAGAAGGGCGACCAGGAATCCGCGAAGCGCTACCTTGACATCTATACCGGCAGCGGCACCGAGCTCAGCCGCAAGGACCACTACTTCTCGGGCATAATCTCCTACAGCCTCAAGTCGTACAAGGCGGCTATCGAGTCGTTCTCACATGTGACCTCGGAGGAGGACGAACTATGCCAGAACGCCTGGTACTACACCGGCAACAGCCAGCTGGAGGCACACAACAAGCTCGCGGCCCTAGACGCCTTCAAGTCGGCCGCCGACCTAGACTTCGACCCGGTGATCAAGGAAGACGCCTTCTTCAACTACGCCAAGCTCGCCTTCGACGTGAACGGCGACATAGGCGGATTCCGCGACTATCTGAAAGTCTATCCCGAAAACGGGAAGGATGACATAATCCACAGCTACATGGCCACTTCCTTCCTCCTGTCCAAGGACTACGGGGCGGCCGTTGAGGCGCTCTCATCCATAAGGGAACATACCTCCGAATCTTCGGCCAACCTGCAGAAGGCAGCCTTCTTCCGCGCCATGCAACTGGTGGAAGACAACGCCTGGCGCAGCGCCGAACCCCTGCTGGAGACCGCAATCGAGACCGGTCCCAATGAAAACCTGCGCAACCTTGCGAATTTCTGGCTCGCGGAATGCCTCTATCGCGACGAACGCTGGAGCGAGGCCATAGCCATCAACCTCGGCCTGCTCGCCGACGAGACCTTCCGCCGCACTTCCGAATATCCCCAGGCCCTTTACAACCAGGCCTACTGCTATCTCAAGAGCGGCAACTATCCCGCCGCAGAGACCAACTTCCGCAACTTCCTCAACGTGACGGGAAGCAGCTCCGAATACGAGGCCGACGCCGTGACCCGCCTCGGTGACGCATGCTTCATGCAGGGCGACTATTCCGCCGCAGCCGACTCGTACGGACGCGTCTGGTCGTACGACAGCTCCTCTTCGGACCTCTATCCCGCGATACAGGCCGCCATCGCCCTGGGCCTGATGGGAGAGGATGCACGTAAGATCGAACTTCTCAAGGAGGTTACCTCCGCCCACCGCACGGCCCCGCTCTATCCCCAGGCCATGTATGAACTGGGCCGGACCTATGTCCAGAAAGACAATGAAAAGGAGGCGACACAGTGCTTCAATACCCTGCTGGGAATACGCGAAGGCAACGATTACTACCTCAAGTCCCTGCTGGAGCTTGCCCTGATCAATGCCAACGCCCAGCGCAGCGAGAACGCCATAGAGTACTACAAGGCCGTGGTCTCGGCGGCGCCGGACTCCCCTGAGGCGGAAGACGCCCTGGCCGGCCTGGAGAGCCTCTACCGGCTGCTAAACCAGCCCGAGGCCTACCTCGCCTATCTCGACCTGATTGGCCGCTCTGACACGAAGAGCGGTGACGAGCGTGAGGAGATGATCTTCAACTCGGCCCGCCAGCTGCATCTCTCAGGCCAGCACAGCAAGGCTATCACGGCCCTGAACCGCTACCTCAGCCTCTATCCCTCCGGATCGCAGGCCACGATGGCCAACTACTATCTGGCCGTGTCGCTGAAGGCTGTGGGCCGCTACGAAGCAGCCGCCGACACCTACGCCAAGGTGATTAAGCAGGGCGAATCTTCCTGCCTCTCCGATGCGCTCCGGGAATATGCCCAGCTCAGCTACCAGCTGCAGCGCTACAAGCAGTCGGAGGATGCGTGGAAGCGCCTGCTGACCCGCAAGGTCAACGACGCGGTCCGCGCCGAAGCCTATACCGGCCTGATGCGCGCCGCCTACAAGGCCAAGGACTATCCGGAAGTGATAAGTTCCGCCCGTTCAGTCGGAACCCGCGAAGCTAATTACCTGACGGCCAAGTCGCTCAGGGCTACCGGGGAGCGAGAGCAGGCCGCACAGTTGTTCGAGGAGCTTGCAACTGACCGCAGCGACGCCTACGGCGCCGAGAGCGCCTACATTCTGATCCAGGATGCCTACGACCGTGGCGATTTCGCCGAAGTGGAAGAGGCCGCCTACGCCTTCTCCGAATCGGGCTCCGGCCAGGCCTACTGGCTTGCCAGGAGCTTCATAGTCCTGGGTGATTCCTTCGCCGACCGCGGCGACCTGGCGCAGGCAGCGGCTACGTACTCCAGCATTGAGGAAGGATACCAGCCCTACGGAGCCGACGACGACGTGCCCGGACTGGTCCGCTCCCGTATCAACCTGTTAAAAACGAAGTGATGATGAAAAGAATAGCGACAATCATGCTTATCCTGGCCTGCTGGCTTCCGCTCCGGGCCCAGGTGGCTACGGTTGAGGTGACCAGGCCCTACGACGTCAACCTCGACGGCATACGCAAGCCCGCCATTCCGACCTCAGTCGAAGATTCGCTCCACCGATTCGACGTCCACTTCGACTATTCCATCTTCAACCGGCCCTACAGCGACCTCTACGATTTCACGCCATACGAATCGATACAGCTCGCCACCGTGGGAGCCAACCGCGCGCCCTGGTTCTTCACCCGCCTGGGCACACAATACTCTCCCGTCGACCAGGGAATACTCCCCTCGGGGGAACTCTATCTGCAGACCAAGTCGAGGAAAGGGTTCGGCGCCGGCTTCTATGCCCGTCACAACTCATTCTTCGGACGGAACGGCAGCGGACTTGACGGCAGCCAGCTTCTGAAAGCGCGCAGGGTGCAGAATACGGTGGGAGGCGAGATGACTTTCGACTGGGCTACCGGCGAATTGATAGCCGACGTGCGCCATAACCTCGATTACCACAAATACGTGCCTGTTGATCTGTCCGGTGAGGGCTCCGACCATCTGAGCAGCAAGTTCCTGGCCTCGGTCAACCTCAATTCCGCCAACAAGGATGAGAACACCGTCTACTACGACGTGACGCTCGGCTACAGCAATACCCGCAAGACCATGTCCTACGCCCTGCCCGACACCTTGCGGCTCGAGGAGAACTATCTCCATGTCAATGGTGCTGTGGGCGCGTCGTTCGAGATCCACCGCATCATGGTCGACATGAACATCGAGGTGGCATCCTATGCCGGAGCCCACGACTTCAGGATCGGAGTGGTGGAGCTCTCTCCCATCTACCAGTTCAACCGCAGGTGGCTGGACGCCAGGCTGGGCGTTAAGTTCGGCACCCGTTTCGGCATGGCCGGGGAAATAATCGAACCCGACCTTGACCTGAGCGCCCACAGCTCGGTTTTCCCCGACGTGGACATCCGCGCGATGATCATTCCCAAGACGCTCTGGGCCCATGCCGTGGTTACAGGCGGCAACGACCTTAATCCTTATTCCAGGATGCAGGACGAGTGCCCCATCGTGATGCCGGATTCCTTCATCGATTTCGGAAGGAGGCAGGTTGACGCGACCTTCGCCTTGGAGAGCGTGATTGGCGGCCGTCTGGGCATCACCCTCGAGGGCAACTATACGAGATACTACAACAAGCTGATTTTCGTGCCGGTGCTCTACGACCTGCCGCAGATGCGGACCGACTACCGTGATGTGAGCCAGCTCTCTGCCCAGGGCGAAGTGTTCTGGCGCTCCCAGGACGTCACTATCGGAGGCAGGATGCGTTATACTTCGAACGTCAACCCGGAAGACAAGACTCGGGTGACCGAGCTGCCGAGCTGGACCGGTTACGGCTACTTCCGCTACAATTTCCGCGAGCGGCTCATCGCTCAGGTGGAATGCAACTACCGCAGTTCCACCAGCGGTGTGATCAACGTTGGGGACGGTCTCGTTGAAAACTATCGGATTCCTTCCATCATCGATATGGATGTCAATATCAACTATCTGATAAACAAGAATTTCTCGGTTTTTGGGAAGGTGGGCAACGTGCTCAACCGCCGCAATCAGTACATCCCGCTCTACATGGAGCCCGGGATCAATTTCGGCGGCGGTATCTGCCTCAATTTCTGACCTGCGGAAAGCATGAAAAACGGGCGGGAAATCGTTGGATTTCTCGCCCGTTTTCGTTATCTTTGTACGATTTATAGAATAATACCTGTTAATGGAAGAAAACGAGATCAAAATGCAGCAGGAGCAGTACTCGGCCGACAGCATCCAGGTGCTGGAAGGACTCGAGGCAGTGCGGAAGCGTCCCTCGATGTATATCGGCGACATCAGCTCGCGCGGACTCCACCATCTTGTCTATGAAGTGGTCGACAACTCTATCGACGAAGCCCTCGCCGGCTTCTGCGACGACATAGTGGTGGTCATCAATCCCGACAATTCGATAACCGTCTCGGACAACGGCCGCGGCATTCCGACCGGCATGCACGAGAAGGAGCACCGCAGCGCCCTCGAGGTCGTGCTGACGGTCCTCCACGCAGGCGGCAAGTTCAGCAAGGACAGCTACAAGGTGTCCGGCGGCCTGCACGGCGTAGGCGTATCCTGCGTCAACGCCCTCTCGTCGCACCTCACCGCCGAGATCCACCGCGAAGGCAAGGTTTTCCGCCAGGAATATTCCCAGGGCAAGCCGCTCTACGACGTGAAGGAAGTGGGGGTGGCATCCGATACCGGAACCATCATCTCCTTCAAGCCCGACGCCGAGATTTTCACGGTCCTGACCTACGACTATGACATCCTGGCCGGCCGCCTGCGCGAACTGGCATACCTCAACAAGGGCGTGCGCCTCACCCTGCGCGACACCCGCCCCCGTCCCGTCGAGCTCGACGAGAACGGCAACCCGCTTCCGCAGGAGCCCAGGGAGGAGGTCTTCTTCTCCGAGAAGGGCCTCGTGGAGTTCGTGCAGTACCTCGACGGAGTGCGCGAGAAACTGACCGAGAACCCCATCTTCCTGGAGACCGACAAGGTGATCCCCATCGAGATCGCGATGCAGTACAACACCGGCTTCAGCGAGAACGTCCACTCATATGTCAACAATATCAACACGATAGAAGGCGGTACGCACCTCAGCGGTTTCCGCCGCGGCCTGACCACGACCCTCAAGAGTTACGCCGACAAGAACGGCCTGCTGAGCAAGCTGAAGTTCGACCTCGACCCTTCCGACTTCCGCGAGGGCCTCACTGCAGTCATCTCCGTGAAGGTCGCCGAGCCACAGTTCGAAGGCCAGACCAAGACCAAGCTGGGCAACAGCGAGGTGATGGCCGCCGTGTCGCAGGCCGTGAGCGCGGCCCTGGACCAGTATCTCGAGGAGAATCCGAAGGACGCCCGCGCCATCGTCGACAAGGTGGTGCTTGCCGCCACGGCCCGCCACGCCGCCCGCAAGGCGCGCGAGCTGGTCCAGCGCAAGACCGTGATGTCGGGCAGCGGACTGCCCGGCAAGCTTGCCGACTGCTCCGACCGCGATCCCGCCAACTGCGAGCTCTTCCTCGTGGAGGGTGACTCCGCAGGCGGAACGGCCAAGCAGGGCCGCAACCGCCAGTTCCAGGCCATACTCCCGCTCCGGGGCAAGATCCTCAACGTGGAGAAGGCCATGGAGCACCGCGCCTTCGAGAGCGAGTCGATCCGCAACATCTACACCGCCCTGGGTGTGTCGGTAGGTACCGAGGAAGACCCCAAGGCGCTCAACATGACCAAGCTGCGTTACCACAAGGTAATCATCATGACCGATGCCGACGTTGACGGCAGCCATATCGCAACCCTGATCCTCACTTTCTTCTTCCGCTATATGCCCGACCTTATCCGCAGCGGCTACGTCTATATCGCCACGCCGCCGCTCTACCGCGTGAAGAAGGGCAACGTGGAGGAGTACTGCTGGACCGACGAGGAACGCTCGGCCGCCATCGACCGCATAGGCAAGGGCAAGGATACGGGCCTGCTGGTCTCGCGCTACAAAGGCCTCGGTGAGATGGATGCGGAGCAGCTCTGGGCCACCACCATGGACCCCGAGAAGCGCATACTGCGCCAGGTCCACATAGAGAACGCGGCCGAAGCCGACCGCATCTTCTCGATGCTGATGGGCGACGACGTGCCGCCGCGCCGCGCCTTCATCGAAGAGAACGCCAAATACGCAAACATCGACGCCTAGCGACCGGCGGCGCCGACAGAGTTCCGGGACCATGAAACGTCATTGGGTCTATATCAGCCTGGCTGTCCTGGCCATAGTAATGTTCCTGCTCTACCCTCGGGAGGGCAAGTTCCAGTACGAATACCAGAAAGGCAGGCCGTGGGTCTATGAGACTCTCATCGCCCCGATTGACTTTCCCATACTCAAGACCGACGCCGAGATTCTCGCGGAGATGGAGGCCCGTGCTTCGGAGACCATCGACTACTACGACTACGACCCTTCCGTGGCGGCTCCGCTTCTTGATGCTTTCGCCGTCAAGACAGTGGAAGTCAAGCTCCCCGCCCGGCTCACCCGCGAGATGTACGACCATCTCGCCCACGCCTATGACCGGGGCATACTCGCCGATCTGGGAAGGGACGACATTTCCGGCAAGATCATCTTCATCAAGCGCGACAAAAGGGCTTCGGAGGTGCCTGCCGCCGATGTTTACGACATCGAACGGGTGTACCAGGTCCTGAGGTCCGACCTGGTGAACGACTATCCGGAGATGGACGTCGACACGATTGCCGGTCAGCTCGAACTGCTGTCGTTCATAGTGCCGAACCTGCGCTTCGACGAGAATACGACCGCGCTTGCGCATCGCGAAGCCGTCAACTACATTTCGCCGACGAAGGGCATGGTCTACGCCGGCCAGCTGATCGTCTCGCAGGGCGAGATCGTGACGAGCGACATCTGCCAGGTGCTGGATTCATACAAGGCCGAATACCGGCTCAGCTACGGCTATACCGGCTCGATGGGCGCTCTGCTCGTGGGACACCTCCTGCTGGTGCTGGTGGTGCTGGCCTTCTTCTGCCTGACCATCTTCTTCCTGCGCAGGGAAACCTTCTGGAACATGCGCGAGCTGCTGTTCCTGATGATGATCCTGGTGCTTTCCTTCGCAGGGACCTCGATACTCTTCCGCGTGGACCAGCGGCTGCTGTATCTCCTGCCACTCTCGGCCCTGGCCCTTTACATGAGCGCCTTCTTCCGCGACGACCTGGTCTGGATGGTATACATAGTGGCCATCATACCTCTGATGGTGATTCCCGAGAGCGGGGTGGAGCTGTTCTTCATCAACCTGACCGCCGGAGGAGTGGCCCTGTTCGCCTATGGCCGCTTCAACCGCGGCTGGCTCCAGTTCCTCAACATGATATTCATCTTCCTGGCAAGCTCGCTGGTCTGCATAGCCTTCAGGCTGGGGGCGGGCGACTTCTCCTATGCCTTCAAGACGACCCCCTACGTGTTCCTGGCCATCAACGCCGTACTGTCGATAGTCCTCTATCCTTTCGTGTACCTCTTCGAGAAGATATTCGGCTTCGTGTCGTACTCGAGGCTCTGGGACCTTTCCGACACCAACAACAAGCTGCTGCAGGAGCTTCAGTACAAGGCCCCGGGCACCTTCCAGCACTCCCTACAGGTGGCCAACCTGTCCGAGTATGCGGTGCGTGAGATAGGCGGCGACGCGATGCTGGTGAGGGTCGGGGCGCTCTACCACGACATAGGCAAGATGGAGAATCCCATGTGCTTCATCGAGAACCAGGCGGAAGGAGTTGACTACCACGCAGACCTTTCTCCCGAAGAAAGCGCCCGTGCCATCATCCACCACGTCGACGACGGCCTCGCGCTGGCAAAGAAGGGCAAGCTGCCCGAGATCGTGACCGACTTCATCGCCACCCACCATGGCCGTTCGCGTACCATGTACTTCTACAATGTGTATTGCAACGCAGGTGGCGACCCCGACAACACCGGGCCCTTCACCTACGACGGCAAGCTGCCGCACACCCGCGAGCAGGCCATCGTCATGATGGCCGATGCGGTGGAGGCTGCTTCCCGCACCCTGAAGGACTATTCTGAAGAGAACATCTCCAACCTCGTTGACAAGATACTGGACGCCAAGACGAGCGATGCGCAGCTGGCGGAATCGGAGATCTCGCTCAAGGAGATCAATCAGGTGAAAGAGGCGTTCAAGACCTACCTGAAGCAGATCTACCACGCCCGGATCGCTTATCCGAAGCGGAAACGCCCTTCCAGATCAGCAAGGAAATCAGCAGAATGATGAAAGAGTAGCAGGCGCTGCGTCCCACGAAGTCGCCGTGGCGGGCGAAGTGGGTGAGGGCCTTGTTGCCGTTAATCGTCTCCCTGAGGGTCGTCTCTACCCACCAGGAACTGCGGCACAGCACTTCGCCTCTCTGGTCGATGACCCCGGAGATGCCGGTGTTTGCGGCCTGGATCACGTCGCGCCTGTTCTCGATAGCCCTCAGTCGGGCGAAATCGAAGTGCTGACGGTAGCCCGGGGTGTCGCCCCACCAGCCGTCGTTGGTCATAACGGCCAGGAAATCAGCACCTTTTTTCGTCGCTACCCGCGACCAGTCGCCGAATACCGATTCGTAGCATATCATGGCTCCGACCTTCCGGCCGTCGCCGGCCTCTATGGCGTCCATCTCCTCCTGCGTGCCGTAGCTGTTTGATGAGCCGCCGAACTTCTCCATTATCGGGCCGAGGAAGGGCAGCACGTTCTCGTAGGGGATGATCTCCACGCCGGGCACGAGCTTCGACTTGTAGTACCAGCCGAGTATGTGTTCGCTGTCGAGTACCAGCGCCGTATTGTAGAGGTCGACCCAGCCGCCCTTGATGTGCCTGGCGCTGCGGGAGGGTTTTGCGCCTTCCCTCCAGTAGCGGTTGGTCAGGGCGCCGAGCAGCATGCGTGTGTCCGGATGTCTGCCGAGGAAATCCTGGTAGACGCGGATTGAGGCATGCTCCTGAGGACTGTCAAGTATCAGGTTGTAGGTGAAGGTCTCGGGGGTGATGACGTAGCGGGTGTCGGGGGTCACGGCCTCTTCCATAAGTTCGACGAGCCGCTGGTCGTATGCCGACTGGGGCTGTATGCCGTATTTCTGGAAGGGGTCCACGTTGGGCTGCACCACTACTACCTCCATGGGGTCCTCGGTCTCGCGATAGCTGGCGTAGCGGTATTCTGAGGCAAGCATTGGCACGAAAAGCAGCACTGCAGTGGCGATGGCGAAGCCCCGTCTGGCGCCTTTGGTGCGGCTTTCCAGGGTCAGGTAGACCAGCGAGCTCGTGAGCAGGACCCATGCGGAGCCGCCCAGGGCGCCGGTAATCTCATACCACTGCACGAGCCGCGTCGTGGTGGCGAAGGCGTTGCCAAGGCAGAGCCAGGGCCATGAAAACTCTACGTTGAAATAGACGTGCTCCCATGCCAGCCATGTCACGATGAAGAAGACCAGGGCTTCCAATCCGGCTGCCATGGGCCGTTTCTCCAGGCGTTGGATGACGCGTGCGGCCCAATGGTATAGCGAGAATACGGCCGCCATCTGCAGGGCGTTGAGTGCGATGGCCGCGATGGCTCCTGCCTCGGAGACGTTCCATATCCACCAGGTAGTGGCGATGTTGAAAAGCAGGAATGCGGCATACCAGTACCAGAACGGACGGTGCACGCCATTCTCACGCAGCTGACGCTCAAGAATGAACAGCGGTACGAAACTCACCAGCGCCAGCACTCCGACCCCCGGCACCAGAAACGGCAGGCTCGCCATCACCGCAAAACCTACGATCAACGTCCAATAGCTCAATTTGGGATTCATATAATCGGTCAATCACAAACTACATACCAACCAACCGGCCGAAGGCCGAGGGGTCCGGGGATGTGCCCCGGTAAAACTCTGGCCCCCAAGGGCCATGAAAAAGACCGGCCGAAGGCCGAGGGGTCCGGGGATGTGCCCCGGTAAAACTCTGGCCCCCAAGGGCCATGAAAAAGACCACGGCTCGCCGTGGTCTTTTTTGTGGCCCTTAGCAGATTTGAACTGCTGACCTCCTGCCTGTCAAGCAGGCGCTCTAAACCAGCTGAGCTAAAGGACCTTTTTCCCTTTTGGGACTGCAAATATAGCACTTTTTTGAATATTTCCTTTTTTTTGGCGAAAATTTCGCTCACTTTCCGCGCCCCAAGCTCTACTTGGCGAATTTCAGGGCCACAGGCTCGTCGACAAGGCCCTTCGGGAGCTTGATCGTGACCGTCCCGTCGGCGGCGACCTTCGCGGCCACCTTCCTGCCATTGTTGAGCACCGTCACCTTACCCTTGGGCAGGTCGCCCTTCCAGCTGAGGGTCGCGGGAAGCGTTTCCCCGTCGGGGAGGGCGTAGACCGCGTAGCCGGTCCTGCCGTCCTTCGAGGCGGTGAACCAGAACTTGCCGTCGTTGTAGTTTTCGGTGGTGCGTGTGGAGTAGATAGCCTCGCCGCAGCGGCTTAGCCATTGTCCGATCTCCCGCAGGATCACGACGGCCTTCTCCTCGATGATACCCTCAGGCGTAGGACCCACGCCAAGCGCCAGGCATCCGCCCTTCGCCGTGATCTCGGCCAGGGTGCCGATCACCCTGCGGGCGCTCTTGTAGCGAGGGTTGGGGGTCCAGCCCCAGTCGGTCCCGAGGGTCATGCAGGATTCCCAGGGGTGGTCGAGCTGCGTTGCAGGTATCGACTGTTCGGGGGTCTGGTAGTTTTCGTTGGGGCCCTGGATGGTGCGGTCGACGGAGATCAGGCCGGGGCTGACCTTCCTGGCTTCCACGAGCACCTCGTCGAGGCCCACCTGGTCGCCGCGTATCCAGCCGCCGTCGAGCCAGAGGATGTCGAGTTTGCCGTAGCGGCCTCCGGTGATTTCGTTGAGCTGGTTCCTGGTGAAAGCCACATAGTTGTCCCACCAGTCGGGATGCATCTCCACCTTATAGTTGATACGGCGGTTGGGCGTGGCGTAGTAGGGGTTCCAGAACCACTCGCAGTGCCAGTCGGGCTTCGAGAAGTAGGCTCCGATCATGAAGTCCTTCGTCCTGAAGGCGTCGAAGACGTGCCTGGCGATGTCGCGCCGGGGGTCGGAGGCGAACGGACCGGCCTTGGCCACGGAGAAGTCGGTGTACTGCGTGTCGAACATGCAGAAGCCGTCGTGGTGCTTGGTGGTGAATATCATGTATTTCATGCCTGCCTCCTCGAAGACCTGCGCCCATTGTGCGGGATCGAAGTCCACCGGGTTGAATTCCTTCGAAAGGCCCCAGTACCACTGCTTGTAGCCTTCATAGGTCGAGCCCTTGGGCCTGTTGATCCAGTCTTCGTTGCATATGTTCCACGACTCCACGATGCCTGGTACGCTGTAGAGGCCCCAATGCATCAGCACGCCGAATTTGAGGTCCTGCCACTGGTCGAGTTTCTCGAGCACCGCAGGGTCATCGGGCCACTGGTAGCCGTCGGAAGCCTTGTGTACGAAGCTGTTCTGTGAGAAGGCGGAAAGGCTGAGCATCAGGGCCGCCGTGAGGATGAGCATGCGTTTCATGATGAAATGATCTGGTTTTCCATGCAAGTTACGAAAAAAACGGGATACCAACAATTGATGATTCCCCTCCAGAGTGTTTTTGAGTAATTTTGCGTCGTCATGGAACACACGCACGAACATCATCACGGCCATCATCATGGCCATCCCGCGGACCTCGCCTCTCTTCGCGGGGTGTATGTCATTTCAATCGCGCTGAACCTGGGCTTTGTGCTCGTCGAGGCGGGTGTCGGTTTCTGGAAGGGCTCGCTGGGCCTGCTTTCGGACGCGGGACACAACCTGAGCGACGTTTTCTCGCTCGTGCTCGCACTGGTGGCGTTCCGGCTGTCGACGACCCTGGGGTCGAAGAAGTTCACCTACGGCTACCGCAAGGGCTCGGTGATGATATCGCTGCTGAACGCCATCATCCTGCTGGTCGCTGTGGGGGCGATCCTGGTGGAAAGCGTGCACAAGTTCCGCGATCCCGGCGAGCTTGACGGCGGCGCGGTGGCCTGGACCGCCGGCGTAGGCATCCTGGTCAACGGCCTGACCGCCTGGCTGCTTATGCGCCATCAGAAGAACGACATCAATACCCGCGGAGCCTTCCTCCACATGGCCGCCGACACCCTCGTATCGGTGGGCGTAGTGATTTCCGGCATAGTGATCGCCCTCACGGGCTGGAGCGTCATCGACCCGATCATCAGTATCGTGATCGCAGGGGTGATACTGGTCAGCACCTGGGAACTGCTCTCGGAGAGCGTGCGGATGAGCATCGACGCCGTGCCCGAAGGCATAGATCCCGACGAGGTCAAGGAAGGGATGCGGGCCGTGGACGGCGTCTGCGACGTGCATCACCTCCACATCTGGCCCATCAGCACCACGGAAACCGCGCTTACGGCGCACGTAGTGCTGGCAAAGGATGCCGACCCCGAAACCGTCGTGCATGCGCTCAAGCATGAACTGCGCGAGGCAGGGATCCATCATGCCACGCTTGAGACCGAGCGGGAAGGCCATCCGTGCGCTGACGAGGAGCCCTGCGGCTGCAGGTAGCCTTCAGGGTCAGAATTCAGGGATAGGGATGATTGCTGTGGGAAGCAGCAGCAGGAAGCCCAGTACCAGCAGTACCAGAACCCATTTCCAGGCCTTGCGCACCCAGTCCACATAAGGGATGCGCGCCATGGCCAGGGCTGCCATCAGCACACCCGAGGTAGGGGTGAGCATGTTGGTGAAGCCGTCGCCGAACTGGAAGGCCAGTACCATGGCCTGCCTCGACACTCCCACGAGGTCGGCGAATGGCGCCATTATGGGAATGGTTATGGCTGCCTTGGCAGTAGCGCTGGGAATCAGGAAGTTGATGACGGCCTGGATGCCGTACATGGCTGAGAGCGAGGCCAGCGGGCCTGTGCCGTCGAGGCCCTCCTGCATGGAGTGGAGTATGCTGTCGATGATGCGGCCGTCCTGCAGCAGCACGATGATGCCCGAGGCGAAGCCTACCACCAGTGCGGCGGAAAGGATATCGCGCGCGCCGACCATCAGTTCGTCTACTATGCGTCCGGCTGGGAAGCGGGCTATCACTCCGCAGGCTATGCCCATGGCCAGGAAGAGGCCCGTGATCTCGGGCAGGTACCAGTCCCAGAGGGTTACGCCCACCACCAGCAGCACCACGGTCGCGAGAAGGACCAGCAGTATCCAGGTCTGTGAACGGGTCAGTTTTTCAGGTACTTCCGTGGAGGAGAGCCTATCCGCCTTCCGTCGCGTCTTCCGGGCGTATGCCAGCACGAAGGCTACGGTCAGTATCGTGAGGAAAGCCCAGCAGCAGAGCCTGTAGCCCATTCCGGAAAAGAGCGGCAGCCCAGCCATCCCCTGCGCGATGCCGACCGTGAAAGGATTCAGGAAGGCGCTCGAGAAGCCGATGCTGGCCGCCACATAGACTATCAGCATGCCAAGGATGGCGTCGTAGCCCATGGATATCACCAGCGGCACTACTATGCCCACGAAGGGTATCGTCTCCTCGCTCATGCCGAACACCGCGCCGGCCAGCGAGAAGAGCACGGTGACTGCCACCAGCACCCACTTGTCGCGTGTCCCGACCTTCGCTATGAAACGCCGTATGCCGGCCTCCACGGCCCCGGTCGCGTTCAGGAGCCAGAACGCCCCGCCCACCACCAGGATGAACACTATGATCCCTGCCTGACGGACGAAGCCGTGATAGATGGCAGAGAAGACCTGCCAGGTCTGCGGCACGTTGTCCACTTCCCGGTAGTTCAGCGTCCCGTCTTCCGCCGTGACATACTGCCCGCCCGGCACGATCCACGTCGCCACTGCGCAGAGTACAAGCAATCCCGCGATGATGACGTAAGTTCCAGGAACCTTGAATTTGGGCTTCATAGGCAGATGTCCATTTTTCCAGACATCAAAGTTAGCAATAATACGGTTTTCGCGTGGCTGGATTTTGAGTATCTTTGCGGCGACCGTTTTTACCTCATGATACGCAACATAATTTTCGACTTCGGCGCGGTGCTCGTTGATTGGAACCCACATTACCTTTACGACCCTTATTTCGGCGACGTGGAGAAGGCCACGTGGTTCCTCGAGAACATCTGCACTTTTGCCTGGAACAGGGAACTCGACGGCGGGAAGCCTTTTGACGAGGGAGTGGCGGAACTTTCGGCAATCCACCCGGAGTGGAGCCGCGAGATCGAGCTCTACAAGAGCGGATGGATCAAGATGATGGGCGGCCAGATTCCCGGCATGTACGAAATTGTCGCTGAGCTCAAAAGCCGTGGCTACGGCGTCTGGGGCCTGACCAACTGGTCTTCGGAGACTCTATGCCAGATTGAAGACAAATATCCGGTATTCTCGCTGCTGGACGGAAGGATAGTCTCCGGTGAGGTGCGGCTTTTGAAGCCCGACGAGGCCATCTACCGCTGCCTCCTCAACACCTTCGGCCTGAAAGCCGAAGAATGCCTCTTCATCGACGACAACGCCGAAAACGTGGATGGTGCCCTAAAGCTCGGAATCGAAGCTTGGACCTTCACCGACGCCGCCACCCTCCGCACCCGCCTCGCCGCCGCCCATATCCTCTGACCCATTTAAAGCTCCGCTATGGCGGGCTTTCCCGTTGCGCGGCCCCGTGTCATAACTTCACTAAAGCCATATCGTTGCAATCTGGCATACAGACGTTCCGTCGGGTTTGGCCAGAAGGGCGTCGATGAGGCCATGACTGTGGTTACGACAGAGGCAGGAGAGCTTTTCGCCACTGCGGCATTCCCGCAGGAATTTGACATGGAGTTCCCGGATCGTCCGATTGACTATCCATTCCGGACGGGTAAGCGACATTGCGAGCCGCACCGAATCGCGGTTGTTCATGTGCCCGTTGAAGTCGGTTTCCAAGGCGGAGACTGTATGCTCCGTCATCAGCATCCCGTCGCTGCACGTGAATGGGGGGAATGCGAACCGGCGGTGTGGTACATAATTCTGCGGGTCGTATTGTGAGGCGAACCGGGCGATGTCCGTGCAGGGAATCATTTGGCGGCTGGCGAGTTCCACCATCAGCCAGCAGCTGCTGCCTTGCGCGACGACAGCGCCACCCTCCTCCTTAACGGAATAATCAACATAGGCCCGAAGGGACGATAGTTCTGAAAGAAAGACCTCTACGCAGATAGAGCCTGGCCAAGCAGGAAGCTTATCGGCCAGGAAACTGTGAAATTCGGTAATCATCCATGTTTTACCCTCTTTCACCAGGTCGAGAGCAGAGACACGGGCCCGGGCAAGGAAACGTCCGATTGTATCCTGAAAGTAGCACAGGACGGCACCGGCCGTCATCCGGTTCTGCGGATCGATGTCCGCAACGGTTATTGAATAGGTGTGTTGATATCGTTTCATACGGCGTGTCCATAAGGATTTCTGCATGCAAAGCTACACCGGACCCCGTTCTTTTGCAAATAGAGTATTATACCTTATTGCTGAAACGAAATAATTTCATAACTTTATGGCGGGGATAGTTATACCTTATTGCTGATTCTATGGAATGTTTGACGTTAACCGAATTACGGGAGGCACTTCAAGTCCGTCCCATGCTTTCGCTGGGCGACGACTTTTTCATCATGGCTCTGCACTTCCGCCCGTGGCGGGAAATGCACCTGTCTTTCCCTTTCCGCTTCGAAGGTGTGATCTGTCTGTATTGTGAGGGAGGCAGTTTCGACCTGCAAGTCGGGATGGAACATTATGACGTGCGGAAAGACTGTTTCGCTGTCAGCCTTCCGGAAGACATCCTCTCTTTCCGCTGGCTTGACCGTGACCGGAGCGGGGAAATAACGATCATGGCCTTGTCGGAGAAGATGTTACAGCAGATGGAATTCGACCGGCTGGGCGCACTCTACGCCTTCCGGTGCCGTATGGTGAAGGTGGACATGCGGACCATGATACTGATCCATAATTTCCAGAATATTTTCCGTTCGGTGGCGGGCGACCGTCATCCTGATGTGACCAGGAGCCTGGGCTACCTGCTGAGGGCTATGAGCATCGAGCTGACACGTATCTGGGATCGCATCGCTGACCGTGAGGCAATTGCCCGCCAAGGCAAGAACCCGCTGACAGGCAAGTTCCTGGCGCTGTTGTCGCGTTACCATGGGGAACATCGCGACCTTGAATTCTATGCGGGTCGTCTGAGCCTTACCCCGAAATACCTTTCTGCTGCAGTGAAGGCCGACAGCGGTCGCACAGCCCCCGAATGGATTGCCGAATACGTGCTGATGGAGGCACGCTATTATCTGAAATATACCTCACTCCCAGTCAAGGAGATTGCTTGGCGCCTGAATTTCAAAAACCAGATGGATTTCTACCGCTACTACCTGCGTCACGCCGGCGAATCTCCGACCGCCTTCCGTCTGTCGAACCAGCATTCTGTGCAGCAAGCTTGATATACTATATTGGCTGACTGGAACAAAGTGAGCCGCCAGACGGTCTATAACTGGCGTGAACGCGGGGTTTCAGGGGCAGAGCCCCTGTCGGAAAAGCGGCCGTCAGGCCGCTGACTCCGCCCATCTCCAAAACGAAAAACGGGCCCGAAGGACCCGTTTTTCGTGGAGATGGGCGGAGTCGAACCGCCGTCCGAATAAAGCGCCAGAAGGCTTTCTACATGCTTATCCAGCCTTTGATTGTCGGAGACTCCCTGCCGGCTGGCGGGCTAAAAGTCCCTTAGCTTCTGAAACTTAAGGCGCTGTAGAAGCGTCGGCGCCCGCATCCCTCCTGGATGATACCCCATTTGCCGGAGATGGAAGGCCAGGAACTCCGGCGGGATACTCGTCGCTACGGACCTTGTCCGCGCGATTAAGCTAATCTGCTTGGCAAATTAGGCAGCGAGTGCATAGTTGTTGTTGCCAGTTATGGCTTGAGGTCTGAGATTTACGGGCGGGGCCACGACGCCCGGCATGCTTACCGTCCAACATCATTTACCGTCAAAACCAGTACATCCCCAGTGATGGCACAGCCTGTCACGGCGGCTTTACTCCGCAAAGATGCAAATAATGTACGAGATGTTGCGTTTTTCCCGTCAAAAAGTTGTAATTTTATGAGTTGAACCGTGAAAAACCATGAAACGTCGCACCTTTCTCAAAAGCGCCGCGGCGGCAGGAGCCGCTGCCATGTTGCCTTCCAGCGTCCTTTCCCTGGCCTCAGGCTGCACGTCCGAAAACACGCCGGGCTGGAATTTCGATGAGGTCCTCGACCGGACAGGCACCTGGAGCATCAAGTACCGCCGGGCGGAAGGTGGCAAGCTGGCGATGTGGATCGCCGACATGGATTTCAAGACCGATCCGGTGGTAAGCCAGGC
>CAJONI010000019.1 GCA_905235995.1 uncultured Bacteroidales bacterium
CAGCCCCGATCACCGGACCGAACTTGTCTTCCACCACGCCTTTGGCCGTATATTGCGCAAAGGCGGTGGCCGAGGTCAGGGCCAGGACCGAAAGCAGGGTGAGAATCTTCTTCATAGAAACTGCTTTAGTTAATAATAATGGTTATTGTTGTTTGTGCTTTAATTCTTTGATGCCCAGCACACTAACCGCTCCGCAGAGCAGCAGCACGCCGGCGGCCACGAGCATCCCGGCCTGGGAGCCCACGACCTTGAGGACGAGTCCGCCGAAGGCGGCCGCGACTATCTGCGGCAGGCAGATCGTGCAGTTGAACAGGCCCAGGTACTCGCCCATGTGGGAACTGCCCTTGAGCGCGTTGGTCAGGATGGCGAAGGGAAGTGCCAGCATGGCGGCCCATGCGAAGCCCACGAGGAAGTACGACACGAAGAGCAGGTACTTGTCGTGGACGAAGAATATGGAGATGAAGCCCAGGGCTCCTATCACCAGGGAGGTAATGTAGGCGGCCCGGTCGGACTTGAACCTGGGGATGAAGAGCGCCCAGCAGAGCGAACCCACGGCCTGGATGGCGAACACTACGCCCACCCAGTTGCCTGCGGCCTGATAGCCCTCGGAAGCCACGTCGGCGGTATGCCACACGTTGTTGGCGATGGCGCCGTTGGTGTAGGTCCACATGAAGAGGAAGGCAGCCCAGCAGAAGAACTGCACCAGGCCCACGGACCAGAAAGCCTTGGGGGCCTTGACCAGCAGCTGGATGAAGCTTTCCTTCCTGCCTTCCTGCTGCTTCTGGAGGTCGAAACCGTGGAACACGGCATATTCCTCCGGCGGCATCTCCTTGACTTTCATGAAGGTATAAAGCACGCAGAGTATCAGGATGGCGGCGCCGCAGTAGAAGCTCCAGATCACCGAATCGGGAATCACACCCTTTGGCGCGGTATTGGCTATGCCGATCCAGGTGAAGAATATGGGGAACAGGTAGCCCACGAGGCTGCCGGCGTTGCAGAGAAAGCTCTGGATGGAGTAGGCCTGGGTCTTCTGCTGCTCGTTGACCATGTCACCCACCATCATCTTGAAGGGCTGCATGGCCACGTTGATGGAGGTGTCGAGGAAAATCAGGGAGAAGAGGCCGAACCACATGGCACCGTTGAGTCCCAGCAGCAGGCGCTGGCTGAAGTTCAGGCTTCCGGCGTTGGGCAGGAATATCATCACCAGTACGGCGACCAGCGCGCCCACCAGCAGATAGGGCTTGCGGCGGCCCATGCGGCACCAGGTACGGTCGGACCAGTGGCCGATCAGGGGCTGGACTATCATGCCCATCAGCGGAGGCAGTATCCAGAAAAAGCTCAGCTGGTGCGGGTCGGCTCCAAGCGTTGCGAAGATACGGCTGATATTGGCGCTCTGCAGGGCATAAGCAATCTGGACTCCGAAAAACCCGAAACTCAGGTTGAACATCTGACCAAATGAAAGATTTCTCTGTTGCATGGCTCTTTTTCTATCCGTTTTGAGTAAAAATCTTTCAAATTTATAAATTTTTCCTAAACGCAATATCTTTTTTCAAGGCTTGGCCGTTTTTTTGTACTTTTGCTTCGTTATGAAAAGATTGATAGCATTTTGTTTCTTTATTGCCTGTGTCGCGGCAAGCCTTTCCGCACAGGCTCCCGTCATCGGAATCTCCTCATACAACGAAGCCTCGCGCTGCCAGGTGAACCTCACCTATATTAATTCAGTGCGCCAGGCAGGCGGAGTGCCGCTCGTGATTCCCGTCACGGACGACGACGACCAGATAGCAGCCATAGTCGCCACCATCGACGGCCTGGTGATGACCGGCGGCGAGGATTTCGACCCGCTGAAATGGTACGGAGAGGAGCCCATACGCGCCTTGGGCGTGATCGCTCCCGAGCGCGATGAATTCGACGTGAAACTCATACGCGCGGCAGTGGCCGCAGGCATCCCGGTGCTCGGCATCTGCCGCGGCGAACAGCTGATGGCCGTGGCCTTCGGCGGCTCGCTCTGGCAGGATATACCCTCACAGTTGCCTTCCAGCTATGTGAAGCACCGCCAGGGCGCCACCACCTCAGCCTACGGAACCCACTCCATCGACATCGAACCAGGTTCGCTTCTGTACCGGATCCTGGGCAAGGATAAAGCGGTGGTCAACTCCTTCCACCACCAGGCCGTCAAGGACGTGCCTGCAGGCTTCCGCGTCACCGCCCGCTCGGCCGACGGCATCATAGAAGCCCTGGAACGCAGCGGCAGGCTGCAGGGCTTCCGGGACGGCAACGGCTGGATTCTCGGGGTACAGTTCCATCCCGAAGCCATCACCGGCGCCGGCAATCCCGAGTTCCTTCCAATCTTCCGGGAACTTGTCGGACAGGCCGCCGCACGCAAATGATGTCCCGATGCCTTCATTGAGAAATATTTCTGCTGCGCTGCTGGCGCTTCTGATTGCTGTCGCATGCACGGACCACTCCTACGACCTGGGCCGCATGGACCGCGAAATAGTGGTGGCGCCCGAAGGACTGACCCTTCCCCTTGGGAGCACCCAGCAGATAAAGGTAGGTGACCTCCTGGGCGAGCGGCTGGGAGACATACTCCAGCTCAATGACGACGGAAGCTACGCAGTCAGCTATCAGGCGCCATCCTTCTCGGCCACGGTCGACGCCCTGGAAGGCTACGACGGAGCCGCACCCTTCCGCAAATACTGCGACTACCCTATAGGCTACTATCCCTCACTGTTCGCCAAGCCCTCCGCCGAAAGCCTCGTGTTCGACGAGCAGGGCGAAGCGTCGCTTTCCGGCGTGATTCCCGGGACGGTGAAGCTCGCCACCCGCATAAAGACCACCGCCGTGGGTTTCGGGAACCTGCCTGAGGAAGTGGTCGGGCTGCAGCACATAGGCCTGTCGCCTGAAAAATCGAAATTCGAGATAACGGTGTCTGTGGATGGCTGTCCGCTCAGCAGCGGAACCGTCATTCCCGCCCTCGAGATAGACCTGAGCCAGTTTTTCGGAAGTCCGGAAGCCGACAGTGAAGGCATCATCCTATTCACGGAGCCTCTCACACCGGAAAACGGATTCACGGCCACTGCCTCCTTCCCCCTCAACAGCTGCATCTTCGACCCGGAGGCCTTCGACGCAGCCCTGCACTTCATCCGCGTCAACGCCACCCTGGGATTTGGCGGAAGCGTATCCTTCTCCGAACCCCGCACCACCCGCCGGAAACTCGCGGAGGCCCCCGATGACATCCAGCTCTCGATCGTCGCCGTACTCCGCAACCTTACGCTCGACACGGTGAGCGGATATTTCGACTACACCGCCGCCAGGATGCAGAGTGCCGTAGCCGTCAAAGAGATGGTCGACAAGCTCACGGGCCGCATCGGCGATCCTGACGTCGTATTCGATTTCGACGACCCGGAGATCGTGCTCGACATCGCCAGCAACATCACCATCCCCATAGCCGCGGTCATCGACGTAGCGGCCAACAAGAACAAGCGCAAAGTGGCCGAGATCAGGAACCTGTGGGTAGAACTCCCGCTTGCCCCTGCAGGCGAGACTATTCACAGTCGGATCCGCCTGGCCCGCACCCCCTCGGCGGGGGGCGAAGGTTTCGTGGAGGCCGATTTCTCAAAGATGATAGCCAGCCTGCCCGACGAGATCGCTTTCTCGGTGAAAGGCAGCACCCTGCCCGACCGGCTCGGCTCCGTTTCCATAGGCGAACTCTACAACATTGAAGTCAATCCCCGGCTGAACATCCCGCTGGCCTTCGGACCCAAGCTTAAGGTAACCCTTCGCGACACCCTTTCCCTGCCCGAATCCCTGGGCGAGACGGTCGCCGACAACGCTTTCACCCTCGAGGCCGACGTGACCAACAGCCTTCCACTGCAGGTCGAACTCTCGCTACGCCTTACCGACGAAGCCGGCAACGTGGTCTTTGCGCCGGACAGGCAGAAACTCGAAGCTTCGGCCACAAGCCGGATCAGCATCCCCGTGTCGAGCTATGACGCCGGCCGTTTCTCCAGGGCATCCAAGGCCGTACTGTCCTTCCAGGTGACCGGCACCGACGAGATACGCCCCATCCTTTCGGATGACTACGTCCAGGCGGTCCTGCGCCTCATACTGCCTCAAGGACTGCATACCTCCATTTAAGCGCACGGACCATGGAAAGCATGAAAAGAATATCCCTGATGCTTCTGGCTCTTGCCCTCCCGGCCGCGCTCCTGGCCCAGACGGCCCGCGGAAGCTACTTCTTCGAGAACTCCGTGCAGCGCACGCGGCTGAACGCCGCCTTCGCGCCCAAATCGACCTTTATCGCCATCCCCGTGCTGGGCAACCTCAACTACGAAGCCTATGGCAACGTGGGCCTTGGCAACTTTGTCTTCCCCCTGGGTAACAACAGCTACAGTTTCATGAGCGAGAGGGTGACGGCCGACAGGTTCCTCAGCCAACTGCCGGCAGAAGACCCCTACGCCCGCCTGCAACTGCGTACCGACTTCCTCGCAGCAGGCCGTCCCATTGGGCTTGACGGCTATGTCTCAGCCGGCCTCACGGTAGCGGCAAGCGGCCGGGCCACGGTCCCCAACGAACTGTTCCGCATCGCAAAGACCGCACACAGCGGAGAATCCTACTCCTTCGACGGCCTCGAAGCCCGTATGAATGCGTACGCATCCATCTGGGGCGGTTTCCGCTACGATATGGGCGACTGGATCGACGGCCTCTACCTCGGAGGACGGTTCCAGCTGCTCCTGGGCCTCTGGAACGGACGGATGGATCTCGGTCCTGTCGAGCTTTCTCTTGGCGAAGAACGCCTGACCGCATCGCTCAACGGAAGCGGCCGGCTCGCAGGCCTGCGCTACGACTCCGGCTTCAATCTCGGAGGCTTCGGCATCCGCGGCCTCGGAGCGGCGGTCGACCTCGGAGCAGAATACCGCCTGAGCTTTGACGGATTCTTCAACGGGCTCAACTTTTCGGCTTCGGTCAACGACCTGGGCGCGATAGGCTGGTTCCGCAGGACCTCGACTCTCACGGCTCCTTCCTCCATCGAATTTTCGGGCGCGGATCTCGACCTGGAAGACATTCAGGGCAGCTTCAACCGTGCAATGGATGAGCTGAACGCCCAGGCCGCGATACGGGTCGAGGACGGCGGCTCCTATGGAGCCATGCTTCCCTTCTCTGTCTATGCGGGGGTCGAAGCCCCGTTCCTCAACGAGATGATGAGCGTCGGAGTGCTCTACTACAATACCCTGGGCCTGAACAACGTGATGGTCTCATACAACGTGAGTCCCACGCCATGGCTCAATCTCGGAGTGAGCGGTACCTTCGGTGCTCCGGTCGGAAGATTCGGCTTCTATGTCGAGGTGGTCCCGAAAAAATATGTAAGCTTCTTCGCGGGAATGGAGCGCTCAGGCTTCCGCAGAAATGCAGAAGGCATACCCACCTCCCGCTTCGCGGAAAGCCTGTCGATGGGACTCAACCTACTGCTTTAGAGTCGTTTATCTTTATTTCCAGATAATAGGCTGAAGAAATTCGCCTATGCGTTCGAGCCAGGTATAACTGCCTGTGCCCGGGGATGCCGCGACCTGGAAGCAGTGTGGCCGCAGGGCCAGGGTATGGAGCTCTGCCGGAACGCCCATGGCCCTCAGCTGTTCCCACACCTTCACGGAACCCATCGCGGCATAGGGGTCGGAGTCGCCGTGGATCATCAGCATCGGCGCCGTGTCGGGGTCGAAGCTGAACTCGGGCGCCAGCACCGCCGTATCGTCGTTGCCTCCGTTGGAATTGTATCCGTCGAGCCCGTCGGTCAGCGCATACGCGGGATAGATGCCTATGCCCCACTGCACGTTGCAGGGAAGCTTGTCGATCTCATCCACCGGCAGGTAAGAACCGTGCCGCGACGAGGTGACTCCCATCAGGGTAAGGTGCCCGCCGGCAGAAGATCCCATGATACCGATGCGGCCGGGATCCAGGCCACGGGCGGCCGCCTCGCTGCGGACTATGCGTATGGCACGTTGCAGGTCCTGCCAGGCCGTGGTATGCTTTGCCAGGCCCGCGGGGCGGGGTGAGCGGTACTTCAAGGTCACTACCGTGACTCCATGGGCATTGAGGTAGCGCCGCGCCGGGGCGACTTCAAAGCCTTCGGTGCCATTGCCCTCATAGGCTCCGCCGGAATATATTATCTGTATGGCGTCAGTGGTCTTCACGGCGGGGATATGCCACTCCAGGTAAGGCGTGCACTGACTTGCCTGGAAGTCTGGCGTACGGCCCTCCGGCCATACGTCCTCCCTGATGAGCTCGGCCCTGGCGTCGTCGTGGGCGAAGCGGGCCATGATCTCCACTTCAGGCTTCAGCGGGCCGAGGAAGCCAATCTGGGTCATGAATTCCAGGCCGCGCTCGAAACCGAATGCCCCATGTCCCTTTCCGGGATAGAGATGCAACTCCGCTGGAATTCCCATACGACGCAACTGCCTGTACACCAGGGTCGAGCCATTGGGGGAATAAGGGTCTACGGCGCCGTGGTGCAGGCTCATGGGGCAGGTCTTCGCGTCGAAAGGGAAGACGCTGCTGAGCTTCACGTCGGGGCCGTAGCCTTCGCGTGTGGCGGGCGTGCCCGTCTCGCCGTCGGTGGTCAGGTAGGCAGGGGCGTTGACTATCGCCCAGTTGATATGGCACGGCACTTCATCGAGCGCGTCGACGGGCTCATAGGTCGCTGTCTGGGAACCGGTAGCGAGCAGAAGCGCCAGGTGCGAGCCTGCCGACATCGAGACCGTCCCTATCTTCTCGGGATCGAAGCCCCGCTTCACGGCCTGGCTGCGGACAAGGCGCACAGCCCTCTGCCCGTCTTCCCAGGCCGTCTGCCAGATGGGAAGTCCTGTCGGGCGCGGGGTGCGGTAGACGAAATTCACGCACTGGACCCCGAGGGCGGTGAGCTTCTCAGCCCAGCCTTTCACAAGGTCGACGTCGCAGCAGCATTCGTAGGAACCTCCGGAAATCAGGATCATGCACACATCCTTGCGGATGCCTTCGTCCGGCGCGGGGAACCACTCCAGATATGCTATCCTGTGGGCGTCGGGGTCGAAGCCGGGAAAAGCGACCTCGTCGGTCATCGCGGCGATCTGATGGGGCTGGGCGTCGGGCATGCGGCCTTCCGGCCACACAGGTTCGCGCTGCTGTGCCGCCAGTGGAAGGCAGCAGCAGAGCAGAAGCAGGAGAAGCGTTCTTTTCATGATCTTGTTTTATTGGAAGAGTTTGCGGCAGAGGGCGGCGATGTCGGCGACGGGGGTCACGCGAATGCCACGGGCCGAAAACGAGGATTCCTTGTTGAATGGCGAGATGTAAATCTCCTCGAAGCCGAGTTTTTCCGCTTCGGCGATGCGGCGCTCCACCTGGCTTACCGGGCGAATCTCGCCGCTGAGCCCCACTTCGGCGGCAAAGCAGGTCTTGGGGGAGACATAGAGGTCGAAATTGGATGAGAGTATCGAGGCCACTATGGCCAGGTCGCAGGCCGGATCGGCTACCCTCAGGCCGCCGGCGATGTTGAGGAACACGTCCTTGGCGGCGAGCTTGAAGCCGGCGCGCTTCTCGAGCACTGCCAGCAGCATGTTGAGGCGGCGGCCGTCGAAGCCCGTGGCGGAGCGCTGGGGGGTGCCGTAGGCAGCGGTGCTGACCAGGGCCTGGATCTCGATGAGGAAGGGACGGGTGCCGTCGACCATGGCGGCGATGGCGATGCCCGAGAGCTTGTCCTGGTGCATGGGGACCAGTATTTCGGAAGGGTTGCGGACTTCGCGCAGGCCGGCGCCGGTCATCTCGAAGACCGCCAGCTCGTCGGTGGAGCCGAAGCGGTTCTTGATGCTGCGCAGTATGCGGTAGGAGCCCTTGGTGTCACCCTCGAACTGCAGCACCACGTCGACTATGTGTTCCAGCACCTTCGGACCTGCGATGGTGCCGTCTTTGGTGATATGGCCTATGAGGATTACGGGTGTGCCTGTTTCCTTGGCATAGCGCAGCAGCGCGCTGGCGCATTCGCGCACCTGCGACACGCTGCCGGCCGAGGATTCGAGGGCTTCGCTGAAGATGGTCTGGATGGAGTCGACTATCAGCAGGGCGGGCTGGAGCTCGCGGGCCCGGTCGAGTATGTTTTCGAGCACTGTCTCGCTGAGGATGAAGCAGTCTTCGTCGCTGCCGCCGAGGCGGTCGGCGCGGAGCTTGATCTGCTTGGGGCTTTCCTCGCCGGAAACGTAGAGCGTGCGCAGGTTCCTGCAGCAGAGAGGGATCTGTAGCGACAGCGTGGACTTTCCGATTCCCGGCTCACCGCCGATGAGTATCATCGAGCCTTCCACCATGCCGCCGCCGAGGACGCGGTCGAGCTCTTCGATGCCGACGGAGAAGCGGTTGTCGCGGGAGAGGTCGATCTCCTTCAGGCGCCGGGGCTGGGCGTCGGCCGTTTCGATATAGGCACGCGAGCGCGAAGCCACTGCTACTCCGCCGCCGGATGAAGACTTGGGAGCCTTCGGCTCCTCCACCATCGTGTTCCACTCTCCGCAGGCCGGACACCGGCCCATCCACTTCGCACTCTCGTTCCCGCAAGACGTGCAGTACCAAACGGTTTTGATCTTCGTTGCCATGCTACAAACTTACAAAAAAAATCGTATCTTTGACAATTGAGCTGGTGGCAAGGGCGTAGCAGGCGGGTGGCTTTTGGAGCCGCGAGCATTTTTCTGCGAGCGGGACAAAAGCCAGAGCCGCAAAGCCCGTAGAGCCGCGAAGCCCGAACGAAGAAGACAATAAAAAACAACATCCTATGGAAAAGATTACAATCAAGACCATCGGGCCGTGGATGCCGCACGGACAGCAGATCTATATTTGCGGCAGCTGCCCCGTGCTCGGCAACTGGGATACCCGCCGGGCCCTGCCCATGACCCCCACCCAGGGCATCATCTGGCATATCGATATCGACAAAGACCTGTTGCCCCAATCTTTCGAATATAAATTCCTCCGCAAGGAACTCGACGGCAGTTTCACCTGGGAGACCTGCTTCAACCGCACCGACCCCTACGCCGTCACCGAGACCACTTTCCCCAACCAGCATCCCCGCTACGCCGGAACGGCCATTCCCGTGTTCTCCCTCCGCAGCAGGCACTCAGCCGGCATAGGCGACTTCTCCGACATCAAACTCATGGTCGACTGGGCCGCCTCGACCGGTCAGGCCGTGCTCCAGCTGCTGCCGGTCAACGATACCACTTCCACCAAGACCTGGACCGACTCCTATCCCTACGGCGGCATCACCATCATGGCCCTGCACCCCATCTACCTGAACCTGCGGGCCATAGGTCCCCTGCGCGACCCTCACGCGCAGGAAGCCTTCGAGAAAGAGGCCGCGGCCCTCAACGCCCTGCCGCAGCTCGACTATGAGCTGGTGTTCACCCTCAAGGAACGCTACACCCGCACCATCTTCGCCCAGAAAGGCGTCAGGACCATGGGCACAAAGGCCTTCCAGGCTTTCTTCAAGGCCAACCGCGACTGGCTGCTGCCCTACGCCGCCTTCTGCGTGCTGCGCGACCGCTTCGGCACCGCCGACTTCTCGCAGTGGAAACGCCTGAAGAAATACAGCGCCGCCGGCGTGTCGCGCCTCTATGGCGAAGCCAAGGCGGAGATGGACTACTACATCTTCGTGCAGTATCACCTCGACCAGCAGCTGCGCGAAGTGCACGAGTACGCCCGGAAGAAGGGCGTCGCGCTCAAGGGCGACATCCCCATCGGCATCACCCCCCACAGCGTCGAAGCCTGGGCACAGCCCGAATACTTCAATATGGGCGAACAGGCCGGCGCCCCGCCGGATGCCTTCGCAGTCGACGGGCAGAACTGGGGTTTCCCCACATACAACTGGGACCATATGGCCAGCGACGGCTACGCCTGGTGGAAACGCCGCTTCCGCAAGATGGCCGAATATTTCGACGCCTACCGCATCGACCACGTGCTGGGCTTCTTCCGCATCTGGGAGATTCCCGTACCCTTCAAGTCGGGCCTGATGGGACATTTCAGTCCCGCCCAGCCCTTCTCCCCCGACGAGCTCCGCTGGAGAGGCTTCCCCTTCGACGAATGGCGGCACGCCCAGCCCTATGCCGACGACCCGCGCGAGGTGCTCTTCCTGGAAGACCCCGTCCAGAAGGGCATGTGGCATCCCCGCATCAGCGCCCAGTACACCCGCAGCTACAACGACCTGCAGCAGTGGGAGAAGGACGCCTACAACCGCTTATACGACGATTTCTACTACCACCGCAACACCGATTTCTGGAAAGAACAGGCCCTGCGCAAGCTGCCCGAGCTCATCGGCGCCACCGACATGCTCACCTGCGCCGAAGATCTGGGAATGATCCCGGCCTGCGTACCCGAGGTGCTCAACGACCTCCACATCCTCTCGCTGGAAGTGCAGCGCATGCCCAAGGATCCCTGCGTCGAGCTGGGCGATCCGGCATACTACCCCTACATGAGCGTCTGCACCACGGGCTCCCACGACACCAGCACCCTGCGCGGCTGGTGGGGAGAGAGCCACGACGGCGCCGACTGCCCCGTGCCGATCTGCCGCCGCATAGTCGAGAGCCATCTCGCATCTCCCGCCATGCTCACCATCCTGCCCCTGCAGGACTGGTTCTCCCTGGAACCTTCGCTCAGGGTGGAGGATCCCGGCTCGGAGCGCATCAACGTCCCCGCCATTTCCAAGCACTACTGGCGCTGGCGCATGCACGTATGTCTCGAAGACATGATTGAAAATACCGCATTCAACGATACCGTCGCCGGACTCGTGGCCTGGAGCGGAAGAAAGGCCTGATTCCGGATGACTGAAGAGAAAAAGAAGAAGGGCCTGGCCCTCCACTGGCAGATACTGATAGGCATAGGAGCCGGTGCCGCTTTCGGCATCCTGCTCAGCCGGATAGTCCCGTTCGAGAACTGGTCGCCCTGGATAAAGTGGGCGGGCGATATCTTCCTCCGCGGCCTGCGGATGATAGTCATTCCGCTGGTATTCACCTCCATAGCCCTCGGCGTGGCCGGAATGGGCGGTACCGCGGCTCTCGGCCGCATAGCCGGCAAGACCCTGATCTACTATGTCGTCACGACCCTGATCGCCGCCACCATAGGACTGTTGGTGGTCAACCTCATCCGGCCCGGCGTGGGAGCGAACCTCAACCTCACGCAGGCGGTGCCCGAGCTCAATTCAGGCAAAGTGTCGTTCATCGACCAGATCGTCTCAATCGTACCCGCGAACGTCTTCCAGGCCATGGCCGAAGGCAACCTGCTGCCCATCATCTTCTTCGCCGTGATCTTCGGCTTCTTCATGAACAAGGTCGAGGAGAGGCACGCCAACACGCTGAAGAACCTTTTCGAGGCCATCTACGAGGTGATAATGAAGATCACTTTCTTCCTCATCCACCTTGCGCCTTACGGAGTCTTCGCGATAGTCGCCACGGTGGTGGGTGCGCAGGCGGGCAACCCCGAAGCCCTGCTTTCCATGGCGGGTTCGCTGGGAGTGTTCGTGCTGGTCATCTGGGGTGGCATGATGATCCATGCCTTCCTGGTGCTGCCGGCCACCGTGCGGGTGCTGGGCCGCGTCAATCCCTGGCGGCACATGGCCAAGATGTCCACCGTCCTTCTGACAGCATTCTCCACCTGCTCTTCCGGAGCCGCGCTCCCGATCAACATCCGCGATTCGGAAGAGAAGTGCGGCATCTCCAACAAGATAGCCAGCTTCGTGCTTCCGCTGGGCTGCACCATCAACATGAACGGAACGGCTCTCTACGAGTGCGTGACGGCCATCTTCATCGCCCAGGCCTACGGCATCGACCTGTCGCTGGCCCAGCAGATAATGATAGTCTTCACTGCACTGCTGGCTGCCATCGGCTCCGCCGGCATTCCCATGGCCGGCATGGTGATGCTGACCATAGTGCTCTCGGCTGTCGGCCTTCCGCTCGAAGGCATAGGTCTGGTGCTGGCGGTCGAGCAGCTATGCGACATGCCCCGCTCCTTCGTCAACGTGTACGGCGATTCATGCGGTGCTGTGATCATCGCCCGAAGCGAAGGCGAAGAGCTTACGATTTAGTATTTCTTCATGCCGGGCTTGACCCGGCATCTTTTTTTATTATCTTTGCGGTCAATTTTTGAAGAAAATATCGTGAAGATATTGTTTGTACTTAATAATTTTTACATGCAGGGCAACGGTCTGGCCTCATCCGCGAGGCGGACCGTCCAATATCTGAAGGAGGCCGGAGAAGACGTACGCGTGCTCTCCGGACCGAATCCCGACCCCAATGGTCCCCAGCCCGATTTTCTGCTCAAGCGCTTCGACTTCCCGTTCGTTCAGCCCATAGTCACCGCGCAGGGCTACCAATTCGCAGCCAGCGTACCCGAAGTCATGGAAGAAGCCGTACGCTGGGCCGACGTGGTCCATCTTGAGGAACCCTTCGTGATTGAAGACCGCCTTATCAAGATAGCGGAGAAGCAGGGCAAGCCCATCTCGGCCACCTATCATCTCCATCCCGAGAACATCACCAACTCGCTGGGGCCGCTCCGCAACTGGAAAGGTCTCAACCGGAAGATCCTCAGGAGCTGGTGCGACCTGACTTTCAGCCATTGCAGCTTCGTGCAGTGCCCTACTGAGAACGTACAGGACCGTCTGCGCCGCTACCATCTCCCCAATCCGACCTACGTCATATCCAACGGGGTGGAGCCTGACGAGAGCATACGGCCCGTCGATCCTCCGAAGGGCTACGATGATCCCGAGCGTCCGCTCCATGTGGTCTATATCGGACGGCTGACGCTGGAAAAAGACCAGGACACTTTGCTGGATGCCATGCGCTACAGCAAATTCGCCAGGCGGATCCAACTGCACTTCGCCGGCAAAGGCCCTGACGAACGGCGTATCAAGCGCAAGGCGCACAAACTCTTCACCGACGGAGTGCTGGCCTACGACCCTGTTTTCACTTTCGAAGATCGCAACGGGCTGCGCCGTCTGGCAGCAGAGGCCGATCTCTGCGTCCATTGCGCCACCGTCGAAGTGGAAGGCCTTTCCATCATGGAAGCCATGCAGCAGGGTGTCGTCCCCATCATCGCCGCCGGCCGCTACAGCGGCACCTCCCAGTTCGCCATCGACAAGCGCAGCGTCTTCCCGGAAAGGAATCCGGAAGCGCTCGCCCACCGCATCGACTACTGGCTCTCTCATCCTGCCGAACGCTGGGTCACAGGCCAGCGCTATGTGGAGCACATGCAGCAGTACAACATACGCCGCTCCGTAGAGCAGCTTATCGTCCTGTTCAAACAGGTTACAGGAATCAGCGAATGACGAAGCGGTCGCGGCCGGAGAGGTCTTTCTCCAGCCGGGAACCGGGGAAAAGGGCGGCCGTTTCAGAGCCGAAACGCTCGTTTATTTCCAGATACACATGACCGTCAGGACGAAGCAGGGCTTCGGCCCAGCGGGCGACTGCGCGGTAGAACTTCAGGGGGTCCTCGTCGGGGACGAAGAGCGCTTCGGCGGGTTCGAAGTCCAGGACGTTCGGTCGCATGGCGGAGCGCTCGCTTTCGCAGATGTACGGCGGGTTCGACACCATGACGTCGAACTTCGGCAGTCCGGCGGGCGGTGCGGACAGGATATCGGCCGAGAAGAAAACGGGCTTGGCGCCGCGAACCTTGATGCGCTGCCGGCAGGCATGGCGCAGGGCGGCATCCGAAATGTCGCAGCCGTAGACCATCGCCTCGCGGAATTCCGCAGCCAGCGACCATGCTATGCAGCCCGAACCGGTGCAGAGGTCAAGGATGTTGAAAGGCTCCTCGCCTATCTCCGTCCCGGACAAGTCATCGATGATACGCGAAACCATCTCTTCGGTTTCAGGACGCGGGATGAGGCAACCCTCGCCCACCCTGAAACGATGGCCGCAGAACTCCGTGAACCCCAACACATACTGCAACGGCCTGCCAGTAGAAAGATCCTCAAGAGCGGCGACAATGTCGTTGCTAGAAGCGGAATTGAGCGGGTGATATTGCGTCTGGACCGCATTTATCTGCGGTCCAGACGCAATATCAGAGCGAAATGGAGCGTTTAAGACAAGATCGGGATCTGATATATACTTATAGGAAGGAATCTCGAGAAAGTGCTCCAGCAGGCGGAAGGCCATGGCCTTGGCCTCCGGCTCCGGATACAGAGGAGCGAGCCGGGAGACGCAAAGAGCCACGAATTCTCCGAGAGTCATATCGAGAGATTCCGGTTCAGGCCCGGAACGACGAGATGGCTTCTGCGATGATGCCGTCCAGCACTTCGGACACTTCCATGCCGGCGGCACGAATCTGGGCCGGGACCAGCGACATTTTCGTCATGCCTGGTATGGGATTGATCTCCAGGAAATAGACCTGGCCGCTCTCCGAGAGGATGTAGTCGCAGCGTATCATGCCGCTGCAGCCGAAATGCTGGTAGATACGGCGCGTCTGCTCGCGCACCTTCATCTCTACCTCCCTGGAAATCTGCGCCGGGCATACCTCGTCGCTCTTGCCCATGTACTTCGCCTCGTAGTCGAAATACTCGTTGTGGGAAATGATCTCCGTGACCGGCAGGGTGATTATCTCCCCGCCGCGGCTGAACACCCCTTCCGTAAGCTCCCGGCCCGGGATGAAGCTCTCGATGAGCACGTCGTCGCTCTCGGAGAATGCCGCCGCGACCGCAGCCGCGAGGTCTTCCTGCCTCTTGACCTTCGTCACGCCGAAGGAACTTCCTCCGTCGTTGGGCTTTACGAATACCGGCAGGCCCAGCTTCTCCACCACCTCCTCGGGGTTGAACGCTTCGCCGCGATGGAAGAACATCTCAGGGGCCAGGGGAATCCCGACGCCCTGCAGGCCCTTCTTGCAGGCATGCTTGTCGAAGGTTATGGCCGACACCCGCGACGAGCAGGTGGTGAAAGGAAGGCCGTGCCTCTCCAGCTCGGCCTGCAGGATGCCGTTCTCGCCCGGAGTCCCGTGGATCATGATCACCGCCACGTCGTATTCCTTGAGGCGGGAAGGGATGAAGGGCGCCACGGGCACGGCGACGTCGGTCACCGAAGGGTCGCAGACCGACCACTGCCCGTTCCGCAGCAAAAGTTCCGTAACTTCATATCGTGCGGGGTCGAGGCACGTGGCCACATACTTCCCGCTGAGCACCGAGATGCCCCATTCGGAGGAATCGCCTCCGTAAATCAATGCTGTCCTGATCATGTCAATTGAAATAGTCGTGCCCCACGGGAGCCTCCTCCGACATATCCTCCGAAGAGCCGTCGCACAACTGGTCGGCGGTCCAGCCCAGAGGCGGGACGAACACGTCTTCAGGGCCAATGGGAATCGTCGGGTCGGCGAACACCTTCTGCATGAACAGGGCCCAGATGGGCAGCGCCATGTTGTTGCCGCCGCCGAGGGCTGTGCTCATGAAATGGACCTGCCGGTCTTCAGCGCCCACCCAGACGCCCGCGGTGAGCTTCGGCGTGAAGCCGATGAACCAGCCGTCGGAATTGTCGTTGGTGGTACCGGTCTTGCCCGCGATGTCGCCTTGGATGTTGTAGCGCCAGCGGATGCGGCCTGCAGTGCCGTCGTTGACAACGCCCTGCATCATGTTGACCATCTTGTAGGCGGTCACCTCGCTGATGGACTCGCGCTTGCGCGTGGAGAACGTGGCCAGCACGTTGCCGGAATTGTCTTCGATACGCGTGACGAACATGGGATAGCTGTACACCCCGCGGCCCGGGAAGGTGTTGTATGCCGCCACCATCTCCATGACGCTCAGGTCACAGGAGCCGACGCAGAGCGACACCACCGGATCGAGGTAGCTGCTCACTCCCATCTTCCGGCAGATGTCCACCAGGGCGAAGGGGCCGAACTGCTTCATCAGGAAGGCCGAGATGTTGTTGCGGCTGTTGGTCAGGCCCCACTTGAGGGTGACCATGCGGTCGTCGACCTCACTCTGGGGTGCCCAGTCCTCACCGTTTACATTGATGGTGTAGGTGGTGTTTGCCACCTTGTCGCAGGGGGTGTAGCCCTCCTGCATGGCCAGGGTGTAGAGGAAAGGCTTGAAGGTGGAGCCCACCTGGCGCTTTCCCTGTCCCACGTTGTCGTATTTGAAGAAGTGGTAGTCGGGACCGCCGACATAGGCCTTGACATTGCCCGTATTGGGCTCGATGGCCATGATCGCGGCCCTGAGGAACGACTTGTAGTAGCGGATGGAATCGTTGGGCGTCATCACCGTGTCGACCCAGCCCTGCTTGTTCCAGGCGAAGACGCGCATGGGCGCCGGTTCGTCGAAGGCCTTGAGGATCTCCGCTTCGGAAGCGCCGTCTTCCTTCATTCCGCGGTAGCGGTCGCTCCAGCGACGGCCGTTGCGCATGAGGCGGTCGATGTCGTCCTTCTCCACGTCGTCGGCGAAGGGGAAGTGGCGGCGGTAGCGCAGTTCCTTGTTGAGAGTGTTCTGGAGGTCCTTGCCGAGGTGCGTAGCCACCGCCTGTTCCGCATATTTCTGCATGCGGGAGTCGATGGTGGTGTAGATGCGCAGGCCGTCACGGTCAAGGTCCCACTGCGAGCCGTCGGGCTTGGGATTCTTGGTGAGCCAGCCGTAGAGCGGATTGTCCTTCCAGGCCAGGGAGTCGGCGCGGAAGTCTTCTACCTGTGCGTAGGACGAGCGCTTCGGCTGCTGGGCGTTCATGAACTTGCGGAGCATGTCGCGGAAGTAGGGGCCGTAGCCGGAGGTATGGTCCTGCTGACGGTAGTTCACCACGATAGGTATCTGGGTGATGGAATCGAGCTCGTGCCGCGAGAGGTAGCGGTTCTTCTGCATCTGCTTGAGCACGTGGTTGCGGCGCGAGAGCGCCGATTCGGGATTGAGGGCGGGATTGTAGCGGGTGGGCTTGTTGACCATGCCCACCAGGCAGGCGCCTTCCTCTACCGTCAGGTCTTCGGGGTCCTTGGCGAAGAAGGTGTTTGACGCCGCCTTGATGCCATAGGCTCCTCCTCCGAAGAAAATCTGGTTGAGATACATCGTCACGATCTCCTGCTTGGTGTAGTTGCGCTCGATCTTGACGGCCGTGATCCATTCCTTGAGCTTGATGCCCACCATCTTCAGCTGGCGTCCGCCGGGGATGCGGCTGCGGATATCCTGGCGGGGGTAGAGGGTCTTGGCGAGCTGCTGGGTGATGGTGCTGCCGCCGCCCTGCGACGAGTCGCCCATGAGCAGGGTCTTGAAAGCCACGCGGCCAAGGCCGCGGAAGTCTATGCCCGAGTGCCTGTAGAAGCGCTCGTCCTCAGTGGCAACGGCGGCGTTGATGACGTGACGCGGTATCTGGTCGTACGAGACGTACGAACGGTTTTCAATATGATAGGTATTGATGATCTTGCCGTCTTCCGATATCAGGAGGGTGGCCAGGTTGCTGTCGGGGTTCTCGATCTGCTCGAATGAGGGAATCTTTGCGAAAAGGGCCACAAGCAGCAGCGCCACAAGCAGAGCGGCAACCGGAAGTGTGACCAGAGCCCAGAACCAGCGGGTGATCTTTTTCTGCGTCGAAGCTTTCATGTCGCAAAAATAGGAAAAAAGATTTGGAAAGTTGGCCCGATTATCCGTTACTTTGCACTTCCAAAACAAAAACGAACGAGATGGGAGAGAATTTAGTCATCGTGGAGTCTCCGGCAAAAGCCAAGACCATCGGAAAGTACCTCGGCAAAGATTACACCGTAAAATCCAGCTTCGGACATATCCGGGACCTCAAGAAAAAAGGCCTCGGAATCGACATGGAATCGGGATTCACCCCCCAGTACGAAGTCTCGGCCGACAAGAAGAAGACCGTTGCCGAGCTCAAGGCCGCGGCAGACAGGGCCGACCTGGTCTGGCTGGCATCCGATGAGGACCGTGAAGGAGAAGCCATCGCCTGGCACCTCTCCGAAACCCTCGGCCTCGACCCCGGAAAGACGCGCCGCATAGTATTCCATGAGATTACCAGGCCCGCCATCCTGGAGGCAGTGGAAAACCCCCGCGACATCGACATGGACCTGGTAAAGGCCCAGCAGGCCCGCCGCGTCCTCGACCGCCTGGTAGGCTTCGAGCTCTCCCCCATCCTCTGGAAAAAGATCCAGCCCAAGCTTTCCGCAGGCCGCGTGCAGTCGGTAGCCCTCAGGCTGGTGGTCGACCGTGAAAGGGAGATCGCCGCCTTCGAATCCAAGCCCTTCTTCCGCGTGGAAGGCACCTTCTTCGTCGACGGGTCGCCCAGACTGATCCGCGCCACCCTCGACCGCAAGTTCGAGACTGAAGATGAAGCGCGCGCTTTCCTGGAACGCTGCAGACAGGAGGAATTCTTCGTGTCATCGGTCGACAAGCGGGAAGCGCACCGTTCCCCCGCACCGCCGTTCACGACCTCCACGCTGCAGCAGGAAGCCGCACGCAAGCTCGGTTTTTCCGTGAGCCAGACGATGTCGGTGGCGCAGCGCCTCTACGAGGCCGGCCTGATCACCTACATGCGTACCGACTCCACCAACCTTTCCTCTCTCGCCCTCGGCACGACGAAGGAAGTGGTCACGGAGCTCTACGGGGCCGAATATTCCAAGGTCAGGAACTTCCGCACCAGGGTAAAAGGAGCGCAGGAAGCCCACGAAGCCATACGCCCCACCTACGTAAGCAACCAGTCCATCGAAGGGACCTCGACCGAAAAGCGCCTCTACCAGCTCATCTGGAAACGCACCGTAGCCTGCCAGATGGCAGACGCCGTCGTCGAGAAAACCGACGTGACCATATCCGGGAGCCACATTCCGGAGAAGTTCCTGGTCTCCGGCGAGCAGATCCTTTTCGACGGATTCCTGAAAGTATATATCGAAGGCCGTGACGACGAGGAAGACGAGACACTCGCCATGCTTCCGGCCCTGGGTTCCGGCCAGCAGCTCCGCTGCACGGAAATCGAGGCCATAGAGCGCTTCAGCCAGCACCCGCCCCGTTACAGTGAGGCGAGCCTGGTCAAGAAACTCGAGGAACTCGGCATCGGCCGACCTTCCACCTACGCGTCCACGGTCTCGACGCTCACGACCCGAGGCTATATCGTCAAGGGCGACAAGCCCGGAATCGAGCGCAGCTACCGCCAGCTGACACTGCGCGAGGGCGAAGTGACGCGCACTGTAAAGAAGGAAACCGTGATGGCCGAAAAGAAGAAGCTGCTGCCCGAGAACATCGGCATAGTGGTGACCGACTTCCTTGCCGCCAATTTCAAGGACATCCTGGACTATGGATTCACTGCCAATGTGGAAGAGGCTTTCGACAAGGTGGCCAAGGGGCAGCTGAAATGGGACAAGCTGATCGCCGACTTCTACGGCCCGTTCCACAGCGAAGTCGAAAACAGCCTCCAGGACCGCGAACACACCCGCTCCGAACGTCTGATCGGTGTCGACCCCGTCTCCGGCAAACCTGTCATCGCCCGCATCGGCCGCTTCGGGCCGCTGGTCCAGAAGGGCGCATCGGACGATCCGGACAAGCAGTATGTCAGCCTCGGCAAGGGACAGCTCATAGAGTCGGTGACGCTCGAAGAAGCCCTGAAGCTCTTCGCCCTTCCCCGTGTCGTGGGACGTTTCGAGGACTCCGAAATCACGGTCGCAGTCGGTCGCTTCGGCCCCTATGTGAAACACGCCGGCAAATACGTATCCCTGGGTAAAGGGCAGGACCCCTACTCCCTTACTGAAGAACAGGCTGTCAAACTGATAGAGGATAGCCGAGACAAGGAGGCCAGGAAGCTGATAGCCGAATTCCCCGACTCGGGAATCCAGGTGCTCAACGGCCGTTTCGGACCCTATATCAAGAAGGGCCGCGACAACTACAAGATTCCGAAAAAGAAGGACCCGCAAACCCTCACGGAGGAGGATTGCGTCGAGATAATTGAGAAAACTCCCAAGAAAAAATAGTTTTCTGCTTACAAACTGACATCATCATACATTTGCTGCCGTTATGGCTAAGATCAATTATCAAGTCGACGAGATCGACCAGAAGATACTGGCCTACCTCGTGAAGAATGCGAGGATGCCGTTCCTTGAGATAGCCCGCGAATGCGGAGTATCCGGAGCCGCCATCCACCAGCGCGTAAAGAAAATGGAAAATGCCGGCGTCATCACCGGCTCGCGCCTTCTGGTCAAGCCCGAAGCACTCGGTCTCAACGTGTGCGTGTTCATCTGCGTCTCGCTTTCCGAAGCCGACGCCTATCCCAGGGTCATCGAAGCCCTGCGCAAGATCTCCGAGGTCGTGGAGTGTCATTTCGTAACCGGCGACTACACGCTCCTGCTGAAGATCTACTGCTTCGACTACGACCACCTGATGAACATCCTCATCGACACCATCCAGCACATCCCCGGCATCGGGCACACGGTCACGATGGTATCGCTCGACCAGGCCATCGAACGCCAGGTCTGGGTGAAGGACTACGACTACGACAAGAAAAAGAAGAAAGCCGCCCAGGCTAAGAAGAAAGCCTGAGCAGGCGCTCCGCCAGAAGCAGGTCTTCGGGCGTAGTGACTTTTATGTTGAGGCGGTCGCCGGGAACCATATGCACCTTCGTTCCCGCCGCCTCGACTACCGACGCATCGTCGGTGAACGCGGGTGAGAACGGCTGCCTGTATGCATCCCTGAGCAGCGCCGCATCGAACACCTGGGGCGTCTGCACCAGGAAAAGTCCGTCCCTGGAGACCGGGCCTGACTCCTCCCAGTCCCCTTTCCTTACAGATTCCACCACCGGCACCGCCGGAATGACGGCCGGATAGCTTTCCGCCGCGGCGAAGAGCCTTTCCAGCAATTCCCCGCCGATCAGCGGGCGCACCCCGTCGTGCACCGCAACCACTCCGTCTCCTTCGACATACTTGAGAGCCTGCTGCACAGAATGGAAGCGGGTGATTCCTCCGGAAGCGAGGGCATAGCGGTCCACGAAGCCTTCGCGGCGGCAGTATTCGCGCCATCCGTCACGCTCCGAAGAGGGAAGCACGATTATCAGCTCGACGGACGGGTCGAATGCCAGAAACCTTTCCACAGTATGGCGCAGGATAGGCTTGCCGGCCACCTCTAGGAACTGCTTCGGCCGGTCGGCGCCCATCCTGAGGCCCTTACCTCCTGCCACTATGATCGCAAAGCGCTTCATTCTGAAAAAATTCAAAATTCCATACAAAAATAGTTAATTATTCTGGAATAAAATTTGTATTTTTGCTGCTCATACATCAACCTGAAAAAACTGAAAAAGACATATGGCATTTTCTTTCTTCCAGCAGGAACTCGCGATTGACCTCGGAACAGCCAACACCGTCATTTTCGTCGGCGACAAGAAGGTGATCGACGAGCCATCCATCGTGGCCATCGACAAACAGTCGGGCAAAGTCGTGGCGGTAGGTTCCAAGGCCAAGGAGATGCAGGGCAAGGAAAACCTGCACATCCGCACCATCCGCCCCATGAAGGACGGCGTGATCGCCGACTTCGATGCCTGCGAGCAGATGATCGTCCAGTTCATCAAGATGATCAACTTCAAGCGCACCATCTTCTCCCCCAGCCTCCGCATGGTGATCGGCATCCCTTCCGGATCGACCGAAGTCGAGAAGCGCGCCGTGCGCGACGCCGCCGAGCATTCCGGCGGACGCGACATGCAGATGATCTATGAACCCATGGCCGCGGCCATCGGCATCGGACTCGACGTGATGGCCGCCAGCGGCAACATGGTGGTCGACATCGGAGGCGGCACGACGGAAGTGGCAGTGATCTCCCTGGGCGGCATCGTAGCCTCCAACAGCATCAAGACCGCAGGCGACGTGTTCACCGACGAGATCCAGCAGTACATGCGCCAGCAGTACAACATCCGCATCGGCGAACCTACCGCCGAGCAGATCAAGATCAACATCGGCGCAGCCCTCTCCGAGCTCGAAGAACCCCTGGACCCCTACGTGGTCAAGGGCCCGAACCTCGTGACGGTACACCCTGTGGAAGCCCATGTCACCTATCAGGAAATCGCCCATTGCCTCGACAAGCCGCTCGCAAAGATCGAGTCGAGCATCCTCTCCGTATTGGAGGAGACGCCGCCGGAGCTCTACAGCGACATAGTCCAGAAAGGTATCTTCCTGACCGGCGGCGGCGCCCTGCTCCGCGGTCTGGACCAGCGCCTGGCCAACAAGATGAACATCCCGTTCCACGTGTCGGAAGACCCGCTCCGCGCGGTGGCACGCGGTACCCGTATTGCCCTTAAGAACCCGTCATACCCGTTCCTGATGCGATGAGAGACCGCTTCCGGTTGCTGTCGACTCTCTCCGCAATCGTCCTGTTCCTCGTTCTTGAAGCCGCCTCAATACTGCTGGTGACCCACGACGGGGTCGTGCAGCGATTGCGGGTGATGGGAGCATTGCGCAGTGCCCAGGGCTGGGTATGGACGCAGACGAGCAACCTCGGGTCGTATTTCCGCCTGCGGGAGGAGAATGAACGCCTGCTCGCCGAGAACATCCGTCTCCAGCAGGACCTGCTGCGCCTGCAGGAACTCATGCCCATCCCGGAAGAAGATGTCCTCGCCTCCGATTCGGTCTTCACCTACATCCCCGCCCGGGTAGTCCGCAACACCTTCGACGGACAGCACAACTTCATGCTTCTGGACAAGGGTGCGGATGAAGGAGTGGAGAGCGGACTCGGCGTAATCACCAACCAGGGCGTGGTGGGAGTGGTACTGGCCACCTCCAGCCATTACTCCTACGTGCGGTCTTTCCTCAACGCAGGACAGAACGTCAGCGCAAAACTATCCAGGCAGGACATCTTCGGCCCCCTGTCATGGTCCGGCACGTTCCCCGACCGTGCGGTGCTGCGCGAGATACCCGTCCATGTGGAACCCGCCATCGGCGATACGGTGTCGACCAGCGGCTACTCCACGCTCTATCCGCCCGACATCCCCCTGGGCACGGTCATTTCATTCGAATTCCGTCAGGGGTCTTCGCAGGACGTGGACATCAAGCTCTTCGAAGACTTCAATTCGGTATATCATGTTTACGTGGTGAAGAACGCCCACGGCAACGAAATCGAGCAGTTGTATGAGCAAGTCCAATAGCGTGTTCTACTTCGTCCTGGTGTTCATACTCCAGCTAGTCCTGGCCCACTATGTGAACCTTGGCCCCTGGGTTCACATCTCCCTGCTGCCGCTGCTGGTCCTTGTGCTTCCCGAGCAATGGAGGACCCAGCGCACCATGCTCGTGGCCTTCGCCCTCGGCCTGCTGCTCGACCTCCTTTCCGGCGGGCCCCTCGGGCTCAACTCCGCCGCAGCGGTCCTCGCCGCCACTCCGCGCAAGATGATGCTCGAAAGGAAGCACCCTAACCCTCTCCTTTGCCTGGTGGTGATGACGGCCCTCTATCTTGTGGGCTATTTCCTTCTCGACGGAGTCAGCTTCCACCCGTTCTGGTTCATGCCTGTGAAACTTCTTGCAAGCCTGGCCGCCAGCTTCGCGGTGTCGGCTCTCCTGCTATGAACGGACGCCACCATATCGTAGTAGGCGTCATCATCTTGGTTTTCATCGTGATGGCGGGACGGCTCTTCCAGGTCCAGCTGGTGGAGAAGAAGTACCGCATCACCGCCGACAACAACGCATTCAAGTACGAAACCCACTACCCTGCCCGGGGGCGGATACTCGACCGCAACGGCGAAGTGCTGGTAGGCAACAAGGTCTCGTACGACATCATGGTGACGCCCTACGACGTGCAGGAGTTCGACACCCTGACCTTCTGCCAGATCTTCGATCTCGACACCTCCTTCGTTCACGAGAAGTTCCGCGAATACAAGCGCTTCCGCCGCAAGATAGGCTACCAGACCCTGCCCTTCAAGAAGCAGGTCAGCAGCCAGCAGTACAACCAGTTCATCGAGAAGAGCTTCCTCTTCCCCGGCTTCACCGGAGTGCCGCGCTCCATGCGCGTCTATCCCGTGGAAGGGGGTGGCAACCTCTACGGCTACATCTCGGAAGTAGATGCGGCATTCCTCAAGAACCATCCCGAATACAAGAGCGGGGACTACGTGGGCAAGACCGGCATGGAAGAGGCCTACGAAGAGATACTCCGGGGAGAGAAGGGCTATGCGATCTACATCCGCGACGCCCACAACCGTATCAAAGGCCACTACGAAGGCGGAGCCTACGACAAGGTCGCAACGGCCGGAACCGATGTGATCACCACCATCGACGGCAACCTCCAGGCTTACGGAGAGCAGCTTATGAAAAACAAGGTAGGCTCCCTGGTGGCCATCGAGCCTTCCACCGGCGAGATCCTGACCATGGTCTCGAGTCCCGGCGTCGACGTGAGCCAGCTGGCGGAGATCAACAAATATTACGGCGAACTGGTCACCAATCCCTACAAGCCCATGTACAACAGGGCCGTCATGTCGCCTCAGCCTCCGGGTTCGGTGTTCAAGCTTGTCAATGGCCTGATAGGACTCCAGGAAGGCGTGATTACCCCCGAATCCCGATACCCCTGCAACTATGGCTATACCGTGGGCAACCTCCATCTGGGCTGCCACGGCCACCGCAGCCCGCTCGACCTGCGCGAATCCATCATGATGTCGTGCAACGCCTACTACTGCTATGTATTGAGGGCAATCATCGACAATCCGCGCTACGGTTCAGTACGCGAAGGTTTCGAACGCTGGAAGCAATACACCGAAAGCTTCGGCTTCGGGACGAAGCTCGGGACCGACATCCCCGGCGAGAAGGCCGGCACCATGCCCACGGCCGAGCGTTACGACAGGATCCACGGCAAGAACCGATGGAAGTCCCTGTCGATCATCTCTCTCTCCATCGGCCAGGGCGAGATTGGCTGCACCCCCATGCACCTTGCCAACCTCTGCGCCACCCTGGCCAACCGCGGCTGGTACTACACGCCCCACCTCCAGAAGGAAACTCCTGAAAACCCCATTGATGAAAGGTTCAAGGAGCGCCATTACACGATGGTCGACACCACCCACTTCCAGACCATAGTCGAAGGGATGGAGATGGCCATCAACTACACCGGAGGCGGAGCCACCGCAACCATAGCCAGGATCCCCGGCGTAGTGGCCTGCGGCAAGACCGGCACCGCCCAGAATCCCCACGGCGACGACCATTCCGTCTTCATCACCTTCGCCCCGAAGGACGACCCGAAGATAGCTGTAGTGGCATATGTCGAGAACGGCGGCTTCGGAGCCACATGGGCCGCGCCCATCGCCTCCCTGCTGGTGGAAAAATACCTCAACGGCGAAGTCGAAAGGACGGAACTGGAGAAAAGGGTTCTGGAAGGCAATCTGATGCACAAGGTGAAAGTCAAGAGATAGACCATGGGACAGAGCCTCTACCATAAACTCGACTGGGTGACCATAGGCCTCTATCTGGCCCTGGTGATCTTCGGCTGGATGAACGTGTTCTCGTCCTCGGTTTCCGAAGACGGATTCATCTTCAACTACCATGAGAAATACATCATGGACCTGATATGGATCGGCTCCGCAATGCTCATCGCCTTCGTCATAATCCGGTTCATTCCTCCCAAGGTCTATTCGGCCATCTCCTGGCCCCTGTATCTGTTGATGGTTATGATGCTCGTGGCCGTGGCGTTCCTGGGAGTGGAAGTGAACGGCTCGAAGTCGTGGTTCGCCCTGGGGCCGATACGCATCCAGCCCGCCGAGTTTTCCAAACTGGCCACCTCGCTGCTGCTGGCCTACCTCATGGGGCAGCACGGGTTTTCCTTCCGCAAGCCGAAGGACGCCCTCACTGTCGCTGCCGTGCTTGCCGCCCCCATGCTCGCTATCCTGCTCGAGAAGGAGACCGGCTCCGCGCTGGTGTATCTGGGCTTCCTGGTGGTCTGCTACCGCGAAGGCATGACGGGATGGATACTGCTGGCCGGCATCATGGCGGTGGTCCTGTTCATACTCACCCTGGTCTTCTCGCCGCTCGTCGCCCTGCTCGTACTGACCTCCCTGACAGGCGTTACGGCTTCGTTCTACGCCCGGAAGCCGATAATCGGCTCCATACTCACGGCCATCGTGGTCGTGTTGCTGATATTCCTGCCTTCGCTCATGTCCATCGACGCATTCTCCTTCCTTGAGCGCTTCCCGCACGATATCTGGGTGGCACTGATCGTGGGAGCCACCAGCCTTGTCACCGCCGTCATCATGACCTTCAGGCGGGCGAAGGAACTTCGCAACCTGATGCTGGGGATGCTGGTCGGCATAGCCCTGGTCTTCTCGGTGGAGTTTGTGTTCAACAACGTGCTCAAAGACCACCAGCGCGCCCGCATCGAGGTGCTGCTGGGCATACGCGAAGATCCCATGGGCGCCGGTTACAACGTCCACCAGTCGCTCGTGGCCATCGGCTCCGGAGGGTTCTTCGGGAAAGGCTTCCTCGGCGGCACCCAGACCCGCTTCAATTTCGTACCCGAGCAGAGCACCGACTTCATCTTCTGCACCGTGGGCGAAGAGTGGGGCTTCCTCGGCTGTCTGTTCGTGCTTAGCCTCTACCTCGCACTGGTGATACGGATCCTCGGTTCCGCCGAAAAACAGAAGGATCCTTTCATACGTATTTTCGGCTGGTGCGTGGCCATGTGCCTGCTTATGCACGTGGTCATCAACATCTGCATGACCATAGGCCTGATGCCGGTCATCGGCATCCCCCTGCCGCTGCTGAGTTACGGAGGTTCATCCCTCTGGACCTTCACCATCATGATCTTCATCTATCTGCGACTTGACCTCGAGCGATGGAGATAAAACAATAACTGTCTGACAAATAACGCTATAACGTTTTAGCCATGCCGCTTTCCTTTACCGACCGCCACAACGGACCCCGCCCTTCCCAGGAACAGCAGATGCTCAAGGTACTCGGCCTTTCCTCGCTCGAGGAGCTTACCGGGCAGACCGTTCCCAAAGACATATTGCTGACAGAACCCCTGGCCCTCGCCCCCGCGTGTAGCGAGCACGAATACCTCGCCGCGCTCCGGCAGACAGCACGCAAGAACCGCAACCTCCGCTCGCTGATCGGACTGGGATTCTACGGTACCGCGTCGCCCGCAGTGATAACCCGCAACATCTTCGAGAATCCCTGCTGGTACACCTCCTACACCCCGTATCAGGCCGAGATATCGCAAGGCCGGCTCGAGGCCCTGATCAACTTCCAGACGATGATCTCCTCGCTCACCGGCTTCGGACTTTCGAACTGCTCGATGCTCGACGACGCCACGGCGGCAGCCGAGGCGATGCGCATGATGCTGGAACTTCGCAGCCGCGAAGCGGTGAAGGCCGGTCGCAACGTGGTATTCGTCGATGAGAACATCTTTCCAAACGTCCTCTCGGTGCTGCGTACCCGTGCCGCAGGACTTGGAATAGAGATACATACCGGATCCTTTGCGGACTACGCGTTCGAGCCCGCCTGCTACGGCGCACTGGTGCAGTACCCGGCCGCCGACGGACAGGTGCGCGACTACTCGGCATTCTGCGAAAAGGCACATGAGGCCGGCTGCATGGTGGCCGCCTGGTGCGACCTCCTGGCCCTTTCCGTGCTCAGGGAGCCTGCGGCATGGGGTGCCGACATTGCCTGCGGAACCGCCCAGCGCTTCGGCCTGCCGATGGGTTTCGGAGGACCTACCGCCGGCTGGATGGCCTGCTCCGACAAGTATCGCCGCAACCTTCCCGGCCGAATCATCGGAGTGTCGGTGGGACGGCTCGGCGAACGCGCGGTACGCCTTGCCCTCCAGACCCGCGAACAGCACATCAAGCGCGAGAAGGCCACTTCCAACATCTGCACCGCCACCGCGCTGATGGCCACCATGACCGGCATGTTCGCCGTGTGGCACGGCAGTGAAGGCATCACCGGCATCGCCCGCACCGCGGCCGGCATCGCCCACGGCGTGGCGGCATCCCTGCGCAAGGCCGGATTCACTCTCGCAGGCGAGCATTTCTTCGACACCGTCAGGGTTGAAGACGTCGACGCGGAGGCCATACGCAAGAAGGCCCTTGCCGCCGGATTCAACTTCTGGTATCCCGACGCCAGGACGGTACAGCTCTCGTTCGACGAACTCTCCACCCCCGCCGAAGCGGAAGCGGTCTGTTCGGTATTCGGCTGCACTTTTGAAGGAGAGGCGGAACCCTCGGGTTTCATGGCACGCGAAACCCCCATCCTCACCCAGGGCGTATTCAATGCATATCACAGTGAGACCGGCATGATGCGCTACATCAAGTCGCTGGAGCGCAAGGATATATCGCTCGCACACTCTATGATTCCGCTGGGCAGCTGCACCATGAAGCTCAACGCTGCGGCCGAGATGCTGCCGCTCAGCTGGAGCGAATTCGGCAACCTGCATCCCTACGCCCCCGCCGACCAGGCGGAAGGCACCCTTGAACTGATCCATGAGCTCGAACACGACCTGGCCGTGATCACGGGCTTCGACGCCTGCTCCCTGCAGCCCAACAGCGGCGCCGCAGGCGAATACGCGGGCCTGATGACCATCCGCCGCTACCTCGACGCCAATGCCGGGTGCGGACGGAAGGTGATGATAATCCCCACCTCAGCCCACGGCACCAATCCCGCATCCGCCGCGATGGCCGGCTTCGAGATAGTCCTGGTGTCCTGCGACGAACACGGCAACATCGACGTGGAAGAGCTCCGCTCCCGTGCCGAAGAGGCCGGCGAGCGCCTGGCCGGAATGATGATCACCTACCCTTCGACCCACGGAGTGTTCGAGGTCCGCATACGCGAGATAGTCGACATCATCCACAGCCACGGCGGACTGCTCTACATGGACGGAGCCAACATGAACGCACAGGTGGGACTCACCAATCCGGGCTTCATCGGCGCCGACGTCTGCCATCTCAATCTCCACAAGACCTTCGCCATGCCTCACGGCGGCGGCGGTCCGGGCGTCGGCCCCATCTGCTGCACCGCGGCATTGAAACCCTATCTGCCCGGACATCCCGTAGTCAGAGAGTGCGGCGGAGCCGGCATCGACGCAGTCAGCGCCGCGCCTTACGGCAGCCCGCTGCTGCTGCCCATCACCCACGCATACATCCACATGCTCGGCGCTGAAGGACTTAAGAAAGTCACGCAGATGGCCATCCTCAACGCCAACTACCTGTCAGTCCGCCTGCAGCCAGTCCTCAAGACCCTCTACACGGGGGCCACGGGCCGCGTCGCCCACGAGTGCATACTCGACCTTCAGCACTTCAAGGCAAGCTACGGGGTCGATGCCACCGACGTGGCCAAGCGCCTGATGGACTTCGGCTTCCATGCTCCCACCCTCTCCTTCCCCGTCCACGAGACCCTGATGGTGGAACCCACCGAAAGTGAACCCCTCGAAGAACTCGACCGTTTCGTCGAGACCCTCGAAGCGATAGTCGCAGAGTGCCGGGCCATCTCCGACGGCAGTCTCGACCGGGACGACAATCCTCTCAAGATGGCCCCCCATACCCAGGATGAGGTCTGCGCCGATACCTGGAGCCATCCATACACCCGCACCCAGGCAGCCTTCCCGCTGCCATGGATAAGGAACAACAAACTCTGGCCTGCGGTGAGCCGTGTCGACAACGGCTACGGCGACCGCAACCTGGTAACAACATCAGAATGAGCATTGCTATGAAACGATTGTTAATCACCATTCTGGCGCTTTCAGCGCTGTCCTCGGCGGTTTATGCCCAGGACAATTTCGCCGGCATAAGGCTGGGCTATGGAGCCGCCTTCACCACCGAACTCTCCGCCCAGCGCTACATGGGCGACATCACCCGGATCGAAGTCGACCTGGGGCTCCGCTATCGCGACCGCTACGGTGACAGGGAAAATCCCTCATACTATCCCATCGGCCTCATCCTGGGAGGCAGCTACCAGTGGCACTGGTTCCTGCTCGGAGGTCTCGGCGCCTACGCCGGACCGGCCATCCAGTTCTCTCTGCCCGGATGGAGCCGTTTCGGGCTTGGCATAGGGGGACAGCTGGGAGTGGACTACCAGTTCAACATCCCCTTCCAGGTGTTCATCGACTGGCGTCCGCTTTACCTCCCCTTCGGCCCTTACAAGGGTTTCGACCCGAACGGGGCAGTGGGAATACGGTACAACTTTTAAAAAAAGACCCCGGATCGAGTCCGGGGTGACAGGAGTCGTCATGCCGGGCTTGACCCGGCATCTTTTTTATTCGCCGCGGATGGCCGCGATGCCGGGAAGCACCTTGCCCTCGATGGCCTCGAGCATGGCGCCGCCGCCCGTTGACACGTAGCTAACCTTGTCGGCGTAGCCCATCTGGTTGACCGCCGCCACGGAGTCGCCGCCGCCCACGAGCGTATAAGCGCCCTTTTCGGTGGCCTCGGCCAGGGCCTCTGCGATCTGCAGCGTGCCCTTCGCGAAGTTGGGCATCTCGAACACGCCCACAGGGCCGTTCCAGAGCACGGTCTTGGATTCGAGGATGATCTTCTTCCAGTTGTCGATGGACTTCTGTCCGGCGTCCATGCCCTGCCAGCCGTCGGGAATCTCATGCGAAGGGACCACCTGGACGTTGGCGTCGTTGCTGAAGTCGTCGGCCACGCGGGTCTGCACGGAAAGCGAGAGGTTCACGCCGTGCTCCTTGGCGATCTTCATGATCTCCAGTGCGTCGGGGATCAGGTCGTCTTCATGGAGGGAGTTACCGATCTTGCCGCCTTCGGCCTTGATGAAGGTGTAGCCCATGCCGCCGCCGATGATCAGGTTGTCGACCTTGGTCACGAGGTTCTTGAGCACTGCGAGCTTGGAGGAGACCTTCGAGCCGCCGATGATCGCGGTGAAGGGACGCTTGGCGTTCTTGAGCACGTTATCGATGGCCTTGATCTCGCCTTCCATCAGGTAGCCGAACATCTTGTCGTCGGGGAAGTATTCGGCGATGAGGGCGGTGGAACCGTGGGCGCGGTGGGCGGTGCCGAAAGCGTCGTTGATGTAGCAGTCGGCATAGCTGGCGAGGGTCTTGACGAAGTCCTTCTGGGATTCCTTCACGGCCTTCTTCGCCGCTTTCTTCTCCTCCTCGCTGGCGTCTTCGGCCAGTCCGCGGGGCTTGCCTTCTTCCTCGGCATAGTAGCGGAGGTTCTCCAGCAGGAGGGCCTCACCGGGCTTCAGGGCTTCGGCCTGCGCCTTGGCTTTCTGGCAGTCTTCGGCAAACTTGACGGGAACGCCGAGGCATTCGCTGACGCGGTCCACGATGTACTTGAGGGAATACTTGGGGTCCACTTTCTTGGGACGGCCCAGGTGCGACATGATGATCACTGAACCGCCTCCTTCAAGGACCTTCTTCAGGGTGGGCATGGCCCTGCGGATGCGGGTGTCGTCGGTGATTTCGAAGTTCTCGTTCAGGGGAACGTTGAAGTCGACGCGGACAATGGCTTTCTTGCCGCGGAAATCGTAGTTGTCAATCTGTTTCATATAAAGATGATGTTAAATGTTTCTGTCAGTTGCGCTCCGCTTCCCGGCGCATGTCCTTCTCCTTGATGGTATCGCGCTTGTCGAATTCGCGCTTGCCCCGAGCGAGGGCTATGTTGAGCTTGGCGTAGCCGTTGTCGGCAATGAAGAGGCGGGTGGCCACGATGGTCAGGCCCTTCTCCTTCACTGCACGCTGCAGCTTGCGGAGCTCCCGCTTGGTCAGGAGTAGCTTCCGGTCGCGGCGCGGATCCTGGCGGCTGAACGCGGAACCCCACCAGTATTCCGCTACATTCATGTTTTTCACATAGAGTTCTCCGTTGACGAAATAGCACCAGCTGTCGACCAGCGAGGCTTTTCCGGCCCTGATCGACTTTATCTCCGTCCCATTGAGCACGATGCCGGCCGTGAAATGCTCCAGAAACTCGTACTCGAAGCCGGCTTTCTTGTTGCGTATCTCGACTGTGCTCTTTTTCCTATCTTTCGCCATAACATACAAAGATAATGTTTTCATGGTTATTATTCGCCACAGAAACGGGCTTTTTCACCACTTTGCCCGTCCGTTTCGCCACATACCCGGTTCCGTCGTTTTTTCGGGTGAAGAAAGGTTGTAATTTTGCGACTGTAAAAATGAAACCACCATGTACGAACTGACGAAGAAAGACGATTTCATCAAGGTATTTGAAAAATCGATGAAGGAGTGCTGGGACAAGACCGCACTCGTCGAATTCAACAACCCCGGCCGCAGCTACGGCGAGCTGGCCGCGGATATAGAGAAGAACCTTCTTGTATGGAAGAAGGCCGGACTCAGGGCCGGCGACAAGATCGCCATCAACGCGCGCAGCAGCGCCGGCTGGGGAATCACCTTCTTCTCCGCCCAGATCGGAGGCTACGTGGCCGTCCAGATTTTCAACGGCTTCATGCCCGCCGACACCCAAGGCCTGGTGAACCATTCCGACAGCCGCCTGCTCTTCACCGAGAAAGCCATCTTCTCAAAGATGGACTTCGAGGCCATGCCCGACCTGATGGCCGCCTTTGACGCCGCCACGGGAGAACTGCTGGCCGCCCGCAACGGCTTTGACAGCGTGTACGCGCAGCGCGACTCCCTGTTCAACGCCGCCCATCCGCACGGACTGAAGGCCTCCGACGTGAACTACGAGGCCCGCGAACTCGACGACCTGGCCGCCATCATGTACACCTCCGGCTCGACCGGAAACCCGAAGGGCGTGATGCTCTCCGTCCGCAACTTCAGCTCCAACATCCAGCTGATTCCCATACATTTTCCCTATCACCGCGAAGACAGCTACGTGAGCGTGCTCCCGTACGCACATATCTTCGGCCTGGTGTACGACCTGATGGCACCGCTCTGCTTCGGCATGACGCTCTGCATACTCTTCGTGCCGCCGGTGCCCGCAAACCTGAAGCCCGCCCTGCGGGAGTACAGGCCCTACGTGTTCTTTGCCGTGCCCCTTATCATCAACAAGCTCATCGACGACAGCATAGGCGAGTTCATCCACAGCAAGAGCGGAGCCGCCAAGCTGGCCGACTACCGCAACAATCCCGAATTCTGCGAAGCTCTCCACGACATCTTCATGCGCGCGCTCGGCGGCAACTGCGGACTGCTCATCACGGGCGGCGCGGCGATGCCCGAATCGCTCGAGCGCCTGATGCTCGAACAGCTCAAGGTACCTTTCGTCACCGGCTACGGCATGACGGAGTGCGCCCCGACCATCTGCCTGGGCCACAAGGAGACCTATGTCATGAAGGAGTGCGGCGAGCCGGTTCCGGAGGGCATCGAGCTCAGGATCGATTCCGACGATCCTGCCCATGAGGCCGGCGAAGTGCTGGTCCGCGGTCATGTGGTCTTCTCCGGCTACTACAAGAACGAGGCCGCCACCCGCTCGGTCTTCACCGAGGACGGCTGGTTCCGTACCGGCGACCTTGGCACCCAGGACGAGGCAGGCCGGGTGTTCCTCGTGGGCCGCTGCAAGAGCATGATCCTTTCGTCGAACGGCCAGAACATCTACCCCGAAGAGATAGAGGTGGTGCTCAACCAGCTGCCCTACGTCGCCGAATCGCTGATCGTAAGCCGCGAAAACCATCTGATCGCCCTGATAGTCCCCAACACCAAGCTCGCGGAAGATCACGGCGTGGACGGCGCGCAGCTGAAGGCCATCATGGACGAGAACCTGGAGAAGATCAACAGGCAGATTCCCGCCTACAGCCAGATCAGCAGCTATGTGCTGGCCGCAGAGCCTTTCAACAAGACTCCGAAGGGCAGCATCCGCCGCTTCATGTATTCCTGATTGCGCTAATCCTTCATATCCCAAAAATAATTATCTTTGTGGGATATGACGATTGAGCAACCTTCCGCCGCATGGCGCGACTACGAGCTGATAGACTCGGGCGACTTTTCGAAGCTCGAGCGCTTCGGCCCGTATGTCGCTATAAGGCCCGAACCCAAGGCCCTCTGGCCCAAGAGCTTGCCTGAGAGCCAGTGGCGAAGCATGGCCCACACCGAATTCAAGCCCGGTGCAGGTTTCGGCAAAGCCGGCAAGGAAGACAGCGGGACCTGGCAGATGCTCCACCCCATGCAGGAGCAGTGGCCCATCTCCTATCCCGCGGTGGGCTTCAAGCTGAGGCTCGGCCTTACCGCCTTCAAGCACGTGGGCGTCTTCCCTGAGCAGGCCCCTAACTGGGATTTCATCGCCAGCAGCGTGAAGGAACTTGCGAAAGGTCAGCAGGAGCCGCCCAAAGTGCTCAACCTTTTCGCCTACACCGGTGCTGCGTCGCTTGCCGCCCTCAAGGCCGGGGCAGCCGTCACCCATCTGGACTCCGTCCGCCAGGTCGTCACCTGGGCCCGCGGCAACATGGAGCTGAGCGGACTGGACGGCATACGCTGGATAGTGGAGGACGCCCTCAAGTTCGCCCGCAGGGAAGCCCGGCGCGGCAACCGCTACCAGGGCATCATCCTCGACCCTCCCGCCTATGGCCACGGCCCCGACGGAGAGCGATGGAAGCTCGACGAATGCCTCTACGACCTGCTTGAGCAGTGTGCCGCGATCCTGGCTCCCGAGCGGAGCTTCCTGGTGCTCAACCTCTATTCCAACGGCTACTCGGCCGTGCTGGCCGACACGCTGGTACGCAACGCTTTCGGCACAAAGTTCGCAAGCTGTGACTACGGCGAGCTGGTGCTCCGCGACCGTGCCGGACGGGCCCTGCCCCTCAGCGTTTTCTCCCGATTAAAAAGATAACAGCAATGATAGATTTTCTTTCCGTCGTCTGGAACGTCGATCCCATCATCTTCAGGATCGGCCCGGTGGCCGTCCGATGGTACTCACTGCTCTTCGTGGCCGGTTTCCCTCTGGGCTACTGGCTGTTCGAGCGCTTCTACAAGCGTGAGGGCGTCGACACCAAACTGCTGGAACCCCTGCTCTACGCCCTGCTCATCGGTACGATAGTGGGCGCCAGGCTAGGCCACTGCATCTTCTACGAACCCGCCTACTTCTTCAGCGCCGAGCACTGGGTGGAGATATTCAAGCCCTGGAAGGGAGGCCTGGCCTCTCACGGCGGCGCCATAGGCGTAATACTCGCCGCATGGTGGTATGCCAGCCGCTACGGGAAGAAGAACGGTTTCGACATGCTATGGGTGTGCGACCGCCTCGCGATCTGCGTGGCCTTCGCGGGCTGCCTGATACGCCTGGGCAACCTCTTCAACTCGGAAATCTACGGCACCGTCACCGACCTGCCCTGGGGCTTCATCTTCGAGCGCCGCGGCGAGACCCTGCCCAAGCACCCCACACAGCTCTATGAAGCCCTCACCTACCTGCTTCTGGGGCTCTTCCTCCTCTGGCAGTACGACCACAGGCTGGAGCAGCGCTACCGCGGGTGGTTCCTGGGCGTGTTCTTCATCGTATGCTTCGGAATGCGCTCGCTCATCGAATTCATCAAGGAGCCTCAGGTGGAGTTCGAGGAGAACATGACCTTCGACATGGGCCAGTGGCTGAGCGTCCCTTTCATCATCGTGGGCATCCTGCTGGTGGTGTACGCCTATAAGAATAAGGTCCCGGCCAAGCGCATCGTGCCTGAAAGGACCAATTACCGTCCTCCCAAGAAGACCGCCCGCTGATGACACTGCTTCTGATATTCCTGCTGGGGGCCCTCGGCATCTCGTTCCTCTGCTCGATACTCGAGTCGGTGCTCTTGTCCACACCATTGTCCTACATCACTATGCGTGAGGACGAGGGTTACAAGCCCGCTACGCGCTTTCTCAAGTACAAGGAAGACAGCGCCCGCCCGCTGGCCGCCATCCTGGCCCTCAACACCATATCCAATACCGTAGGCGCCGCCGGTGTAGGCTATCAGGGAACCCAGCTTTTCGGAGCCGAGTGGTTCGGCTGGGTGTCGGCCGCCACGACCTTCCTGATCCTGGTCTTCGCCGAGATCATCCCCAAGACCATAGGCACGACCCACTGGCGCAGCCTGATGGGCTTCACGACAGCGGTACTGAATGCCCTTATCGTGGTGCTCTATCCCATAGTGATCTTCATCGAACTGATCACCAAGCTCTTCCAGAGAAAGGACGAAGACGAGGCGGCGGTGAGCCGCGAGGAGGTCTCCGCCATGGCCAACGTGGGAGAGGAGGAAGGAGTGATCGACGAGGACGAGAACCGCATCATCCAGAACGTCATCAAGCTCGACAACGTCAAGGCTTACGACATCATGACCCCCCGCGTGGTCGCACAGATCGCCTCGGAGAACATGACCCTCAAGAACTTCTACAAGGACAAGGACTTCGACCACCACTCCCGCATCCCGGTCTACAGCGAGAGCCCCGAATTCATCACGGGCTACATCCTCCGCAGCGACGCGCTCGAATGCCTGGCTGAAGACAAGTTCGACATGCGCCTGAGCGAGATCAAGCGCGATATCACCTTCTTCAACGAGGAGCAGTCCGTGTCCGACATATGGGACACGCTGCTGGCGAAGAAGGAGCAGATCGGGGTCGTAATCGACGAATACGGCTGCTTCCAGGGCATCATCACCCTCGAAGACATCATCGAGACCATCCTCGGCCTGGAGATCATCGACGAGAACGACGAAGTCTCTGACATGCAGCAATATGCCCGCGAGCGCTGGAAGCAGCGCGCCAAGCGCTTCAAGGAAATACAGCTGCCCGACACCGACGCAGAATGAGCCCCCTCCCCGACGGCTGCGACCTGATCTGCGTCCTGGGTCCTACGGCCTCGGGCAAGACGCGCTACGCAGTGGCCCTGGCCAGGGAGCTTGGCGGAGAGATCATCTCCGGCGACTCCCGGCAGGTGTACAGGGGCATGGACATAGGCACGGGCAAGGACCTCGAAGAATACGGCGAAGTGCCCTACCACCTCATCGACATCGCTGACGCGGGCACCCGCTACAACATCTATCAGTACCAGCGCGACTTCGAGCAGGCCTACCGCTCAATCGTGGAGCGGGGCCGCGTGCCGATACTCTGCGGCGGAAGCGGCCTCTACCTGGAAGCGGCGACCTGCGGCTACAACCTGCCCGACGTGCCGCCAGACCCCGCACTGAGGGCGGAGCTGGAGAAGCAGCCCACCGAGGAACTCATAGCCCGCTACGAAGCGCTCCGGACCCCGCACAACACCACCGACTACGACACCCGGCAGCGCCTGATCCGTGCCCTGGAGATCGCGATATGGGAGGAGACGCATCCCGTACGGAAGACCGGCTTCCTGCCCAAGAACACTCGATACATCGGGATATCCGTCTCGCGTGAAGAACGGAACACCCGTATAGACAGGCGTTTGAAAGAAAGGCTCGACGCAGGGCTGGTGGAAGAGGTGCGCGGCTTGCTCGACAGCGGCCTCACGCCGGAAGACCTGATCTACTACGGATTGGAATATAAATATGTGACACTCTACCTCACAGGCGTCCTCGCCTACGAAGAGATGGTCTCGCGACTCCAGACCGCCATTCACCAGTTTGCCAAACGGCAGATGACCTGGTTCCGGGGGATGGAGAGGAAAGGGATCAAGATAGAGTGGATTACGCCTTTCTCTCAGCCTTGACGACCATTTCGCAGGCCTGGCAGTCGAACTCCAGCCGCAGACGCCGCCCCTGATTCACCAGCCACAAGGGCTCCTGAGACCCCGGGGCGGAGCCCGGGGTGACGCGGGCCGTCATGCCGGGCTTGACCCGGCATCTCCCAGTCTCCCAGCGTATGCAATACTTGCAGCGCATCAGCACCTCCGGCAGCTCCAGCGTGGAATCGTTGTATCTTCCGGCATCAGGCTTCGGAGAATTCTGCACCTTCGGACGGGGACGCTCCTGGGCCAGTTTTTCCAGCCTGGAGGAAATTTCACGGCGGATGCCGTTGAGGAAGGCAGCCGGATAGAAACGTACCGGGTCGGCATGGAATTCCTTGAGAGTGAAGACGAACGGACCGGTGTGTTTCTCGAGCTGCCGCCTTATGCTCTCACGCGCCGCCTCCGGCTTCTCAGCCACGGGCGCATCGTCGTCCCAGGCCACCTCAGTTTTCAGTCCGTCCTCGGTCACCGCCGAGACCTTCGTCTTACCCAACCCTTCTCCCCACGCCAGCTCCACCTCCATCACCCGCTTCGGCAGGTTCTTCTCCAACTCCCTCTCGAACACCAGGTCATAGCTGCGGAACACCTTCATGCCAGGCACCAGCCCTGTCGTATCTTTCAATGAAATACGCTCAGCTTCAACCGTCTCCACCCTCATGCCCGACACCTCTCCGTCCGGAGAGACGAAGCTCAGGCCGTCGCCGTTGACGGGCGTCTTTACGCCTGAGAGAGTGATGGTCCTGCCGCGGACGGAGCGAATCTCGCCCATAGGCTCCCCGAGCGCCTTCGCGGCCTCCCCGCTGCCTACAGGAGCAGTACGTCCGTCGAGGAAGGCCTCGGTCCAGCCGCGCGAGAAGGTGCGGTCTGGATCGGGCGTGAAGCCCCCTTCCACATGTCCCGCGGAAGTCTTACGATAATCCGGATGTGAAGCGATGAAGCCGTCCAGTTCAGCACGGTAGTGCCGCACTATATTCCTCACATATGAAGCGTTCTTCAGCCGTCCTTCGATCTTGAAAGAGGTGATGCCGGCATCAACCAGGTCGGCGATACGGCAGTCGAAGCGGAGGTCCTTCGGAGACAGGAGCGGGCGGTCGTGCTCGAGCACCCGTCCTTCCGCGTCGACAAGGTCGTATCGCGAACGGCAAGGCTGGGCACATGCGCCACGGTTTGCGCTGCGTTCCGTAAGATATTGGCTGAGATAGCATTGTCCGCTGTAGCCCACGCAAAGCGCGCCGTGGATGAAGAATTCCAGCTCACAGTCCACCGCTTCACGGATCTCCCGTATCTGCCTGAGCGAAAGTGCACGCTCCAGAACCAGGCGCCTGAAGCCCAGGGCCTCGAGCTCCCTGGCGCGCTCCGGCGTACGGATGGCTGTCTGGGTGGAGGCATGAAGCTCTACAGGGGGCAGCTGCAGGGAGAGCAGATTGAGATCCTGAATCAGGAAAGCGTCTACTCCCGCCTCATGGAGAGCCCACATGAGGTCTTCGGCTTCGGAAATCTCATCCTTGCGGAGCAGGGTGTTGACCGTAGCGTGGACCCTTGCTCCATAGAGATGCGCATGGCGGCAGAGCCTGGCCACCTCCTCCACGGAGTTGCCCGCCGCCACCCGCGCCCCGAACGCAGGCCCGGCAATATAAACGGCATCGGCACCACAGTCGATGGCCGTGATGCCGATATCCGCATTCTTCGCCGGAGCGAGCAGCTCGAGACCTATTTGCATTTAAGCGTGGTGATCTGATAGCGGGCGCCCTCGCCATATTTGGCGTCCTGGGCGATCTGCTTGAAATAGCCGCAAGCCTTCTCGGTCTCGCCGGTGGCTACGAGGGCAGTGCCGAGGTTGTAGACGATACCGGGCTCCTTGGTCACGGCGCCGGGGGTCATCGACAGATAGGCCTCGAACGCCTGGGCGGCCACCTTGTTCTGCTTGAGCTGCATGGCGCTCATGCCGATGATCTTCTCGGCGTTGGCGTTGTCGACATACTGGGTCGACTTCTGGGCGTTTTCGAGTGCGCCCTTGTTGTCCTTGGCCTTCTGGCAGGCCACAGCCTTCTTCACATAGATGTTGGAAAGCTGCTTGGCAGCCGCATCTTCCTGGCCGTTCTCCGAAGCGAGCTCGAAAGCCTTGACGGCGTCATCAAGCTTGCCGAGGGCGGAGTAGGCCTGGCCCTGGCGGAGCAGCGCCGCGCCGTTGGTCGGATCGGCGTCGATCACTTTCTGGTATGCGGCCACTGCGCCGGCATAGTCCTTGGCATTGAGCATGTTGTTGCCCTCAGCCATCAGAATCTGGGGAATGAGTTCCCTGGCTTCAGCCACCACGTCGACGTCGCCATATGCCTCACCGACTTCCAGCGCTTTCTGGAACTTCTCCACGGCCGCATTCATATCTTTCGCTCCGAACAACTCCTTGCCGAGGGAAATATAAAGCTTGGGGATGATGCCCTTGCACTGGGCAGCGATCTCGGCACCTTCGGCGCCAAGGGTCTCCGCCATTTCGAGAGCCTGCTCGAACTGGGAGATTGCGCCTGCCTTGTCCGACTCGATGGAAGCCGCCGCGCTGTTGTAGAGCTCCGTCACTTTTTCCAAATCCTGCGCCGCCGCAATGCCGAGTGAGCAAAGGGCGATAAGTGCTGTTGCAAAAATCTTTTTCATCTTCTATGCGTTTTTGTTTGTTGTCAAATTACCGTCTATTTCATGCTTAGCATAAAACCGGCCAAAATTATCAACAATTGCGTAATTTTGCAAAGATTTTTGCCATGAACCTGCCTTCAATCATCCAAATCGGGGACATTTTGGTCTCCTCGGAGGTCATCACTGAGTATTTCTGCTGCGATTACGAGGTCTGCCGCGGTGCCTGCTGCATCATCGGCGACAGCGGCGCTCCGCTTGCCGAAAATGAACTCCCGCTTCTCGAGCGCCACTACCCTTCCTTTGAGAAATGGATGGGAGACGAGGGACACGCCAGGATCTCGGAGACAGGTTTTTTCGAGATAGACCGCGACGGCGACCTGGTCACCCCGCTGCTGGGCGACAGCGAGGCCTGCGCCTACACCCGCTTCGAGGAAGGAGGCTGCTTCTGCGCAATCGAGCGCGCACACTGCGCCGGCGCATGCCCCTGGGCGAAGCCCATCTCCTGCCGCCTCTACCCCATAAGGGCCAGCGTGCTCAGCAACGGACTTACGGCCCTCAACCTGCACCGATGGGAAATATGCAAATGCGCCTTTGAAAAAGGCCGCAGGGAAGGAACCCATGTCTACCAGTTCCTCCGCGCCCCCTTGACCGACGCCTACGGCGCCGAATTCTACGACCAGCTCTGCGAAGTCGCCTACTTAAGTCCTTTCTCGTAGTCTTTCAGGGACTTGATTGCCTGTGGGCAGAGGATCAGGATGGTGATCACAGTCACCCATGCCATCATGCCTACGCCTATGTCGCCGAGCTGCCAGATGAGGTCGGCTTCTTTCACGGCGCCGAAAACCACTGCGCACAATATGAGTACCTGGAAGATGCGGATGACGGTATTCTCTCCCTTTTTCCCTTTGAAAAGGTAAATGATACTGCTCTCCGCGTAGAAGTAGTAGGCCATGATGGTGGTGAAGCAGAAAAAGACCATGGCTATGGAAACGAACTGGCTCCCGAAGCCGCTGAACACCGAGTCGATGGCACTCTGGGTATAGCCCACGTAATTATTTGTGAGTTCCGGGGCGCTGGCGTAAAGGATCTGGCCGTCGCTTCCCAGGATGTTGAATGTGCCGGAGGTGAGTATCATCAGCGCAGTCGCCGTACACACCATTATCGTATCCACATACACAGAAAAAGCCTGTGCCAGGCCCTGCTGGGCGGGATGCGCAACGTCGGTCGCCGCAGAGACTATGGCTCCCGTGCCTTCGCCGGCTTCGTTGGAGAAGATGCCGCGCTTTACGCCCATCGCGATGGTCGAGCCTATGATGCCTCCGCAAATGGGGTTGATGCCGAACGCGTTGGTGAAGATGGAAGCGAAGGCGGCAGGCAGGTCCTGGATATGGAAACAAATCACTACCAGCGACATCAGTATGTAAGCCAAGGCCATGAAAGGCGTCACTATCGACGCCACCCTGGCGATTCTCCTGACCCCGCCGAATACCACCAGTGCAAGCAGGACGGCCAGGCCGATGCCGGAGGCCAGGGGCGATATGGGGAAGGCGTTGTTCATGGCTGAAGACAATCCGTTGGCCTGTACGGTGGGCAGGAACAATCCACAGCCTATGAGCGTAATGATGGCGAATACTATCCCCAGCCAGCGCTGGCCAAGTCCATGCTCGATGAAACTGAAAGGTCCGCCCCGGTAGCCGGTGTGATGATGGAACTTGTAGATCTGGGAGAGCGTCGATTCCACGAAAGCAGTGGACGCCCCCAGGAAGGCCACCGCCCACATCCAGAACACGGCTCCCGGGCCGCCGAAGGCTATGGCGGTAGCCACGCCCACGATGTTGCCGGTGCCCACCCTGCCGGAAAGGGCCAGTGAAAAGGCCTCGAAAGATGAAATGCCGGAGTCGCCCGCCTTCTTGCTGAAGAGGACCTTGACCATGAGGCCGAACCTTCTCAACTGGACGAATCGGGTCCTGTAGGAAAAATACAGTCCCGCAACCAACAGCAGGACCACAAGGCCAGGATTCCAGACGAAGGCGTTAACCTTGGATACGATGTTTTCCAACATAGGCGAACGATTATTTGTCCGCTCTGTCGAGAATCATCTGGGCGGACTCCAGGTCATAGTCGTTGACCTGGAGCATGATGCCGTGACGACCCATCATGACGCCGGGATAGGGGCTGTTGGCGTTCATTATGACGGCTTCGATGCCCTCGCTTTCGAGCAGGCCCTTCGCGATGAGGGCCTCATATTCGTTGTTGTATTCCGCTACCGTTTTCAGTGCCATGGCTGTTCCTCCCTTTATTCTTCGCCCTCGCTGCGGTTTGCTTCGCGGACGCGGTAGTTTATCATGCTGATGATGCGCAGGAGATCCTTGCGGTAGCCCTCCACGTACACATGCCCACCTTCCTCGAAGAAAGTAATCCGGTCTTCATACATTCGCGTAAGACGCTGATAGGCACTCTGTTTCACATAGGAAGCGGCGCCCTGCCCGGGATTCTCGCGCACGTAGCCGAAGCCTTTCATCACCTCGTCCAGCATGTCGGAGTTCGACGCCACGGAGTCGAGCATCATCTCCTTCTTCTGGAAGCTGAGGTAGGGGTAGAAGGCAGCCACCACCACGAAGAACAGCAGGATCTTCGGCAAAGACCCTTCCTTGAACAGCTCCACGAACGAGAGCCCTGCAAGCTTCTGCGAGGAGAACATGTAGACTACTCCTACTATCAGGATGAAAATTACGGCGAAGTAAACCAGGTATTTGAGAGAGCGGATAAGATATCTCATGATGTAAAATTGTTAATTTTCACAAATTTATATATTTTTGCGTAAACAAACTCGAAAAACAAGAAGTTATGGAAGAACTTGATGAAGAGATGATCCAGTTTGAGAAGGATCACCCGAAGTTTTCCAAAGGCGGCGGAAACAGCGGGAACATGAAGACCCTGGCCATAGTGCTGGGCGTCGTGGCCGCAGCTCTCCTCATCACTCTCATAGTGATGCTTGTCCAGAAGAACGCTCTGGTGAAGGACCTCAATATCGATAAGGAAAACCTCACCAACGAGCTCATCGAACTTCAGGGAGACTACGAGGCCCTGTCCACCAACAACCAGGCCTTGAGTGATTCTCTCGATGTCGAGAAGGAAAAAGTAGGCCAGCTCATCGAGCGCCTGCAGAAGACCGAAGCCACCAACCGCGCGAAGATACGCCAATACGAGAAGGAGCTCGGCACCCTGCGCTCCATCATGAAGGGCTATATCCATCAGATCGACTCCCTCAATACGCTCAATACCTCGCTCCGTCGCGAAGCCAGCGCAGCCCGCAAGGAAGCGCAGGAAAGCAAGCAGCAGTACGAGGATCTCCGCACCACCACCGACGAACTCTCGAGGATAGCCTCCGCCGGTGCCGTGGTCAAGGGACGCGGCTTCAACCTTGTGGCCCTCAACGACTCCAACAAGGCCACCGACCGCAGCAGCCGCACGCGCAAGCTCCGCGCATGCCTGAGTCTGATCGAGAACAGCATCGCCGAACGCGGCTGGCGTACCGTCTACATCCGGGTCAAGGGTCCCGATGACATCCTGATGACCGACGACGGCGGCAAGATCTTCACCTGCAACGGCGAACAGATGGTCTTCTCCGAGTCCCGCGAGGTTGACTACCAGGGCGAGGAAGTTGAGATCTGCATCTACTTCGCCTCATCCTCCGGCTTCGAGAAGGGCCGCTACACGGTGGACTTCTACACCACCGAGACCAAGCTCGGCTCGGCTGAGATGATTCTGAAGTAGCCTTCGATGGGCGGCCTATACGTCCATTTCCCTTTTTGCGCGGTTCGCTGCATCTACTGCGACTTCTACGCGCGGGTAAGGAAAGACTGGACGCCCTACGTGGACGCATTGCTCCGCGAGGCCGCTGAAAGGAAGGAAGACTGGACCGGCGTCCCCCTCTCCACGATGTATTTCGGCGGGGGGACGCCTTCCATTCTGCCCGAAAGCGAGCTGGCCCGGGCAGCCGTCGGGCTGCGCAATATCCTGTCGCTGAATCCGCAGGAGTTTACCGTCGAGGTCAACCCCGACGACGTGACGCCGGCCAAGGCCGCCGCATGGCGGGCCATGGGTGTCACGCGGGTCAGCATGGGGGTTCAGACGTTCGACGATGCGCAGCTGGAATGGATGCACCGCAGGCATACTGCGGCCGGTGCGGTGGAAGCCTTCGGGACCCTTCGCAGGGCAGGCTTCGACAACCTGTCGCTGGACCTGATCTTCGGGTTCACGGGCCTCTCCGACGAGACCTGGGCGCACAGCGTCGATGCGGCCCTGGCCCTGTCCCCCGAGCACATTTCCTGCTATCAGATGACAGGACGCTATGCCGACCCCGACGAAGACCGCTGCCGCAGGCAGTACGCCATGCTGCAGGGAAGGCTTGCAGGGGCAGGCTTCCTGCAGTATGAGATTTCGAACTATGCCAGGCCGGGCTTCGAATCCCGGCACAACAGCGCCTACTGGACCCGTGCGCCCTACCTCGGCCTTGGCGCCGGCGCCCATTCCTTCGACGGCAAAGGCCTTCGCAGCTGGAACACTCCCGACATAGACTCCTACATCGCCTCCCGCCCCGGTGGCAGCGAGACTCTCTCCGAGCGTGAATCCTATGAGGAAAAGCTCATGCTCGGACTACGGACGGTCGCGGGGCTACCCTATGCGGCACTGACTCCGAAGGAACGGCAGTGGCTTTCCGAAAAGAAACCGGTCCTGGACTCTCTGTCCAAGACCGGCAAACTGTCGTTGGAACCGGACCGGATACGGATTCCCGCAGGGGAACTCTTCGTATCCGACTGGATCATCAGCCAAGTATTCCCGGAGCGTAAGGGGTGAGGCCGCAGATGGCGTTGGCCTTGCAGAAGGCGTAGACGGCCACCATGACGAAGCCCAGCATCAGCAGGGTCACGTAGACTAAGCCGATCACCTTGCAGCGCTTGAACCAGATCTCGTTGTTCCATCCGAGGGTCTGGAGGGCGCTCCAGAAACCGTGGGAGAGGTGGAACCAGATGACCACGAACCAAAGCAGGTACATCAGGCAGATCCACCAGCGGCCGAAGGTCGCCTCCATAAGCATGTAGGGGTCCTCCTCAGCTCCGCCGAGCCAGTTCTGCAGCTGCATCTTGGCCCAGAAATCGGTCAGGTGGAGGATGATGCCCAGCAGCACGAGCAGTCCGAGCACCAGCATGTTGCGTGCGGCCCAGGAGTCGGTCTTTGCCTGGTTGGGCACTGCATAGCGCTGCGTCCCGCGGGCCTTGTAGTTGCCCAGGTTCAGGATCAGGGCGTAGATGATGTGCACCAGGAACAAGGCTGCGAGCACGGGTACGACGACGTTTACCCAGCCCATGGAGAGGATTTCACAGATAGTGCCGTAGACCACGCTCTGGGGATCGAAGACGTAGGTCAGGTTCATTATCATGTGGAAGGTGAGGAAGAGGATCATGCAAATGCCGCTGACGCTCATGATCAGCTTTTTGCCGATGGAAGACGAGAATATGCTCATAGTGTCGTTTTGGTTCGGTTTATTATGCAAAGATAGGTGGAAAGTTGATAAAATCATAATAAATGGCTATTTTTGTTTCATGAAATACCAGAGAATCCTCCTCAAATTGAGCGGCGAGGCGCTCGGCGGTCCGGACGGGACAGGCCTGGACGAGCAGGTCATGGCGAGCTATGCCTCACAGATCGCATCGATAGTGAACAAAGGCGTCCAGGTGGCGATAGTCATCGGCGGCGGCAACATCTTCCGCGGACTGAGCGGAGCCCAAAAAGGCTTCGACCGTGTCCACGGCGACCAGATGGGCATGCTCGCGACGGTGATCAACAGCATCGGCCTTTCGGTCGCACTGCGCAGCGCCGGCCTCAAGGCGGAAGTGTTCACGTCCACCCCCATGCAGCCCATGGCGCGCTACTATATGCGCGACGAGGTCGAAGCCTGGATGAAGGCCGGAGGAGTGGCCCTGATAGCCGGAGGAACCGGCAACCCCTTCTTCTCCACCGATTCCGCCGCCGCCCTGCGCGCCTGCGAGCTCCACTGCGATGTCCTGCTCAAGGGCACGAAGGTAGACGGTGTGTACGACGCCGACCCCGTCAAGAACCCCGGAGCCAAACGCTACGAGACCCTGTCATTTGTCAAGGCCATAGCCGACAACCTCCGCGTGATGGACCTGACCGCCTTCACCATGTGCAGTGAGAACGGCATGCCGATCGTAGTGTTCAACATGAACGAAAAGGGCACCCTCGAGCAGGTGGTCGAAGGCAAGGGCCGCTTCACAATTCTCAGTAACAAATAAAAACATATACCGATGATCGATAAAGCCAAAGCCGTCATCGAAGCCGCCAAGGAGAAAATGCAGGCGACGGTGACCTATCTTGACGAAGACCTCAAGACCTACCGCGCAGGCAAGGCCAACCCCGCGGTCTTCGACAGTGTCATGGTCAGCTACTATGGCACCATGACCCCCATCCCGCAGGTGGCCAGCATCGCCACCCCCGACGCAAAGACCATGCTCATCCAGCCCTGGGACCGCACCCTCCTCAAGCCGGTCGAGAAGGCAATCATGGACGCTAACCTCGGCTTCACCCCGCAGAACAACGGCGAAGTGATACGCATCAACATCCCCGCGATCACGGAAGAGCGCCGCAAGGAGCTGGTCAAGAAAGCCCGCACTTCGGGCGAAAGCGCCAAGGTCGGTGTGCGCAACGCCCGCCGCGACGCCATCGAAAACCTGAAGAAACTTCAGAAGGACGGCCTCCCCGAAGACTCCGAGAAGGACTTTGAAGACGAAGTCCAGAAACTCACCGACAACTTCTCCAAGAAAGTCGACGAACTCCTCACCGCCAAGGAGAAGGAGATCATGACGGTGTAGGCAGGCTCCCACACCGGTTATGCGCTTCTCTGAAATCATAGGCAACGATGCGCTCAAGGGGGCTCTCGTCCGCATGGTGCGGGACGGGAGGCTCGGCCATGCCATCCTCTTCACTGAAGCGGACGGCGGCGGCGCCCTGCCCATGGCCCTGGCGCTGGCCCAGTACGTCAACTGCCAGGACAAGGGCGAAGACGACTCCTGCGGAGTCTGCCCGTCGTGCCACAAATACCAGAAGCTCATACATCCGGACCTGCATTTCGCCTTTCCTGCCAGCAGCAGTGCTCTGCTCTCCGAAAGCGAAAAGAAAGCCCCCGTGTCGGACTATTTCCTGCCAAAGTTCCGGGAACTGGCCCTGGCAAACCCCTACTTCACCGAACAGGACCTCTACTCCCAGCTCGAGATAGAGAACAAGAGCGGCCTGATCGGGGTCAACGAAGCAAAACGCATCTTCGAGAAGCTCTCCCTCCGCGCCGCCGAAGGCGAATGGAAGACAATGATAGTCTTCCTGCCGGAGAAGATGAACCTGGAAGCTGCCAACAAGCTCCTCAAACTGCTCGAGGAGCCGCCCCAGGGCACGCTGTTCCTGCTGGTGTCGCACCATCCCGAACGCCTGCTCTCCACCATACGTTCCCGCTGCCAGCGCATAGACCTGCAACCCCTCACCCGGGAGCAGCGACTGCGCACCGGCGGCGACGCCCCCGACAACGCCGAGTACCGCGAGATAGCCAAGTCGCTGCTCGAGGCCGGATTGTCGAAGCAGGTCCTGGCATTGTTCCCCCAATGGGAGATGCTCGCCGACCTCGGACGCGAGAACCAGAGGGAATGGTGCCTGTACATGCAAAACTACCTGAGAAAGATATACCTGGTCGCACAGGGGCTCGACGGCCTGGCCGACCTCTCCTCCACGGAAGAGACCACCATCCGCTCGTTCGCCTCCAGGATCAAGCCCACGTTCTACGAAAAGGCTTTCGGCCTGCTCGACTCCACCATTTCGGCCGTCGGCAGCAACGTAAACGCGAAGCTCACTTTCTGCGACCTGTCCAACCGACTTCTGTTAGCCCTTTAGCCCTATGGAAGACATAGCCGTAAAAGAAAAGGGTACGACCCTGTACGACTGCTCACGCGGATGCGAAGTGGAACGCACTCCCATCGGCGAGCTCAAAATCAAATACAACCCCAGCTGCTGCAAGCTGAGCGACTACGACTGGATGGACGGCATCCACCAGGCCCGTTACAGCGACCTTTTCGAGGTCCGCTTCAAGAATACCCGCAAGGTCTTTTTCCGCAACACCTCCGGCCAGATCATCAAGAAAGGAGACCTGGTGGTGGTGGAGGCCGCCAGCGGACACGACGTGGGCATAGTGACCCTCGACGGGCCCGTCGTGCTGGAACAGCTTGCCCGCCGCCGCATCGACCCCGACACCTACGAATTCCGCCGTATCTACCGGAAAGCGAAGATTCTCGACATCGAACGCTGGCAGGAGGCCATCGCCCGGGAACACAAGACCATGATCCGTTCCCGCCAGCTGGCCGCCCGCCTCGGCCTCGACATGAAGATCGGCGACGTGGAATTCCAGGGCGACGGCACCAAGGCCATCTTCTACTACATAGCCGACCAGCGGGTGGACTTCCGCCAGCTGATCAAGGATTTCGCCGAAGAGTTCCATATCCGCGTGGAAATGAAGCAGATCGGCGCCCGGCAGGAAGCCGGCCTGATCGGCGGCATCGGGGTCTGCGGCCGCGCGCTCTGCTGCGCGAACTACATGTCCGACTTCCAGTCGATCACCACGCAGGCAGCCCGGGTGCAGGACCTCTCGCTCAATCCCCAGAAACTCGCCGGCCAGTGCAGCAAGCTCAAATGCTGCATCAACTACGAGGCCGCGATCTACGCCGACGCCCAGCACAGGCTACCCGACGTTCATGGTCCGATAGAACTTGAAGACGGCCAGGCCTGGCTCATGAAGACCGACATTCTCTCGGGTATCATGTACTTCTCCTATGAGCACGGCAGCATGTCGAACCTGCATCCCGTTTCCGCAGCACGCGTGCGCGAGATCCTCTCGGAGAACCGCCGCGGAGTCAAGCCCGCATCGCTGCAGAATGGCGGACGCGCTTCTCATGAGACAGAATTCATCAGCGCCGTGGGCGACGACAGCATCACCCGTTTCGACGAACAGAAGAAGCGCCGCGGTGGACACCACAGGGGCGGCGGAAGAAAGAGGTCCGGTGGAAATGGCAACCAGAAATAACCTTCATCTCCACATACTGCTGCTGATGCTGTGCATGCTCGCCTCGGCCTGCACACAGTCTGAAAGCGGTTATCGCTATGTCGCCACAGAAGAAGCCAGGGAAGCCGACGGCGTTTTCCTGTTTGACGCCGAGCTCGGCGACACGACCCTGGCCTATACCCTGAACCTCGCCGCAAGGGTGGTGACCAGCCGCATTCCCGACCGTCTCCTGAGGCTCGACATCCTCGTCACCGACCCGCTCGGCGCCCCGACCATCGACCATGTGACCATACCCCTGCGTGAAGGGCCCGGGATCCGGCTCAAGCTGGGCAGCGGTTCCGTGATTGACATCGAGACCGCCTGGCAGAAGGACCTGCACGTACCTGCCTCCCGGACGGGACGCTGGCAGATCGCCGTCACAGCGGCCGACACTGCGCAACTCTACGCCCTCTACGGCATAGGATTCTCATATAGCGGAACGCCATGGGAAAAGGGAAACTGAAGAAATTCCAGGAAAACGAGACCTTCGCCTGCCTGGTGCAGCCCACGACCGACGAAGTGCTCCGCACCGACCACCGCCTCAAGGGAAACTGGGGGCGGGACATGTTCCACAACGACAATCCCATAGTCCTGGAGCTCGGCTGCGGGAAGGGAGAATACACCATCGCGCTGGCGGAACGCTTCCCCGACAAGAATTATATCGGCATCGACATCAAGGGTGCACGGCTCTGGAAGGGAGCCAGGTACGCAACGACGCACCAGCTTGGCAACGTAGCCTTCGTGCGCACGAGGGTGGAATTCATCGACTCGCTCTTCGCTCCCGGAGAAGTGTCCGAGATTTGGCTCACCTTCTCCGACCCGCAGGAGAGCAAACCCCGCAAGAGGCTAACCCATCCCATATTCCTCGAGCGCTACCGCCGCATCCTCGCTCCCGGAGGGACGGTGCATCTCAAGACCGACAGCCGTCTGCTCCACCATTTCACCCTGGAGACGGCCCGTTGCAACGGACTGCCCGTCATCGAGCACCATGAAGACATCTACGGAAGCGGCAGGGCCGACGAGCTGCTGTCCATCCAGACTTTCTACGAGAAGAATTTCCTGGCGCAGGGCATACCCATCACCTACATGGCCTTCCGCATAGACGGCACGGCTCCGCTGGCCGAGCCCGATTGGGACCAGCAACCCTACCAGCAGACCTACAAGACCATTACGCGGTCCTGACGGCCATCTGTCCGGCCATGTTTTCCAAATGAGTCTTTGCCTGGGAGCCAGGCAGTGGAGCCAGGGCCTCGATGGCCTGGTTTACTTCCGCTTCCAGCCGGCCCTGCGCATAATCCATGGCATGATAGCGGGCGATCTGGGTGAAGACGTCGAACACGAACTCGGCGTCGGGGTTCTTCATGCGGCGCCGTATCTCACGTGAGACCGACTTGGGCGCGCATGCGAAGAGCGAGAGCAGCGGAAGGGTGATCTTTCGCTCAAGGATGTCCTGGCCAGTGGGCTTGCCCAGGGACAGGTCGGGGGAATAATCGAGCATGTCGTCGCGCATCTGGAATGCCTGCCCGACATGATATGCATAACGCTGGACGCAGGAAATCTCCTCGACGGAAGCATCGACGCCATAGGCCGCAGCCAACATGGCCGCTTCGAAAAGGGAGGTGGTCTTGTGGTAGATGATATTCAGGTAGTTCTCTTCCGTCGTGTCGCCCTTGATGGCCCGCTCCTGCTGTATCATCTCGCCCTCGGCAAGGTCGCCAAGGCACTTGCAGAAGATGTGGAGCACCCTCTTGTCGGGGATGTCGACGAGCAGGGCCATGGCCTTCGAGAGCCAGTAGTCGCCGAGCAGCACGGCAGTGGTAGGCGAGTAAAGGGATGCCATGGTGGGCACACCGCGCCGCGTCTGCGCCTTATCGACCACGTCGTCATGCAGCAGCGACGCGGTGTGGATAAGTTCGGTGGCGACTGCACAATCAATAACCTGCCCGTCGCAGCGGCCGCTGAGGGCTTTGGCGACGAGCAGGGTAAATGTGGGACGGACTTTCTTTCCGCCGTGGTCGAGCAGGAAGCGGTTTGCTTTCTCAAGCAACGGAATATCCGAGCGGAGGCTCCCCGCAAACTGGCGTTGGAAGTCAGCCCAGGACTCTCCCAGGAAACGTTGTACTTCCCGGAACAAGAGCCTTAGAATTTAAGACCTACGCAGATCTCGATGGTGCGCGGCTTGCCTTTGAGGCTTTCGTACTGCTGGAGTACCTGCTGGGCGCTCGTCACGTCGGCGAAAGAGCCGAAGTTCCAGTTGTAACGGCCGGTAACCTGCAGTTTCCAGACATTGATGCCAAGACCGATGCCGAGGCCGTATTCGAATTTCCGGAGAGCTTCTGCTACTTCGTCATCGATTCCCTTGCCGGGGATCCTGAGGCGATAGCCCACATACGGACCGGCAAAGATGAACGGACGGGCGATCAGGAGGTCCGGACCCCACTGAAGGTTGAGCGGAAGTTCAAGGTAGCTCAGACGCAGGTCGGCCGCATCCGACAACTTCAGGCCGGCAACTTTGTAGAGCAGCTCGGGCTGGAAGGAGAAGCCTGCGGCGGAACCGGTCTGATAGCCGACACCGGCCTGCCAGCCGCTGTGGCCATCCTTGATGTCTTTCACGCTCGACTTGTTGTAGTTCCAGCCGCCCTTGATGACCAGGCCCTGGGCGTTGGCGCTCAGGACACCGATGCAAAGAATGCTGACAATAAGAAGAGTAAGTTTTTTCATGAAAATTTCAATTTAGATTATTGCTTCGATTTTCTTCTCGATCTCGGCCTGCGGGACTGCACCCACGAGCCGGTCTACCAGTTCGCCGCCCTTGAAGAAGAGCAGCGTGGGGATGTTGCGGATGCCAAATTTCATGGGAATGTCGGAGCTCTCGTCCACGTTGCATTTGGCGACGGTGAGCTTGCCCTCGTACTTCTCGGCCAGACGGTCGACAACTGGGGAAATCATGCGGCAAGGGCCGCACCAGGTGGCCCAGAAGTCCACGAGGACCGGGGTCTTTGCCTGTTCGACGATTTCGGCGAAATTGGAATCGGTGAGTGAAAGTGCCATCTTTTTCTGCTTTAATTTGCGTTAAAGATACTAATTTTTCATAAATGTCAAACACACTGCTCGACATTCCAGACGAAGGCACGCACGCCCACGGACTTGTTACGGGCGTCGAGCTTTCGGACCGTGAGCAGTATGTCGGGGACCTTTTCGTCCTCTACCACAGTGATTACGGCAGAGTTCATCTCGGGCCAGGTATGGGTGCCGCGGTGCGGCTCGCCGGTCGACGAACCCTGCCCCTGCACCTGCTCGAAGAAAGTGAAACCTCTGATGCCAAGCTCTTCGAGCATATATTCCACACGCGTGGTGAAGGCCTGGTTGAATACTATCATTACGCTTTTCATACCGTTTCCTCCTGATCGGGGTTCAATTGCATGAATATAAACTCTTTGCGGCGCTTCATCTCCTTGTCGCGCTCACCGCTGCGGGAGATCAGGCCATAGACCACAGGTACGATGATCAGGGTGATGAAGGTCGAAACCAACAGACCGCCGATCACCACGATGCCCAGCGGACGCCACATCTCGGAACCTTCGCCGTGGCTCAGGGCCATGGGGAGCATGCCGAGGAGGGTCGTGAAGGCCGTCATAAGCACCGGACGCAGACGCGAGGCGCCAGAAAGGGCTATCGCCTCGCTGAGCCTGTGGCCTCGGTCGCGCATCAGGTTGATGTAGTCCACCAGCACGATGCCGTTCTTAACCACGATACCTATGAGCATCACGATACCGAGTGCTGCTATCATATCGAGAGTCGTGCTGGTGATCCAGAGGGCCAGCACCACGCCCGAGAGGGCAAACGGGATGGACAGCAGGATGACCGCGGGCTTGCCGAGATTCTCGAACTGCGAGGCCATCACGATGTATACGAGCAGGATGATCAGCAAGGCCAGGGAGAGGATGTCGCTGAATGACTTCTGCTGGTCTTCATAGTCGCCGGCCAGCACCACCGATATGCCCGACGGTGCCCTGTGCTGGTCGACCTGCGCCTGGATGTCGCTCGCCAGCTCGCCCAGGGAAGTCTTGTAGGGCGAGGCGATCACGCGTACATAGCGCTGGCGGCTCTTGCGCTCGATGGTCTGCGGCGCCCAGTACTCCTCGATCGACGCAACCTCGCCAAGCTTTATGCGGGCGCCGGTAGCGGTCGGGATTGTGAGGTCCAGGATGTTGCTCAGGGAGTTGCGGTCTTCCTCCTTGAGACGGACCACGATATCGTATTCATCACCGTCTTCCTTCAGATAGCCTGCCGTGAAGCCGGCCACGCGGTTGCGCACGTACTGCGAAACCGTGGCCGTACTCAGGCCGTGGAAGGCGGCTTTCTCCTTGTCCACGACCAGTTTCAGCTCGGGACGGTCCTTGTCGCGGGAGATCCTCACGTTGCGGGCGTTCGGCACATTGGCGACTATGGCATCGCGTATCTCCTTGGCGTAGAGGCTCGTCTCGTCGAAGTCGTAGCCGTATATCTCCACGTCGACGGTCGATGATCCACCACCGCCCATACCGCCGGAAGGCATGCACTGGTACTCGATGATCTCCGGATACCCGGAGAGTTCCTGGCGGATGACCTCGGCTATCTCGTCGATGCTGCGCTTGCGCTCATATTTCTTGGTGCAGACCACCGTCATTGATATCTTGAAGTTGTTGGTCGAGGAGAAGAGCGCACCGATGGAACTCTCGTCGGTCGAACCGGCGGAAGTGGATATGCGCTTGACCTCGGGCACCAGCTCCGCGATACGGCCCTCCAGCACGCGCGCGAGGGCGGCCGTGTTCTCGATCCGGGTACCCGGCTGCAGTTCCACCGTCACGCTGAGACGGCCGTTGTCGCTGATCTGCATGAAATCGGTACCGATCTTGCCCATGACCATCGGCAGCATCGACAATGCGAAGAACACCAGGGCGATGGTAATGGTTATCAGCTTGTGGCTCAGGCACCAGCGGAGAATGTTGGCATAGGCCCTGTCGATCTTGTCGAGAACCCCCTTCACGATGAAGCGCTCGTACCAGCTGTGGCTGTCGTCGATTTCCACGAGACGTCCCTGCTCGTCGATTTCCACCGACTTGGCTTTCAAAATCTTGGAGCAGAGCATAGGGATCAGCGAGATGGCCACCAGCGTCGAGGTGGAGACCACTATGGTAACGATCCAGCCCAGTTCCTTGAAGAGAATGCCGGCCATGCCGGTAAGCATGGTGAGCGGGATGAACACCGCCACGATGACCAGCGTCGTCGCGATGACGGAGGTCCACACCTCGTTGGTCGCGTAGATGGCGGCTTCATGGGGCGAACTGCCTCGGTCGATATGTTTGGAAATGTTCTCCAGGACCACAATGGCATCGTCGACCACCATGCCGATGGCCACCGTCAGCGCGGACAGGGAGATGATGTTGAGCGAACTGTCGATCAGCATCAGGTAGATGAAGGCCACGATCAAGGCTATCGGGATGGTCAGGCCGATGATCATGGTGGCCCTCCACCTGCCCAGGAAGAAGAATACCACCAGAACCACGAAGAACAGTGCATAGAGGATTGATTCCTCAAGCGAACCGATGGCGTTCTCAATCTCTTCAGAGGAGTCGTAGATCATCTTGATCTCGACATCGGAGGGAAGGGTCTTCTGTATCCTTGCGAGTTCCTTGCGCACGTCCTTGCACACCTGCACGGTGTTGGAGCCGGACTTCTTGGCCACTATCAGGCGGACGGCGTCCTTGCCGTCTACCTTCTCGTCAAGCGAGAGGTCCTTGATGGTATCGCGCACCGCAGCCAGGTCGCGGATGAAAACCTTCTGGCCGAGCGGTGTGGAAGTGACCACTATGTCTGCGATATCTGCACTCTGTGCGAATTCGCCGCGAACCTGCATCTGGTACTGCTCCTTGTTCATCTTCACCGTACCGCTCGAGAGGTTCAGGTTGTTCGTGCTGATGGCATTGGCAATCTGCTCTACGGTCAGGCCGTAGCCGTCGAGCTTGGCCTGGTCGATGTCGATGTAGACGTAACGGTCGGGGGCGCCGGACACCGACACGGAGCCGATGCCATTGATGCGGTTGAGCTGCGGCACCACCTCGTCGTTCATTATCTTCTCCAGGCCGGGATAGCTTTCCTTCGCCATCACGGAATACTGGATGATAGGCATCAGGCTCGAATTGAGCTTGAACATCACGGGGTTCGAGCAACCATCAGGCAGGTTGCTCTTGATCATGTCGATGTAGGAGCGTATGTCGTTGGACGCCTCGTCGCGGTCGGAACCCCACTCCAGTTCGAGGGAGACTACCGACATGTTGTCGCGCGACGAAGAGGTCAGTTCCTTCAGGCCGTCGACCGAAGTGAGGCTGTTCTCTATGATTTTGGTGACGTTGGTCTCGATCTCGCTGGCGGAGGCGCCCGGGTAGGTGGTCATCACCGTGATGTAGGGCGGTTCCATCTCCGGGAACTGGTCGATCGGCAGCCGCATGAGCGAGAACACGCCGATGACGATGACCGCAACAAAGATCAGCGCCGTGGTGACCGGTTTGTTGATCGCTGACTTGTAGATGCTCATCGGTTAGTTCTCCTTGATTACGTTCAACTTCGATCCGTCGACCAGCTTGCCCTGGCCCACGGTCACGAGGTGGTCGCCTTCCTTCAGGTCGCCTTCAAGGATCTCGACGTTCTCGTCGAACCTCTGGCCGAGCTTCACGAACACGCGCCTGGCCACTCCGTTTTCCTCGAGGAACACATAGCGGTCGTTCGAGCCGGTGAGCCTCAACACTGACTGGTAGGGCACCACCAGGATGTGGGCCTTGCCCAGCGACATCCGGGTCTTGGCATACATGCCCGGACGCAGCCTCAGGTTGGCGTTCGGAATACGCAGCTTGGCCAGGAAGGTGTGGGACACAGGGTCGATGACGGGATAGACGATATCGATCGTGGCGGGGAAGGTTTCGCCGGGATAGATGTCCGTCTGGATCATGACCGGCATGCCGTTCTTGACAAGCGGGAAATAGCCCTCCGGAATGGCGATCAGCGCTTTCAGGGTGCTGATATGGGAGAGCACGAGTATCGCCTGGCCGCTGTAGAGTTCGCCGTCCTCATAGTTCCTGGCAGAGATGACGCCGGAGAAGGGTGCGCGCACGAAAGTATTCTTTTCCAGGAAATCGAGCGATTCCTTGGTCTGCTCATATGAGAGCTTGGTCTGGTCGTAGGTCTGCTGCGACACCGCGCCGCTCTCGCGGAGCGTTTCCATGCGCTGCAACTCCACTCCGAGGTTCGCGTAGGTCAGCTTGGTGGTGTTATACTGGTTCTGGTCCATGCGCACGAGCATCGTGCCGGCGTTCACGTCGGTGCCGACTTCGGTATAGATGTGTTCGATCTTGCCGGTGACGGACGGGGAGACGCTGAGTTTCTTCCACTCCTCCAGCGTGGTGGAGAATTCGACTTCACGCGAGATGTCGGCCATTACGAGAGTTGTGGTTTCGACCAGTTCGGTACGCTGTTCTACCTGCTGCTGGTCCTGCTTTCCTCCGCAGGCGGATGTCACAAAGGCTGCGAGCAGGAGCGCGACGGACAGGATTGAAAGGTGAATGCTTTTCATATGGTTGGTTATCTATTTATTCAACAATTGTTCGAGGGCCACCTGCGCGGTGATGATCTCGAGCAGGGTCTGCACGTAGCTGCTTTGCGCGGTGAGGAGGTTTGTACCGGAATTGGTCACGTCGAGACTCGATGCCACGCCTTGTTCGTATTTCCTGGCAATGTTGTCGAACACGCGCTGGGCCACCTCCATGTTCTGTTTCTGGATTTCGTATTTCTCGATGGCGCTGCTCAGGTCGTATACCAGCTGATGGTGCTGGACATAGAGCGACAGCTCAGTGTCTTCCAGCGTATTGAGCTGCTTGTCATAAGCCAGTCTCGCATCTTTCACGCTCGCATAGGTCTTGCCGGAGGTGAACAGGGGAATGCTCAGCTGGGCTCCGATCTGGTTCGGCGGAGTCATGTTCATGGTAGGCTCGTTGCTGAAATTATGACGGCCGCTGAGCTGATGGTAGATGCTGAGAGTCGGGCCCGCAGACCAGGCTGTCAAGGCTATCTGCTTGCGGGTCAGCTCGGTGTTCTCTTTCAGGAGTCTGTAATCGTAGTTGCGGTTGATGTCGAATTCCTCAGTCAGCAGCGCCCTGGCGGTTTCCATGTTCATCAGGTCGTCGAGCCCGTCGGTCAGCACGATCTGGGCGTCGTCTTCCATACAGAGCTGGAGCCGGAGCGAGTTGTAGACCATCTCGAGGGAGTTCCGGGTAGTATTGATGGTGCTCGCCATCGTGGCCACCTGCACCAGCAGCTGGTCGGCGTCGGTCTGCTCGGCCACACCAACGTCCACTGATTTCTGCGTAATGCCGTGGAGTTTCCGCATGCTCTCGAGGTTTTGTTCCAGCAGGCCTATGGTCCTTTCGGCCACCAGGGCGGAATAATACAGGGTCTCGACCTGGTCGCAGATCTGTTTTTCCGTCTTTTCAAGGGTGATGTCGGACATCCTGCCGGAGATCTTGGCCACCTGGATGCCTATGATCGATGCTCCGCTGAAGCCAACGGCGGTCTGCAGGCCGAAAGTGGCATAAGGGGGCATGGAAATCTGCATCTGGCCCAGATCCATCTTGTAGCCCATCATGTTGGTATAGGAACCGCTGGCCGTCACCTGCGGAAGGAGTGCCGCTATGGCTTTCCATTTGTTGGCCTGAGCTTTCTTGATGTCGATAGAGGCGTTGGCCAGTGTGCGGTTGTGGTCTATGGCGTACTGCTTTGCCTCGGCGAGCGACAAAGAAATCCTGTCGGGACTTTCCTGGGCCTGCAAACCTGCCGCGATAAGCAGGAGAAGCGCGAAAAATCCCGATTTCCTTAGAATATTTCTCATTTTATCAGTGGATTATCTACTTTTTTGAAGCGCAAAAATACAACAAAAATCAAGCCATCAAAAAAAGAATTGATGGCTTGCCGAAAAAAACCAGGAATATACCGTCCTCTAGTCATAAACCCCTATTTCGGCGATAGCGAGCAATCCGTCGTAGGAAGTGAAGCGAATCCGCACCGCACCGGTCTTTACAGGCGCAAAGCGGCAGATATGCACGCGGCCGCCGGCAGTACCGGCTTCAGCCACCTGTTTCCACGCGCCACCCCGCAGGACCTCCACCACGAATCCATTGAGACGAGGCTCTCCCCTCTCGGTGACAACCACCATTGAGACAGGCGTTTCCTTATCCAGCTCCACTTTCCACCAGGGCTCTTTCACAGCGGGGCTGGAGACCCAGGCAGTGCTGAAATTGTCGTCGTTGGCCAGGTCCATCAGGTCGCAGTCGTCGGACCAGGAGGAATCGCAGGTCCTGTCGATGGCCAGGTTGATGCCGATGATGGGGGCCGGGGCCTCGGGCACGTCCACCATGTGGCCGGTGTTCTTCCAGATGCGGCCAATACGCTGCATGGCTGCCACGGCGTTGTCGTCGATGAGGCCGTCGCGGTTGGGAGCCGCATTGAGAATATAGGTGCAGTAGGCGTTGTTGTAGGGGATGATGTTCTCGGCCACTATACGGTCGACGTCCTTGAGCTGGTCGGTGGGGAAGGACTCCTTCCAGAACCAGGTGCGCTGGAGCGGGTAGCAGGCCATGGCGGGGAGCCGGTTGGTCTGCGCCGATATCTTCTCCCCCGCTCCCTGCTCGTAGCAGCGGATGTCCGAATAGAAAAGGGCTTCCTGGGGGTATTTGGAGCCGTTGAGGTCCATCACCAGGCAGTCGGGCTGCAGGCTCTTTACATAATTGTATATCTCCTGGAAGGACACGTCTTCGTAGGAAATGCGGCCCCAGGGTGCGTCCCAGCCGTCGAACATGATGGTGTTCACCGGGCCGTAGCCGGTGAGGAGTTCCCTGAGCTGCGCCTTGATGAACGCTGTCTTCTCGGGCGTGAAGGGCAGCGTGTGGCGGATACGGTGATGGGTGTCCAGGATCGAGAAGTGGAACATCACCTGCATGCCGGCTTCCCGGAGGGCGTCCGTGAGCTCCTTGAGCACGTCCCTGTGGAGCGGGGTGTTCATCACGCCGTAGTCCGTGGTGGCGGTATCCCACATGCAGAAGCCCGCGTGGTGCTTCACGCTCACGCAGATGAACGTGGCGCCCGCACTCTTTGCCGTGGCCACCCACTGGCGCGTATCCAGACGGACGGGGTTGAACACCGAAGGGTCAAGGTCGGGATCCGTCCAGTCGGCCTCCTGGAAAGTGGGAAGGCCGAAATGCACGAACATGCCGAACCTCAGGTCCACGAACTCCTGCTGCAGCTGATGCAGGCTCTTCTCCTGCCCCGCCGCATTCAAAACGATGCCCGTAATAAACAGCAGGCATAAAGTGAATCTTTTCATACTCAGCGTAACATTTGGAAATCTACTCCTGCAAATTTACGCCATAGAACCTGTAAATCCAAGTCTTTGCATACTTTGGCATGGTCCTGCCTCGTCGACTTTGAGCGGAAAAGGTGACCAAAGGTGACCGAAAAAACGTATCTTTGGAGAAATGATCAAGAGATGAACCGTATATCGACAGTCTCGCTCAAGATTATGAAATGGGTGGGGATCAGCATACTTTCGCTCATTGTGCTCTTTTTCCTCGTCAGAGGGATAGGCCAGGACATAAACAGTCGTACTCCCAGCGGCGGTATCAACAAATCGATGTATGTCGATATCAACGGGTCAAAGCAGTGGATAAGCATCTATGGTAAGGACAAGGAAAATCCCGTCCTGCTTTATCTTCACGGCGGCCCCGGGGCAGCCACGAGCCTTTATGATTACGCTTTTACGCGGAAGTGGGGCGATGTCTATACCGTCGTCACCTGGGATCAGCGCGGATGCGGAAAGAGCTATGACAAGTCTCATCCTGAAACCATTACTGCCGACATTATGATGCAGGACGGAAAGGAGATGACCGAGTTCCTGCGCGACTATCTGCACGCTGAAAGGATTACGCTTCTCGGGCATTCCTGGGGCTCGTATTTCGGTGCCAACCTGGCGCTTGCCCACCCTGAATACTATGAGGCTTTTATCGGCGCAGGACAGTTCATCGACAGGGACGAGAATGAACGCAGGCTGTACGATGCCGCACTGGCCTGGTCGGAAAACGATCCGGAAGGCCGAGAGATGGTGGAAAAATGGGGTGCGACCCCGGAAACGGGCGAGGAGGATGTGTATTTGAGAAGCGAAATAATGGAACGATACGGCTATGGAATGATGAAGGATGGAACGGATTATTCTATTTACGCCGCCGTGTTTTTCAATCCATATTATTCGCTGAAGGAGATTATTGATAATCTAAAACGCGAGGATTTAAGTGCGGAATACAAATCGTTTTTCCTCTCGGACGGATTTCTTGACATGTCTCTCCTTGGAAGGTACGACTACGAAGTACCCTATTATAATATCAACGGAGATATCGACTATCAGACCAATTACTCGCTTGCCTGCGAATACTTCGAACAGGTGGATGCGCCCAAGAAGCAGATGTTCGTGATGAAGGACGCCACCCACGGACTCCTTGAATCACGTTCAGAGGAGTTCTCGGGCTATCTCCACCAGATAGCCGCCTTAAAATAGCAAAAGGTATCCCGGCCGGAGGCCGAGGGGCCCGGGGTGCCCCCGGTTGACTCACAATTCATAAAAACATAACTTACAATCCTTTAAATCTTGCTTTTGGCCTTGATTATTAGGGAATGGGCGATTATCTTTGTTTCATGAAGATTCATTTAAAAGCCCATATTATGAAAAAAATGCTTGTTCTTTTGGCCGCCGCCTGCTGTTTTACCGCGTGCAACCTCATTGGTTTTGATCCCAATGGTGACCGCGATCCCCTTCCTGCCGGCAAAGACTCTCTGGCTGGAACCGTCTGGGAAGCCACGGAAATGGATTACGACTCCGACGGTGAGGATGCGTACTTTGTTTACACACTCCGCTTCCTTACCAACAACACCGGAGAGAAAACCGTCAGCGGAATCTCCGGGAAAGCGACCTTCTCCTACACGTACAATCATCCCAAAATTACTTATAAGGAAGGGGACATAATTGTGGAAGGCACTGTCTCGGACAGTAAGAACTGGATATACTTTGAGGACCTTGACTATTGGAACATCACCAACCAGAACTAGCTTTAGCTTTAGTCCCCATTATAATCATTCTTGGCCCCTCAGATGTATGAGGGGCTTTTTTTGTGCCTCGGGCGGGGATAGCCATAATTTATCCGGAAATGATTAACTTTGAGAGTTAGATAAATCGGAATTTGCATGAAACGAATATTCACCATATTACTTGCTGCGGTCACAGTTATGAGTTGTGGAAACAATCCCCAAAACA
>CAJONI010000020.1 GCA_905235995.1 uncultured Bacteroidales bacterium
CGGGCGGCCCATCCGGGCCGCCCGCCAGTCTTTCAGCAGTGGAAGAAGAAGCTACTTCGTATCCTTCTTTTTCTTCTTGTCTTTCTGAGAGGCTTCCTTGGCGAACTGGGCGCCCTTGGTGGTGATCTTGATCACGCCGTTTTCGCCACGGATGCCGTAGATGGAAGTGCTGGCGGCGTCCTTGAGCACGTCGACCGAGTAGATTTCGTTGGGATTCACGGCATTGGTGTCGTTGACTTCTACGCCGTCCACCACGATCAGCGGACCGGAGAAGCCGTTGTAAGTGCCTCTGCCACGGATGACGATGCCTCCGTCGGGGCCGATCTCCAGGCCTGGCACGCGGCCTTCGAGATACTCTTCGAGGCTGCGGTAGGTCATGGCGTCTGTGTCGCTGACCTCAAGATGGGTCATGGAGCTGGTTTCGTAGGGGTTCACTCCGTCGGAATCCTGAGAATCGGAACCGACGTTATTCTGGGTTCCGCAGCCCGCTATGAGCAGCAGTGCGGAAGCGATGAGGACAAGCTTGCGTATCATGGTTTATTTTGCTGTAAGTGCGGCGAGTGCGATGGAATTGAGCTTGGTGTCGATGCTGTCGGCACGGCTGCTGAGCACGCAGGGGGCCATGGCGCCGGCCACGATGGCGGCCTGTCGTACGTCCTTGCAGAGCTTGGAGTTGGTCTTGTAGAACACGTTGGCGCTCTCGATGTTGGGGAAGAGGAGGCAGTCGGCTTCGCCGGCCACTCCGCTGTTCAGCTTCTTGATCGAGGCGGACTCGGGATCGAGGGCCACGTCGAGGGCAAGCGGGCCGTCGAGCAGGCAGCCTGAGATCTGGCCGCGGTCGGCCAGCTTGGCCAGAAGAGCTGCCTCCACGCAGGCGGGCATGCCTTCGAGCATCTGCTCGGTGGCGGCGATGGCGGCCACCTTCGGCATGGCGATACCCAGTGCCTTGGCGGTGTTGACCAGATATTTGCAGATCGCGATTTTCTGCTTGAAGTCCGGGGCGGGTATCACGGCCATGTCGCCCATTACGATGAGTTTCGGATAGTTAGGGTTCTGGATCACGGAAACGTGGCTCAGCACGGCCTTGGGAGGCAGCAGCCCGTTCTCCTTGTTGAGGATGCCGCGCATGTACTTGTCGGTGCTGCAGAGGCCCTTCATGAGGATGTCGCCGGATCCTTCACGCACCATGGCCACGGCCTGGGCGATGGACTTGAGCTCGTCCTTGTTGTCGATGATGGTGAAAATGGTGTGGTCGATGCCTTCTTCGGTGCAGACTGCCAGGATCTTGTCCTTGTCGCCGACGAGTGTTACGTCGACTATGCCCTTGGCGATGGCCAGCGAGGCTGCGGTGATGGTATGGCTGTCGACGCCCCAGGCGGCGACCATGCGTTTCCTGTCCTTGGAGCGGAGAAGTTCGAATACTTGGTCGAAATTCGTGATCATATCTATCTGTATTTATTTGTTTCTGACTATGTTCATGGTGTCGGTGGCGATGACTAGCTCCTCGTTGGTGGTCACGGCTACGACCTTGACCTTAGAGCCGGGGCGGGAGATGACCACATCCTTGCCGCGGACGGCATTGGCCTGGGAGTCAAACTCCACGCCAAGGAATCCGAGGCCTTCGCACACCTGTTCGCGGACAGGCCAGGCGTTCTCCCCGATGCCGCCCGTGAAGACGATCAGGTCGACGCCGCCAAGCACCGCCGCATAGGCACCCACGTATTTCTTGATGCTGTACGCGAGCATCTTGCGGGCGAGTTCGGCTCTCTCATTGCCAGTGGCGGCCGCGGCTTCGATGTCGCGGTTGTCGGCCGATACGCCGGAGATGCCCAGCAGGCCGCTCTTCTTGTTGAGCAGGTTGTTTACTCCCTGCCAGTCGAGGCCTTCCTTCTCCTGGATGAAGGTCACGGCGCCGGCGTCGACGTTGCCCACGCGCGTACCCATCACCACGCCTTCAACGGGGGTGAAGCCCATCGAGGTGTCGACGCTCACTCCGTTCTTGATGGCGGTCACTGAGCTGCCGTTGCCGAGGTGGCAGGTGATGATGCGGCTATTCTTGATGTCGAGGCCAACGAACTTGCAGGCCTTTTCGGCGACGAACTTGTGGCTGGTGCCGTGGAAACCGTAGCGGCGCAGGCGGTACTGCTCGTAGAAGCGCCAGGGGACTGCGTACATGTAGGCGTAGTCGGGCATCGTCTGATGGAACGAGGTGTCGAAGACGGCGACCTGGGGTATGCCGGGCATCAGCTTCTCGACGGCCTGGATGCCCATCAGGTTTGCGGGATTATGGAGCGGCGCCAGGGCGCAGCACTGTGCGATCTTGTCCATCACGTCGGGCGTCACCCTGACGCTGCGGTCGAAGAATTCTCCGCCGTGAGCCACGCGGTGGCCTACCGCCTCGATGTCGGAGAGGGAGCTTATGACGCCCTCTTCGGGACTCACCAGGGCGTCAAGCACCATCTGGATGCCGGCTGCATGGTCGGGGACCACGTCGCCTATGCGTTCAACCAAACCTTTTTTCATGAGGGTGAAATCTTCGGCGCTCCGCATGTCGAGCAGCTGATACTTCAGCGAGGAGCTTCCGCAATTGAGGACAAGGATGATCATATCTTTTGTTTATTTGAAAATCGAATTCGACAAAGTTATGAAAAAAAAGTAGTATCTTGCTGAAAATTTGAGAGGATGTGGCAAGGTAGGGAAGTCTTTCTTTGTACCCTGGCCTTTCTGGCCGGAAACGTGGCGGGCGATGCGCTTTCATTCCATCCCGCCGTGCTTTTGCTCATTGCTGCTCTCTGTGCCGTTCTGCTGTGGCTCCGTCCATGCGGAGGACTGTCGATACTTTGCCTGTTCATGTTGGGAGCCGCCAGCGTCCAGACAGGGCGTATGCCTCCGGAACCGGAACTTTCCTCTCTCATGGCATGGGCTGCTCGCTGCAAAGCCGGTTTCTCGGAGTCCCTGGCCATGTGGTTTCCGGAAGGTGACGAACTCGCCGTGCTCCGGGCGCTTTCAATAGGCGACAAAGGCTCGCTTACGCGCGACCTCAGGGCGGCCTACCGTGAGAGCGGAGCGATGCACCTGCTGGCGCTCAGCGGACTCCACGTGGGCCTGGTCTATGCGCTTCTGTCATGGCTGCTGAAGCCGCTGGGAGGGAGCCGGACGGCCCGGATGCTGCGCAGCGTCCTCCTTCTGGCCGCACTCTGGGCCTATGCCCTCATCACAGGACTCAGCGCCTCTATCTCCCGGGCGGTGCTGATGATCAGCTTCTATGAGGTATCGGGCCTGCTCTCTGGCGACCGCGATGCGCTGGCAGCACTTTCCGGCAGCGCATTCATCCTCATGCTGGCCAATCCCGAAGCACCCCGCGACATCGGCTTCCAACTCTCCTACACGGCCGTTCTTTCAATCATCCTCCTGCATCCCTGGCTTTCCGGGCTGCTGCGCACCCGTTCACCCCTGCTCTCACGGGTCTGGGCACTGCTCAGCATGAGCCTCTGCTGCCAGGCGACCTGCGGGATGCTGGCCTGGTTGTATTTCGGCACATTTCCCCGCTATTTCCTGCTGACCGCGATCATGGCCGTGCCTATGGCCACTGCCTCGCTCTATGCCGCCGTTGCGGCCGTGGCGCTGCAGGCCATTTCCACCTTCCTTCCCCTTGTCTCAGATGCCTCCGACCTCTTCGCCGAAGCCCTCCGCTGGCTTTTGCATCTGCTCAACACCATCATCCGCCTGATCGCAGAACTATGATCCCCTTCCAGGCCGCCCCGCAGCTTCCGCCGTCCAACCTCCGCCCGCCTCGCCTCCGCCCGCACCGCCTCCGCCCGCACCGCCTCCGCCCGCACCGCGCCCCCGCACTTTCTCCTGCTTTTTTTTCGCTGCAATGTACACACTTGACCGACAGCCGTTTATGCAAACTCCTCCCCTTGCCGGACGCGGGGAGGACATCTTGTAATGCCCTGATATAGTGTTGCGTCCATTGCAGCGGAAAAATTAGTACCTTTGCAGTCTATGGCAGAAAACATTCCTCTTGAACTCGGGACGGAGCCGGTCGGCAAGCTGCTGAAGAAGTACGCTATGCCAGCGATCATCGCGATGACCGCTTCGTCGCTGTATAACATGGTCGACAGCATCTTCATCGGGCAGGGATGCGGTCCCATGGCCATTTCCGGCCTGGCTCTGACCTTCCCGCTGATGAACCTGTCAGCCGCCTTCGGCACGCTCGTGGGCGTGGGCGGAGCCACCCTGATCTCTGTGCTGCTGGGACAGAAGAACTATCCCGTAGCCAAGAAGGTGCTTAGCAACGTCTTCATCCTGAACGTGTTGGTCGGCGTGCTCTTCGCTGCCATCACCCTGACTTTTCTCGATCCTATCCTGCGCTTCTTCGGCGCCAGCGACGCCACGCTTCCCTATGCCCGCAGCTACATGATCCCAATCCTGCTGGGCAACGTGATCACGCACCTTTATTTCGGACTGAACTCCATCGTGCGCGTATCGGGCCATCCGCAGAAGGCAATGTACGCCACCATCCTTACCGTCACGCTCAACACGTTCCTGGACCCGATCTTCATATTCCTATTCGACATGGGCATCCAGGGCGCGGCCATCGCCACGGTCCTTTCGCAGACCGTATCCCTGATCTGGATTATGCGCATCATCTGCGACAAGCGGGAGTTCCTGCACCTGTCGCGCGAGACCTTCGGCTTGGACTGGGGAATCGCGAAGCGTTCGCTCTCCATCGGCATGGCGCCGTTCCTGATGAACGTAGCTTCATGCTTCGTGGTGATTTTCATCAACAACCAGTTCAAGCGCTACGGCGGCGATCTGGCCATCGGAGCCTACGGCATCGTCAACCGGGTGATTTTTCTCTTCCTGATGGTAGTCATGGGCTTCAATCAGGGCATGCAGCCCATCGCTGGCTACAATTATGGTGCGAAGCAGTACGGGCGCGCACTGGAAGTACTGAACCTCACTATCAGGTGGGCCATCGTGGTTACGAGCATCTGCTTTGTCGTGGGAATGTTCTTCCCCAGGGCGGCAGTGTCGCTGTTTACCCACGACCCCGAACTGATAGACCTGGCTGCCAGGGGTTTCCGCATCACGGTCGCCATCTTCTTCATAATCGGCAGGCAGATGGTCATCACCAATTTCTTCCAGAGCATAGGTCTGGCCAACAAGGCCATCTTCCTGTCGCTCACCCGGCAGCTGATCTTCCTGCTGCCTTTCCTGGCCATCCTGCCGCTCTGGTTGGGAGCCGACGGCGTGTGGCTCAGCATGCCTGCGTCCGACCTGGCCGCACTGATCATAACCGAGATAATGCTGGCAAGGCTCAAGAATAGCTTCCGCAAGGAGCAGGAGGCCATGGCCGAAATCCCCGCAACAGTTTCAGAACAATAATATTTCACGCTATGGAACCCCATCTTATCATATCGATCGGCCGCCAGATCGGCGCAGGAGGCCTCGACACCGCCCGGGCCCTGGCCAAGGAATTCGGCATCAAGATGTATGACAAGGAATTGCTGGCCGAAGTGGCACGCGAAAGCGGCCTCGACGCGACCTGCTTCGAGGAGCGGGACGAGAAGTCAAGCCGCGGCGTCGCGGGCGCCCTCCTGGGATTCCGCTCAGTGCTTGGCCTTTACAACAGGGCCGGCAGCGACAGCGTGATGAACGAGGAGCAGCTTTTCAAGATTCAGGGAGATGTGATGCGCAGGATTGCAGCCCGCGAGGACTGCATCATCGTAGGACGCTGCGCCGACTACATACTGCGCGACGAGCCGCGACTCTACACGGTATTCATCAGCGCCAGCCTCCCCAGCCGCGTCCGCCGTTTGATGAGAGGACATGGCTACGATGCCGAGGAGGCCCGCCGCCGCATCGAGCAGGGTGACCGCAAGCGGGCCGAATACTACAACTACTACACCTTCAAGAAGTGGGGCGACTCGACCAGCTACGACCTTTGCATCGACTCCTCCAAACTTGACGACGATATCTCCAAAGTAGTGGAGCTCATCAAGTTCAACATGAGGCAGCGCGGCCTCATCTAAGACCTTCACGCCATGGCCGACGAAAAGATCATATTCTCGATGAACGGGGTAAGCAAGATTTTGCCCCACAACAACAAAGTCATACTCAAAGACATATATCTCTCCTTCTTCTATGGCGCCAAGATAGGCATCATAGGCCTCAACGGCGCGGGCAAGTCGACCGTGATGAAAATCATCGCGGGCATCGAGCAGCCGACCCATGGAGAGGTGGTCTTCGCTCCCGGCTACTCTGTCGGCTACCTGGAGCAGGAGCCGCAGCTCGACCCGGCCAAGACAGTGCTGGAAGTGGTGCAGGAGGGTGTGAGCGAGGTGATGGACCTGCTGCGCGAATACGAGGAAGTGAACCAGGCTTTCATGGAGCCCATGGATGATGACCGTATGAACGAGCTGATAGCCAGACAGGGAGAGCTCACAGAGGCCATCGACCATGCCGGCGGCTGGGACATCGACTCAAAGCTCGAGCGGGCCATGGACGCACTCCAGTGCCCCGATCCGGACGCATCGGTGGCTACGCTCAGCGGAGGCGAGCGGCGCCGCGTAGCGCTCTGCCGCCTGCTCCTCCGCGAGCCGGACGTGCTGCTGCTCGACGAGCCCACCAACCATCTCGACACAGAATCCATCCAGTGGCTGGAAGCGCATCTGCAGCAATATAAAGGCACGGTGATCGCCGTGACGCACGACCGCTATTTCCTCGACAACGTGGCGGGCTGGATTCTGGAACTCGACCGCGGCGAGGGCATCCCCTGGAAAGGCAACTACTCCTCATGGCTGGAGCAGAAGAGCGCCCGGCTGGCCCTTGAGGAGAAGCAGGAAAGCCGCCGTCGCAAAACCCTCGAGCGCGAGCTGGAATGGGTGCGCATGGCCCCCAAGGCCCGTCAGGCCAAGGGCAAGGCGCGTCTCAACGCCTATGAGAAGATGCTCCACGAAGACACGAAGCAGAAAGAGGAGCGTCTGGAAATCTACATTCCCAACGGACCGCGCCTGGGCAACAAGGTCATCGAGTGCAAGGGCGTGTCGAAGGCATACGGCGACAAGGTTCTCTTCGAAAACCTCACTTTCTCCCTGCCTCCGGCTGGTATCGTGGGCGTCATCGGTCCGAACGGAGCCGGCAAGACCACCCTCTTCCGCCTGATTATGGGCTACGAGCAGCCCGACGCTGGAACTTTCGAGGTGGGCGAAACCGTGAAGTTGGCATATATCGACCAGCAGCACAAGCAGATAGACCCTAAGCTGACTGTATTCGAGACCATCGCCGGAGATTCGGAATATGTAAAACTGGGCGGGAAGGAGATGAACGCCCGGGCCTGGATCTCCCGCTTCAATTTCTCGGGAGCCGATCAGGAGAAACTCTGCGGAGTGCTAAGCGGCGGCGAGCGCAACCGCCTGCACCTGGCCCTTACGCTCAAGGAAAACGCCAACGTGCTGCTTCTCGACGAGCCGACCAACGACGTGGATGTCAACACTATCCGCGCCCTGGAAGAAGGCCTGGAGAATTTCGCGGGCTGCGCCGTGGTGGTTTCCCACGACCGCTGGTTCCTCGACCGCATCGCCACCCATATCCTCGCCTTCGAGGGCGACTCGCAGGTGTATTTCTTCGAAGGTACCTACAGTGAGTACGAGGCCAATCGCAAGATGCGCCTGGGCAATGCCGAGCCCAAGCGCTTCAAGTACAAGAAACTTATGGAATAAAGCTGCCGATCAGCGCAGCTCCTGCACCGGGAAGGTGAAATAAGTGTCCGGATACGGTTCATCCTTGAGGGTGAAGTGCCACCACTCACTCTCGAGTGCATTGAAACCATGTCTCAGCATTGCGTTGCGCAGGATCATGCGGTTGGCGAACTGTTCGGCGGTGATGCTGCGACCGGTGGGGCTGGTACTGCCGTCCCCCGTATACTCGCCCGTCTCGGGATTGCCGCAGAAATCCGGATGACTTTCCGGGCCGAACCAGTCGAAGGTGCCGCCCATGTCAACTTCCTTTTCCAAAGCCATATCGAAGAGCGTAAGGTCGACCGTTGAGCCGCGCGTATGGCCGCTCTTTTCCATTATGTACAACTGGTCGAAAAGTACACTCTTGTCGAGGTCGGGATAGAAATATGCCTTCATGGTGGTGTCTGGAATGTCGGCGGCCCAGCGGACGAAGTGGTCCACGGCGCACTGGGGACGGTAGGCGTCGTAAATCTTCAGGCGGTAGCCCTGCCCGATCATGTCGTCGCTTACGGCCTTCAGGGCCTCGGCGGCCTCCCTGGTCAGGAGCGCAGTAGGCTGAAGGTAGCCGTCGATGCGGTCTCCGACGAAATTGTAGGTGCTGTGGTAACGGATTTCCAGGATGGCGTCCGGGACCACGTCGGTGATGTTGACGAAGTCGCTGCTGTCGGCGGCCGGGTCGGCGACGGGCGTTTCGCAGGCCGTCAGCATCATGGCGGCGAATGCCGCTGCGATTATCAAGGTGAAAGTACGTTTCATGACGTTCGCTGGTTTGAGTGCGCAAAGGTACAAATTTTTCCGCTGCAATGGACGCATCACTATATCAGGGCATTACAAGATGTCCTCCCCGCGTCCGGCGAGGGGAGGAGTTTGCATAAACGGCTGTTGGTCAGGTGTGTACATTGCAGCGCGAATTTTTGTACCTTTGCCGGCATGAAGAAGATTTTGTTCATTTGCCATGGCAACATATGCAGGAGCACGATGGCCGAGGCCATTATGAAACACATGGCCTCCGAGGCCGGTCGTCACGATGAATTTGAGATTGCTTCGGCTGCCGTCAGCGAGGAAGAATTGGGAAATCCGATCTATCCGCCGGCAGCGGCTGTCTTGCGCCGTCACGGCATCGCTTACGACGGCCAAAGGACGGCCCGTCAGATGAAAGCATCCGACTACGGGAAATACGATTTGATCATTGCTATGGATGAATCCAACATACGCGGCATCAGGCGTATTGTCGGTGGCGATCCGGACGGGAAGATCCGTCTTCTGCTCGAATACGCCGGCGAACACCGCAACGTGGCGGATCCCTGGTACACCAACGATTTCGAAACAGCCTATAACGATATCTTCAAAGGCTGCCGTGCCTTGCTCGCCGCCCTGCCCCGGTCATAACCTGAGCAACTTGGCCACTTCTTTCACTGTCGCCCCTCTGTTCCGAATCAGGCTATTGCCAAGACGTATCCTGTCTTGAATCGTCTGAGTCAGGACATTCTCCATCGTTTCATACTTTCTGGTGTAGCACAGGGTCCGGATCATAGTCTTGTAGATTCTGTAATCCTTGGCGTAGGTGTCTTCCCTTAGGTCATACTCACTGCCGGTATTGGCATCCAGGGCCGTGACCATCTTTTCATAAGATCCGTAATAGGAGATCGCAGAATCGTAGTCGATGCAGTTATACATACGAACCGCATAGTCCGTGAACTGCTGCAGCTGCCGTTGCGTTAACCTTTCTGTAACCCGTTCTATTTCAGTATAATTCAGCCATCTGCCTTCTTTTTTTCGCGCTTTCACCGTGTAGAGGGCCTTACGGAGGACCCAGCAAGCCTTGTCTATTCGAAGTTTTTCAGAAAAAGGATGTTTTTCGGTAGCATAAGCCAGAAAGTTCCAGCGGTCTTCTTCCACTTTGTGCGCCAGACGCCCTTCAACAGGATTGTTGTAGACATAAGCTATGGCTGATCGTATCTTTTTGTGTGACAATTTGGGAGCACACCCGAAAGGGGTGTTGAACAATGGACCTGACAATGAGTAATGCCGGTTGTAAAGTTTTGTGAAGATGCTGGTATAATCCCTGACGAAAGCCCTGAATCTTTTCGGATCGCGAACCAGGACAATCAGGTGAATATGGTCAGGCATCATGCTGATACCCATGATCTTGATCCCATAGCGGCGGGACATGGCCGATATCACGGAGAACAGGATCAGGTAATCCTTTACGGAGTAAAAAATCAAATGGCCGTTTCGGGTATTCTGGTAGACGTGATGAACGGCATCAGCCCTGACAATCGGTTTTTTCCTTCCCTTCATATCGTTTGCCTCCAAAATGATTTGCCAGGAGCTACTTCTTGCAGCTACTGCAGTCCAAAGATCGTAATCGTATCCGCAAAATGCAAAACATATTCCAAAACTCCCGCCTCCCTCCTCCTAGTTTTTTTCGCTGCAATGTACGCATCGGTATATCAGGGTATTACAAGATGTCCTCCCCGCGTCCGGTAAGGGGAGGAGTTTACATAAACGGCTGTCGGTCAGGTGTGTATATTGCAGGGTGGAAAGTTTGCAAAGGAGGAGCAGAAAGCTTAACTTTGCAACCAAAGCCATTAAGCCATGAGTTTCGAGACAGGCACCAACTTCATAGACTACGTACGTATCTTCTGCAAGAGCGGTGACGGGGGCAACGGATCGATGCACCTGCACCGGGCCAAGTACGTGCCCAAGGGCGGACCGGACGGCGGCGACGGCGGTCGCGGCGGCCATATCATCCTTCGTGGCAACAAGCAGATGTGGACCTTGATCCATCTCAAGTACAAGAAACACATAAAGGCCGAGGACGGCGGCGCGGGCAGCGGCCAGCTCAAGCATGGCAAGCAAGGCGCCGACGTCGTGCTGCAGGTACCCCTGGGCACTGTGGCCCGCGACGGCGAGACCGGCGAAACGCTGTTCGAGGTGATGGAGGACGGAGAGGAGAAGATCCTCTGCCGTGGAGGCCGCGGAGGCCTGGGCAACGACGCCTTCAAGAGCGCGACCAACCAGACGCCGCGTTTCGCCCAGCCCGGCGAGCCGGGCGTTGAAGGCTGGTTCATCCTGGAACTCAAGGTGCTGGCCGACGTTGGCCTGGTGGGTTTCCCAAATGCCGGCAAGTCCACGCTGCTCAGCGTGGTCTCGGCTGCGAAGCCCAAGATCGCAAACTACCCCTTCACCACCCTCGAGCCTCAACTGGGCATAGTGACGTATCGCGACGAGCGTTCGTTCGTGATGGCCGACATTCCCGGCATCATAGAAGGCGCGCATGAGGGCAAGGGCTTGGGACTGAGATTCCTGCGTCATATCGAGCGCAACGCTATGCTCCTGTTCATGATTCCCGCCGACAGCCCAGACATCTCTTCCGAATACAAGGTGCTGCTGAAGGAACTCAAGCTCTACAACCCTGAACTGCTCGACAAGGACAGGGTGCTCGCCATCACCAAGACCGACATGCTCGACGAGGAGCTCCGCAGGGAAGTGAAGCGCCACCTGCCCCGCAAGATACCCAGCTGTTTCATCAGCTCCGTGACGGGGGAGGGGATCACCGAACTCAAGGACCTGCTCTGGGAGCGGCTCAACACTGAAATCTGATGTTTCTGCTCACGGATCCCTGTACCGACCCGGCCTGGAACCTGGCCGCAGAGGAGTATCTGCTCACAGGCCGCAACGAGCCTTTCGTGCGCCTTTGGCGGAACTCTGACAGCGTGATCATCGGCCGCAACCAGAATGCCTGGGCGGAGATCGACGCCGGCTACGTGGAGCGCGAGGGCATTCCACTGATACGCCGGCTCACCGGAGGCGGTGCGGTGTTCCACGACCTGGGCAACGTGAACTATTCTTTTTTCGATCTTAATGGCATACGTTTTACCGAAGTGATGGCGGCTGCCCTGAAGGAGCTGGGCCTCGACGTACGGAGCGAGGGCCGCAACGACCTGACTCTCGAAGGAATGAAGATTTCCGGAACCGCCGCGTGCGAGAGAGGGGGCAGACGGCTGGAGCACGGCACCCTGCTCTTCGACGCATCGCTCGACCGGCTGGCCGCCGCACTCAGGCCTCGTCCCGAAAAGTTTGAAGGCAAGGGTGTGCGCTCCGTGCGTAAGCGGGTCGCCAATCTGGCGGAGCATCTGCCTGCGGGCATGAGCGTGGAAGGGTTCATGACCTTCCTTGCAGGATACCTCGCCGATGCGCTCGACTGCGAAGCTTATGAGCTGACGGGAGAAGACCGTGCCGCCATCGAGGAGATCAAGTCGCAACGCTATGGCCTCAGGCAGTGGAATTTCGGGGCTTCTCCCGCGTGCAGTTTCCAAAAAGTGCGGAAGTTCCCCGCCGGACTGGTCGAGGCGCATTTCGAAGTGGAGAAGGGCTGCATACGCAAGCTGCAGGTTTTCGGCGACTACTTCTTCAACAGGCCTACGGCAGAGTTCTGCGCCCTGCTCGAGGGCTGCCCTTACGCACATGAAGAAATCGCCGACCGTATGGAAAACATAGCGGTCGGCGAATATTTCCTGGGAATCACTCCCGAAGAGATGGTTTCTCTGCTTTACTCGTCGCGGAGCTGAAGCTTCTGCACGTAGATGGCCTTGTTCATCATGTCGCGCTTCTTCACGGACGGCTTCTCGAAAGTCTTGCGGCTGCGGAGCTCACGGATGATGCCCGTCTTCTCGAATTTACGCTTGAATTTTTTCAGCGCACGCTCGATGTTCTCACCTTCTTTGACCTGTACGATAATCATTTGCTTACACCTCCTTTTTCTTAGGGAGTGCAAAGGTAGATAAATTTTTGTAAATTTGTCAAGTGTTGAAGGAAAATTTCATCGCCTACCTCCAGGCGGAGCGACGCTTCTCCCCGCGAACCGTGGCGCTTTACCGGGAAGCCGTGTCAGAATATCTCGCCTTTTTCGAGGCTGAAGAGCCCTCGGCGGACATTCTCATGCCCCGGCACGTACGCAGCTACCTGGCCTGGGGGCTTGACCAGGGACGTTCCGCCCGTACCATGAACCTGAAGCTCTCCGCATTGAGCACCTGGTGCAACTGGCTCCTGCGGCAGGGCATACTGAAGGGCAATCCCGTGTCCAAGGTGCCGCGCCCGAAGCAGGAAAAGCGCCTGCCGGAATTCTATACCGAGAAAGCGATCTCCGGGTACTTCGACCGGAGCCTGCAGCAGGTGGAGGAGCATCCCGACGACTTCTCCCTGCTGCGCGACCGCATGATCCTGCTCGTGCTCTACTCCACGGGCATGCGCCGTGCCGAGCTCTGCCGCCTGAAACACACCGACTTCGACGCGGGCAGAAGCCTTTTCAGGGTGCTGGGCAAAGGCGACAAGCAGCGCGAAATCCCTGTCCCGGCTTTGATATGTCAGGAGATTTCGTTATATTTGGGAAAAATGCGGGAGGCATGGCCCGTGAACCCGGAAGGATGGTTTTTCCTTACCGACAAAGGTGCGCCTCTATATCTGGGGTTCGTGGACAATGTTGTCAGGCGGGAGCTCTCCGGAGAGGAGGGATTCACCGGCAGGAAGTCGCCCCACGTACTGAGGCACTCGCTGGCGACGCACCTTCTCAACAGGGGCGCCGACCTGAACAGCATCAAGGAGATACTGGGACACTCCTCGCTTGCCGCTACGCAGGTTTATACGCACAACTCTTTCGAACAATTGAAAAAGACATATCTAACCGCTCATCCCAGAGCAAAAAACGGAGGTAAACATGGAAATTAAAGTTCAGTCCATCAAGTTCGACGCTGACCAGAAACTTCTTGACTACATCGACAAGAAGTTCAGCAAGATCGAGAAATTCTACGAAGACATCGTGCGGACGGAGGTCGTTCTCTCCCTGCTGGCCGATCCTGAGAACAAGAACGTCAAGGCCCACGTGTTCATTCCGGGCAATGAACTGGTCGTGGAGCGCAACAATGAGACCTTCGAAGGCGCCGTGAACGATTGCGTCGCCACTCTGAAGGACTTGCTCGTCTCCGAAAAGGAGAGAAGGTACAAATAGAAAAATCCCCGGCCAGGCCGGGGATTTTTTTACAGGTAATTGTCTGTCAGTGCGCAGAGTTTGGAGAATACCTCGTCGATGGTTCCGGTGCCGTCGATCTCGCGGTAGACTCCTTTCCCCTTATAGAAGGCAACCACGGGTTCGGTCTTGGCATGGTAGGTGTCGATGCGGTTCTGGATGACCTCGGGCTTGGTGTCGTCGGGACGGTTCTCGATCTCGGCGCGGTGCCTGATACGCTCGAACACGGTCTTGTCGGGAATCGCAAGCGAAAGCACTGCGTCCACCTTTCCGCCGCAACCAGCCAGGATGCGGTCGAGGTGTTCGGCCTGGGCTGCGGTGCGAGGGAAGCCGTCGAAGAGGAAGCCCTTCACATCGGGGTTGGCTTCAATCTCGGAGGCTATCATGCCTTCCACCACTTCGTCCGGGACTAGCATCCCCTTTTCAATGAGCGACTTGGCCTGCATGCCTAGTTCCGTACCGGCGGCCATCTCGCGGCGCAGCAGGTCGCCCGTGGATACGTGCTTCAGCCCGAAACGCTCCACCAGTCTTGCCGCCTGGGTTCCCTTGCCGGCGCCCGGAGGGCCGAAGATGAGGAAATACTTGCGTGTGTCGGGCTTGGCTGTATCGAGAATGTAGATGTCCTTGTAGTTGCGGCCCAGCTGGTCGTAGTCGAGGCCGAAGCCCACGATGAAGCGGTTTTCGATCTCCATTGCCACGTAGTCGAGCTTCAGGTCCTTCTTGTAGACTTCGGGCTTGAGGAGCAGGGTGCATATCTTCACGTCGGCTGCGCCGGCCTCGCGCAGGATCTCGGAAAGGTCGGTGATGGTCTTGCCGGTGTCGACGATGTCTTCCACCACGATGACCGTGCGGCCCTTGATGGCCGTGGTCAGGCCCAGTATCCTGCGGGTCACGCCCATCGAGAGGGTGCCCTCGTAGGAGGAGAGGCGCACGCTCGAGAGCTCGCAGGGGAAGTTGAAGCGTTTCATGAGCTCGCCAGTGAAGACGATCGAGCCGTTTAGCACACAGAGTACGATGGGGATGCCATCGAAGTCCTTGAAATCCTGATTGATGCGTTCGGCAACGGCGTCGATTGCGCTCTCAATCTTCTCATAGCTGATGTAGGGGACGAAATACTTGTCCTTGAGTAAAATCTTTTCCATCGTCAGAAAAACGTTTCAATTTGCGAAATTACGCATTATCTTTGTCTTTCGGGAGTGCGGCGAGCACTTCTTTTTGACATTTTATCAACTTTAACGCAGAGAGACATGTGCAGAGCGATCGGGGGGACGGTATCTCTCTCCCTCCTTGTTTTCCTTTCAATGGCGCCCCTGAAGGCGCAGGACCTTCCCGCTTCGCTGGTTTCCCTCCTCGAACAGCGCGAGGAGCAGGCCGGAGACGCCGAATCGTGGGTACAGTATTACGAGCGGCTCATGCAGCATCCGCTCAACCTCAATGCGGCCTCCCGCCGTCAGCTGGAAGAGACGGGGCTGCTTTCCCTCTTCCAGGTGGAGAGCGTGCTCGCCTGGAGGGAGCGCTACGGGGCGATACGCTCCGCCACGGAGCTGTCGTTCGTGGAGGGGTTCTCGGCTGAAACCGTGGCGGAACTCCGCCCGTTCTTCAGTTTCGGCGAGCCCTCCTCCGGGAAGGGCGCCAGCCAGACCTATTCAGCCCGCTTCAAGAAGAAATGGAAGCAGGCGGGTTTTTCCATAAGTTCCAAGGGAATCTATGAAAGCGAAGCCTTTTCGGCAGCTGCTGTGATTGACAACGACCCGTTGGAGCGTTTCCCCGATTTCGTTTCGGTGTCGACCCGCTACAAGGGATTCTATGCGGGCGACTTCACGGCCAGGTTCGGGCAGGGGCTGGTGCTTTGGAAAGCATTCAGCCTTACGGCATTCGGTACTCCATCCTCCCTTGCCCGAAGGGGAAACGGCCTTCAGGTCCGGCACTCCTCATCCGAAACGGGCTATTTCCGCGGTGCGGGGTGGTCGGGTGAGTTCGGGCGCTTCTCCGCCTCGGCCTTCGTTTCGCGCACTCCGGTCGACGCCAGGGTGGTGGACGGGAAATACACTTCGATAGCCACCGACGGCCTCCACGCCACCGAGGCGGAGCGGGCCAAACGCCACGCGATGCATGAATACGTGGCCGGGGCCAATCTCGGCTACGAAGCGGGACGCTGGCGTTTCGGCCTGACAGCCGCCGCCTATACCTACGACAAGCACAACGGACGCCGGGTGCAGGATTACAACCGCTACCAGCAGTACGACGGACCCTGGGGCAACCTGAGCGTGGACTTCCAGGGCTCGCTGGGCAGCCTGCGCCTGTTCGGGGAGGCGGCCGTCGACGCCCACTTCGCCCCTGCGGTGCTGGCCGGCGCAATCTGGAGCCCTTCGTATTCCTTCGAGACCAGCCTGCAGCTGCGCTGCTATTCCCCGTCCTACATCGCCACCCATGCCGGGGCGTGGTCGACGCTCAGCAGCGTGTCCAACCAGATAGGCGCGACCTATGCCGCCCAGGCGATCCTGGGCGCCTGGACCCTTAGGCTCAACGCCGACATCGCCTGGTATCCCTGGAAACGATATCGTAAAGAAGCGGGAGGCTGGGGCTTCAAGGCTCGGATTCAGGCCGTAAGGACTTTTTCCGGAGGTGCTGAAGGGGAGGTGCAGCTCGTATGGAGCGGCCGCCCGAAGGCCAAGGTCCGCATCTCGCTGCCGTTCGGGGAAGCATGGCAGTGCGGCATCCGTGCCGAGGCCAATACCGGCGGAGTGGCAGGCTATGCCGAAGTGCGCTGGAAGCCCTCCCGCCGCTGGGACTTGTCGGCACGGGCCACGCTCTGGTCGGCTAAGGACTGGGATTCGCGCATCTGCTTCTACGAGCGTGGGGTGCCGGAAAGTTTCCTGGTGGAGAACTACTACGGAAAAGGCATCGGGGCATACCTCGTTGTGAAGTATGCCCCGACGCGGAATGTCGAGCTCTGGGCCAAGGTCCAGCAAGGCTATTGTGCCTATTTCGTGCGGATCTTCATTCCCGGATAGATCTTGCTCTTGGAATTCAGGCCGTTGAGCTTGTAGAGGCTGTTCAGGGACGCACCGGTCTTCTTGGCGATGCCGCCCAGGGTGTCGCCCTTCTTCACGATATATACGTCGCCGGAGGCGCTGGCGGAACTGCCGCCGGAGGAGCCGGATGAAACCTTGCTGGCCGTGGAACCGGAAGAGGAAGCCGTGCTCTTGCTGGCGCTGCCATAGAGGTAGAGGCGCTGGCCCACGCGTATGGTGTTGCTCTTGAGGCCGTTCCAACGCTTGATGTTGGCCACCGTAGTGTGGTGCTTGGCAGCGATGCTGCTGAGCGTCTCGCCGGAGCGTACCTTGTGTATCACCCGCTGGCCGTCGCTGCCTCCGGTCTCCTTGATCTTCTGGATGGCCACGGGATTGAAGAACAGGCTGTCCTTGTAGCGGTAGATACTGTCCTGCAGGTCGGTGTAGGCCATCGTATACTGATGGGGGAGGTTGAGGACGTAAGTATGCTGGTTGCCGGGGATTATGTCGTGGAGGTACTGCGGGTTGAGGTCGCGCAGGGTTTCCATCGGGATGCCGATGTTGTCGGACACCTGCTGGAAGTGGAGCATCTTGTCGATGTGGAAGGTGTCGACGTGCGCCGGAAGGCTTATCTGGGCGGGGACGATGCCGTGCTCAGGATAGTAGTTGAGGGTGTAGAGCGCTGCGATGAAGGCGGGGATATAGCCGCGGGTCTCGCGGGGCAGGTATCTGTAGATCTCCCAGAAGTCGGTCTTGCCGCCGCTGCGGCGTATGGCCTTGTTGACGTTGCCGGAGCCGCAGTTGTAGGAGGCGATGGCCAGCGCCCAGTCGCCGAAGATCATGTAGCTGTCCTTGAGCAGTCGGGCGGCGGCGCGGCAGGAGGTCACGGGATCGTAGCGCTCGTCGACGTAGGAAGTCATCTCGAGCCCGTAGAGCTTGGCCGTGTTGTACATGAACTGCCACATGCCCTTGGCCCTGGCGCGGGATACGGCCTTGGGATTGAGGGCTGATTCGATGATGGCCATGGCCTTGAGTTCCTTGGGCAGGTCGTATTCGTCGAAGATCTCTTCGAAAAGCGGCAGGTAGTAGGTCGAAAGGCCCATGATACGCGCCGTGACGGTCGGCATCTTCTCGGTGTAGCGGATGATCGCGTTCTTCACCGGCTTGTTGAACTGCACGGGGATGAAGGAGTTCATGCGCTTGAGCCTTTCGATGTAAACCTCGTCCGGGATGTTGCTCACGAGCGAGTCGGCTTCCAGGTTGGCGATATCGAAATCATTTACGTCCAGTTGCTTCTGTACGTAGTAAAGGTTCAGGAGGGAGTCTATGTTGTCGGCGTTGTACTCCACGAGGTTCTCGATGTCGTCGTCGAGCAGGATGTCTCCGTCGGGATCGTTGGCCGGGGCGGTCAGCTGCAGGTATTCGTTGTAGAGCGAGTCGTATGCGTGCTGGAGCGAATCTACGCGGCGGTTCAACTCTTCGACCAGCTGGTTCTGCCGTTTGCGGTCGATCCGTTGGGCATGGCTGGTGCACGGACAGGCGATCAACACGGACAGTATGGCGAAAACAAACAGGAAAGTACGTTTCATATGATGTCAGAAGGTAAGTTGCAGGTTAAGTCCCAGGGCGTTCGATCCGACTGCGGTGTTCTGCCAGGCATACGTCGGCGTGATGGGGGTTATGACGGTGGGCTTGATCTCCAGGGAGGCGAGATTGTCGTTGACTTCGAAGTCCGACATGTAGGCGAAGACGTTGGCGTCGATGACGTTGAGCGCATAGACAATTATGGTGGCCAGGATGGAGTAGTCCCTCCAGCGGCGGTACAGGTCGCGGTAGGTTTCGGCCTGGCTGGCGGTGATGGCTCCTATGTAGCCGGTGTCCGCGTTGTTGCGGTCCATCTGCGTGATCCATCGGAAGCGCCTGTACTGCATGTCGTTGAAATGGTAGAAGTAGCCGCAGGCGACCAGGCCTCCGGTCCAGATCGGAATCTTCCACCAGTCGCCGTTGTAGGCCTGGCCCAGGCCTGGCAGCAGCAGGGAGTAGAGCGTGGACTTGGCCGGGACCGGCACCTTGACGCTGGTCTTGTAGCATACCACACCGTCGAGCATCTGCCCCCAGTAGAAGGCGCCCGCCGCGATGAAGCTGGCGGTGCTGATGTACTTGAACTTCATCTCTCCGGTCTGCTGGTACTGGCGGTTGGCCCAGATGCCTCCGTAGACGCCGGCTCCGATGCCGGCATAGATAATGGGTATCTTCCAGTAGTCGCGGTTGTAGATCTGTGCGGCTCCGGGCACTATGGCCGTGCCGAGGAGCATGTATGCGGGAGTCAGGGTGTCGCGCCTGGCATAGCCGCGGAAGAGCTTGCGAAGCGAGAAGCCCTGCAGGGAGTCGACCACGGCGGTGGAGTCGCCGGCGGCGACCTGAGTGGTCTCGCTGCCGGGAGGCCCAGTGACCACGCCGTCCTGCTTTACCCCCGATACGTCGTTCCGAGTGCTCCGGAACTGGGCACTGAGGCTGCAGCAGACGCAGGTGAGGAGGAAAATGGTGAAGAGGGCGCGGCGCACGGAAACTCGTTTACTGATTCAAGGCCTTCAGGAAATCTTCCACCTGGCTTTCATCGGTGAAGCGTATATTGATCGAACCGCCGCCCTGTTCCTTCAGACGTATGGATACCCGGCCGTCGAAATGCCGTCCCAGGCGCTCCTGGAGGGTTTCGTAGAGAGCCGGACGTTCGGGTGAAGTAGCTGTGGGGGCTGCAGGCGCCGCTTCGGGTTCCTGAGCTTTTTTCTCAAGTTGCCTGACCGACCACCCTTCCTTCAACACGCCCTGGAAGAGCCTGTGCTGGCGGGCGGGGTCGTCCACTCCGGCCAGGGTCTTGGCATGTCCCATCGAGATGGTACCGGTCTTGAGAGCTTTCTGCATTTCGTCGGGGAGCCCGAGGATACGCAGGTAATTGGTTATGGTAGTGCGTTTCTTGCCAACCCGCAGGGCCATGGCTTCCTGGGTGAGGTTGCATTCTTCAATGAGCCTCTGGAAGCTGAGGGCCGTCTCCACGGGGTCGAGGTCCTCGCGCTGGATGTTCTCCACTATGGCCATCTCGAGCATCCCGGAGTCATCGGCCTGCCGGATATAGGCGGGTACGCTCACCAGTCCGGCGGCCTTGGCCGCACGGTAGCGGCGCTCGCCGCTGATGATCTGGTAGCTGTGGGGGCCGGTCTGCCGCAGGGTCAGGGGCTGGATGATGCCCAGGGTGCGGATCGATGCCGCCAGTTCTTCCAGTGCCTCCCCGTTGAATGTGTCTCGGGGCTGCCGGGGGTTCGGAACGATTTCCGAGAGTGGGATTTCACTCACTGCGGCGGGGTTGCCGCCGGCCACCTGATGGATGACCCTGGTGTCCTGCAGCATGTCGTCGCCCAGGAGGGCGCCGAGGCCGCGTCCTAACGCTGCTCTTTTTGCCATGATTCGTTTTTCTTGATGATCTCGCGGGCCAGGTTGAGGTAATTGTCGGCGCCTGCCGACCTGGCGTCGTAGAGTATCGCCGGCTTACCGTAGGAAGGGGCCTCGCTGAGCTTTACGTTCTTTGTGACCATGGTCTTGAACACCATGTCGGGATAGTAGTTCTTGACTTCCTCCACTACCTGGTTGTGCAGCCTCAGGCGGCTGTCGTACATGGTGAAGAGGAAACCTTCGATCGTCAGCGCCGGATTGAGCCTGGTTCGTACTATGTTGATGGTATTCAGGAGCTTGCCAAGTCCTTCCAGGGGGAAATATTCCGGCTGGACGGGGATAATCACACTGTCGGCGGCCGTCAGGGCGTTGATGGTGATCAGTCCGAGCGAGGGGGCGCAGTCCACGATGATGTAGTCGTATTTCCCGCGTATGTCCGTGAGTGCGGTGCGGAGCACGTTCTCGCGGCCGGGGATCTCAAGCATCTCGATCTCTGCACCCACGAGGTTGATGTGGGAAGTGATTATGTCGAGGTGGTCGAGGCCCGTGGGCTTGATCACCTCCTCGACCTTGCGCTCGCCGATCAGCACTTCGTAGAGCGTGTCCTTTTCCTTGGAGTCGGGGTTGAAGTTCAGGCCGGAGGTGGTGTTGGCCTGGGGGTCGGCATCGATGATCAGGGTGCGGTATTCCAGTACTGCGAGCGATGCGGCCAGGTTGATGGCGGAAGTGGTCTTTCCCACTCCTCCCTTCTGGTTTGCTATGGCTATGATCTTTTCCATGGCTTGATGACTATTCTTCAGGCTCGACATAGAGCCAGAAAATGAGCGGGGCATATTCCGGGACGAAATCGCCGCTTCCGGATTCACCGTAGCCGAGGTCGGACCTGAACAGCGTGACCGCCTTCTCTCCGTAGTTCATGCGGGCCACCGCCTGTGCGAAACCTTCAACCACCCCGTTGTCGGAGGCCAGGTTTTCGGTGTCGGGCTTGTGGTAGGTGAAACTCAGGGCGTCGTAGCTGCGACTGCCGTCCCAGATGCGGTAGAACTTGGCGGTGTCCTGGATGTTGGTGTCGAACACCTGTCCGTTGAGCAGCCGTCCGATGTAGCGGACTTTGATCTCCTCGCCGTCGGCTATGGTGTCAGTTTCTGCGGTATGCTCCTCGAGCTTCGTGAAATACAAGCCCGTGGATACGGTGTCGGTACCGGGGTAGCGGGACTGGAACCACTCTTTCATGGCGCGGTCCTGCCAGGCCATGATGTCGGTGACCACGGTGTCGATGGTCAGGTCGATCAATACGTTTGTTCCTTCGTCGGTCCCGCTGAAGGCTGCGTAGGTGCTGACTTCATGGTTCGAGGCGGAGTAGGGGATGGCGATGCTGGCACGTCCTCCGCTGCGCATGGTCTTGAGCACTTCCTCCAGGCTGACGGGCAGGTAGCCCTGGTCCACGCGCCAGATGTCGCTTCCGTAGAAACTGGCGTTGCTGTAAGTGCCCAGCTGCTCTGCGAGTTCCATGATGTTTGTCGATATCACGGTTCCCTCGAGGGTGCGCTTGACATAATGGGCCCACACGTAAGAGCTGTCGGTCACTGCGGGGCCTGCTCCCTGGCTCATGTCAAGGATGTAGGCGCCTTCGGTGCCATAGGGTTTTACGCCGGGGAAATGCGTGTTGATCCAGGCCTCCATGACGCGGTCGTAGGAGGCGTAGGAATCCTCTTCCGGATCGACGGCGCAGGAAACCGCGGCCAGTGCGGAAACGCCAAGGATTGCTATGAGGAGCTTTTTCATTTTCATGCTTACTGATTCTTTTTGATGGCGGCCACCAGCACGTCGAACATCAGGGCTGTGTTTTCAGGTACCAGACCCACGGCCTGTTTGCCGTAGCCAAGCTGGGAAGGGAAGAGCAGCAGTACTTCGGAACCGAGACGGGAGCCCGGCAGACCGCGGTCGAGGCCCTTGATCAGGTCGCCGGCACCGATCCTGTAGATGCCTTCGTCTTCGACGAACAGCGCGGAGGGGCCTCCCGAAGCGAAGGTAAAGCCCCTGAAAAGGATGTAGACCGAATCGCCTGGTTCTATCACCTGCGCGGTCTGGAGCGAATCGGCGATGACCACGCGGCTGACGCCGTCCTGGCGTATCACTTCGTAGTCGGCGAAGGTCTTGCTGATGTAGTCGTCGATGTATTTCTCCTGGTTGATGTTGGCCTCGCGCACTTCCGGGTCGCACGAGGGTGCGAGAAGCAGGAGCGGCAAGAGCAGCAGGCAGGTGAGTATGGTGGTCAAATGGCGCATCATGTAACCTGCAAAGGTAAGCAAAAGATATGCCTTATGAAAATTTTTCTTCCTCCATCCAGGCGGCCAGGGCCTGTTCGAAATAGGCGGGGACTTCCTCTACGGGCATGTAGAGCCTTCCGCCCGAGGCGTTGCGGTGACCGCCGCCGTTGAAGAACCTGATGGCGAAGCGGTTCACGTCGATCTCGCCCTTGGAGCGCAGCGACACCCGTACGTAGGTGCCTTCGTCGTTCTCGGAGAAGAGAGCGCTTACGTCCACGCCCGAAATCGCCAGCGGCAGGTTGACGAAGCCCTCGCTGTCGCCGGCCTGGAAGTGGTAGCGTTGCTTCTCCTTGCGTGTCAGGACCATATACGCAGTGCGGTATTCCGGGAGCACCTTCATCTTGTCCTTGACCATGTGCCCCAGCAGGCGGGTGCGCGAAACTGTGTAGCAGTTGAGCACCTTGTCCTGCAGTTCGTCCTTGTTGACGCCGCGGGCTATGAGCTGCGACGCCATGTCGAAGGTCCCCGGGAAAACCGAATTCGAAAAGTTGTTCGTGTCGGTCATCATGCCCACGTAGAGCGATTCCGCGCAGCGAAGGTTGAGGCGCTGCAGGTCGCCCGCCACGTCGGGCATCGCGAGCAGGATGCGGAACAGAAGTTCGCAGGTCGAGGATACCCCGGTAGTCGAATATGCCAGGTCGAAGCGGTCGAGCTCGGCGGCCAGATGGTGGTCGATGAGCACTTTGGGCGCATGGGCCGCGATGATGTCTTCTTCGAGGTATTCGGTGCGGGACAGGCGGTTGAAGTCGAGGCAGACGATGAGGCCTGCGCCGGCTACGAGCCTGCGCGCCTCATCCATCGACTTTTCGCATATGACCATGCGGTCGGCCGGGTCGGAAGGCTCGAGGAACGACATGTTGTCGGGATAAGGGCTGGGCAGGATTATGCGGACCCTCTTCCCGCGCCCCTTGAGGTAGTGGTAGGCCGCAGTCACGCTTCCAAGCGAATCTCCGTCGGGGTTGAAGTGCCCTATCAAGGCGATGTCGTCGGTATGGGAAAGAAAGGCTTCCAGTTTGGAGATGTCAGGGGTCATATTCTGCTGGTCTTCGGGCTAAGTCGGTGCAAAATTAAAAATATATTGTATGCTTGAAATAATTTTTTTATTTTTGTAGGTCAAATCGAATTTGGCTTATTGCGCGAGAAAAATATTAAAATTAACCATAATGAGAAAACTTTTAACCTATTGCATCTTCCCGCTGATCATCATCTGCCTGGCTTATCTTCTGTTCAGCAGCATCAACAAGCCGATGAAATTCAACAACGAGCTCAAGCAGCGCAGCAATGTGGCGATCGAGCAGCTGAAAGACATCCGCACCCTCCAGGTAACCTACAAGGACACCTACGGCCACTATGCCCCGGTGATGGACTCTCTCATCGATTTCTACAACAACGGCAAGATCGAGATCATGCGCCAGATCGGTTCCGAAGACGACTCCACCGCCGTCCTCCATACCGAAGCGGTCAAGAAGTCGCTGAAAAACCTCAAGGGCACTGCACTCCAGGCAAAGCTCTACGAACTCTATGAGGCCGGCGACAACAATCTCATCATCCGTATCCCCCAGGAGACCGCCGTCAAGGACACCCTCTTCCGCAGCCGTGCCGGCTTCGACGTGGAGAAACTCCGCTACATCCCCTTCTCCGAGGGTGACACCGTCCAGATGACCAGCATCGTCAAGCAGGTGTCGGGCGTCGACGTGCCGCTCTTCGAGGCCAAGATGCACTACAAGGCCCTGCTCAAGGGCATGGACCACCAGCAGATCGTCAACCTCGTCGCCGAGCGTGAAGACACCGGCCGTTATCCCGGCCTCATGGTGGGTTCCATCGAGAACGCCAACAACAACGCCGGAAACTGGGAGTAGTGCTTAAATATACCCTGGTTCCGGAGGAGTTCTTCTCGCCGGACAGTGCCCGCGAACTCCTGTCGCAGGTCGTGATCCTGGAGAAGAACGAAACGGTAGAAAGTATTGAACTGCCTTGCTATAAGGCAGTTCTTATTTATGCCGGAGAAGAGTCCCATGCCCGTGCGGTAGCCACGATGGCTGAGGCCGCCAAGGCCCTGGACCGCTACAACAAGCTGGTGGTCCGTCTGGGCGAAGACATGGTCGACATCGTTCTGGCCGTGGGTGACAAGCTGCTGCTCTGCAATTCCTATCCGGCCCCGGATCCCGTGACGGCCCAGTATTTCCTGTTCGCCGCCCTCCGCCCCTTCCAGATCAATCCCGAGGTGACGACTGTAAACTTCTGCGGCGACGTGCCGGAGTCGGTGAAGAGCGACCTTTTCCGCCACTTCGCCAGCGTGGAGGTGTTATGAGGATCATAGGCGGCTCGCTGAAGGGCAAGGCGATCCTGCCCCCTTCCGGCTACAAGGCCCGTCCGACCACCGATTTCGCCCGGGAGGGCCTGTTCAACACGCTCGACAGCGAATACGAATTCGACGGCCTGGCCGTGCTCGACCTTTTCGGCGGCACGGGCGCCGTCTCGTTCGAGTTCGCCTCGCGCGGTGCGGGTTCCGTGGTCACGGTGGAGATGAACCCCGCCCATGTCGCCTTCATCAAGCGTACCGCCGCGTCGCTCGGGATGGCCTCGCGGGTGCAGGTGGTCCACCACAACGTATTCGATTTCCTCGGCATCTGCACCCGTCGTTTCGATATCGTGTTCGCCGATCCTCCTTACGCCCTGGAAGGCCTCGATACCCTTCCCGACCGCATCCTGGAAAGGGGCCTGGTCTACGACGAGGGCTATCTCATTCTCGAACACCCTGCAGATTACAACTTTGCCGCACATCCCTCCTTCGTGAAGGAGAAGAAGTACGGCAACGTTCACTTCAGTTTCTTCCGGCCTCTCAGCCTTGGGTGACGAAGCGGAAGAAGGGCTCGATGTCTTTCTTTTCGCGGAAACGCGCCATGTAGGCATGGTCGCCAAGGTCGTCGGCAAGGGCCGACGGCACCCTTTCGCTCATACGTATGGCATCGCCGTAGCGCGCCATGACCTCATCGTGGCTGTGGGCGTAGCGGTGCGAGTCGCGCCGGGAGGCATAGGCGCAGTAGAACTGCTCGCCCTGGTCCTTGCGGCGCTCGTCGAAGGCCACCATGTCGGCCCATATCTGGTAGACGTCGGTGGAGTGGGCGAAGTTCATCATGTCGGGGGTGTAGCCGCCCGGGGGTCGCATGTTGACCTCCAGGCCCACGTAGTCGCCCTTCTTGCCAAGGCCTTCACGGTCGCGGTCGAGCTGGAAGAACTCCAGGTGGACGAAGCGGCTCTTCACGCCGAAGGCCCTCACGGTGCGCCTGCCGATTTCGGCCAGGGCCTTCGGAACAGTCTTGTTGGTCCAGTAGCAGGTGTCGAGGTCGTTGTGGACGATCTCCATGATGGGGGTGGGGAAGATGGTGTTGTTCTCGAAAATGGGCTCCATCCTTGAGTTGAAGATTGCATCGTAGCTCACCAGCAGCCCGGTGACGAATTCCTCTATCACGAAATAGACATGGTTGTCGGCGTGGTCTGCGAACCAGGCTTCGAGTTCGGCGTCGTCGTGGAGTTTGAAGGTGCCCGAAGCGCCCATGCCGTTTTCGGGCTTGGCGATCACGGGGTAGCCGGTCCTGGCCACGAAGGCGCGCACGGCTTCCCTGCCTTCCGCGGCACGGATCTGGCGGGCTGTCGGAATCCCGCCCAGACCGTAGTATTTCTTCATTTCGGCCTTGCTGCGGATGGCGGCTATCTGGTCGGTCTTGATGCCGCTCGTCACGTTGAAGTCGGTGCGGAGGCGGGCGTCCTGCTCCAGCCAGTATTCGTTGTTCGACTCGATCCAGTCGATACGGCCATATTTGTTGGCGAACCAGGCCACGGCGCGGTATATCTCGTCGTAGTCCTCGAGGTTTTTCACCTTATAATAGTCTGTGAGTTGCTGACGCAGTTCCCACGGCAGGTTCTCGTAAGCGGTATCGGCGATGCCGAGCACGTTGACGCCGTTGCGCCGGGCTCCTGCGCAGAAATGCCAGTAGGTCTGCGGGAAATGGGGTGAGATAAAGACAAGGTTCATAAAACTGTAGGATTGGTTTTCTTCGGATATGCGGCGCATCGAGCCTCGGGAGATTTCCCAGGCTTCGCCGCGGAGTTCGGCCGGACGGCCTTCCTTCCTGACGACGTAGCCCCCGTCGGGGAAGGTGTAGAATCTGTGGCCCCAGCTGTCGGGGAAGGCCACGTCTTCGAACAGGCGCAGGCCGTCGACCGTGGCGTTCCTGACCTGGTAGTAATGGGGGACAAGCTGGATGTCGGTCAGTCCCAGGCCTTCCAGCCAGCGCCGGTAGCCGGGGTCAATGGCTTCGCCAGGGTATTCAGGGTGGGAATACACCCGTCCGGCACAGTTCATCGAGCCTGCGCTGCAGCCCATGACCACGCCCCGGAAGTCCTTCAGGAGGGCTTTCAGGCCGATTTCATTGATGAAGCGGTTCTGAGTGGGCACATGTCCGCCGCATAGTATTATCCAGTCGGCGCGGGCGACGAGTTGCGGCACCTTCGCCGCGTTCCGGCGGTCGAGCATCACGAACGACGAGGTGGAGATGCCCGATTTGTGAATGCAGTCGCCCATGCCTTTCCGTACGGAATCAGTGAAGGCGCGGTCGTCGGGAGCGGCGCTGATGAGCAGCACCCTCGGCGCGCGCTTACCTCCGGTGACCTGGCGCAGTGCGGCCTTGACCTCGGCCAGGAAGCCGTTGTCGCTGGTAAACCTGTCCTGCCCGTAACGGGTCGGACTGCCTGTCAGGAAAAGAATCATCGCTGGTTTTCGCCGCCCAGGAAAGCGCAGCCGTCACAGCCGCCTTCGGGACAGGATTCAGGCAGTTTGCCGCTGGCCGCGGCCTTCGGATTGCGTTTGCGCCACAGTTTCAGTTCCTCCTCCTTCGCGCAGACCACTCCCCGCTTGCGGAGCTCCTTGTTGCGGGAGATCTCCCCGTCGGGGAACTTCCCGTCTTTCTTGACAAGGATGGTGACAGCCATCCCGGCAACGCCGACGGCAAGGAGTATGACTGCGAGGAGGAAGACTTTCATGGCACTATACCTGCTTGAAAGGAGGTACTACGGCATGGCTGCCCACGGTAAGCACCTGGGGAATCTGCATGGCCTTGAAGGCCGCAGCGTTCTTGAGGCGGACGATGCGCTCCACCAGGGCCCTGTCGGTGCCGCGGGCAACCACCTCGTCCGGGCTCAGCTCCTCTTCGCAGAGGGCGTGCAGCACGGGGTCGAGCTGGTCGTATGGCGGCAGGGAGTCGCTGTCCTTCTGGCCGGGATGCAACTCGGCGGAGGGTGCTTTTTCTAGTATCGCCGCAGGAATGATCTCCCGCCCGTGAAGGGTATTAATGTAGCGCGACAGCTCGTAGACCTGCAGCTTGTAGAGGTCGGCGATCACCATCACCGCGCCGCAGAGGTCGCCGTAGAGCGTGCCGTAGCCCATGAAGAGCTCGCTCTTGTTGGAGGTGTTGAGCAGCAGGGCGTCGAAACGGTTCGACCAGGTCATCAGGATCGCACCGCGTATGCGGGCCTGCAGGTTCTCCTGGGCCACGCTCCATCCGGCCCCTTCGAAGAACCCGGCCATCTCTTCCATCGCCTTGCGGTAGATCGCGCCGATGGGGACGGTGTCGGTGTCGATGCCGAGATTTTGCGCGAGGGCCAGCGAATCGTCGACGGAGCCTTTCGAGGAGAATTCGGAGGGCATCAGGATACCGTGGACGTTGTCCGGGCCGAGCGCGTCGACGGCCAGGGCGGCTACAAGAGCCGAGTCGATGCCGCCGGAGAGGCCCAGCACGGCGCGGGTCTTGCCGGCACCGGCAAAGAAGCCGCGGAGCTTTTCTGTCAGCAGGCCGTGGACCTCTGCTATGCTGCGGGAAGGCTCGAAGACCATGGCTATGAGGTGATGAACAGGTCGCTCACCGGCTCGTTGTGGTAGATGCGGTCGATGACGCTGGCGAATACGCCGGTCATCGAAAGCACGGTGAATATGGAATTGTCGGCATCTTTCCTGAGAGGGACGGTGTCGGCCACGATGAATTCCTTGATGGAAGAGGCGTAGATGCGCTCGTAGGCGGGACCCGAGAGGATGGGGTGGGTGCATACTGCGCGGACGCTGAGCGCTCCGCGTTCCATCAGCACGTCGGCGCACTTGGTGATGGTGCCTGCCGTGTCGACCATGTCGTCGACTATCACGACGTTGCGGCCCTGGACTTCGCCGATGGCGGTCATGCTGCCCACCACGTTGGCCTTGCTGCGGTCCTTATGGCAGATGATCAGCTGCGCTCCGAGGTTCTTGGCATACACGTTGGCCTTCTTGGCGCCGCCCATGTCGGGCGAGGCGATCGAGAGGTTCTCCAGGTTCATGGACTGGATGTAGGGGATGAAGATCGAGCTGGCCCACAGGTGGTCGACGGGGATGTCGAAGAAGCCCTGGATCTGGGCGGCGTGGAGCTCGCAGGTCATCACGCGGTCGCAACCTGCGGCGGTAAGCATGTTGGCCACGAGCTTCGAGCCGATCGATACGCGAGGCTTGTCCTTGCGGTCCTGGCGGGCCCATCCGAAGTAGGGTATCACTGCAATCACCTTGTAGGCGGATGCGCGGCGGGCGGCGTCTATCATCAGCAGCAGTTCGAAGAGGTTGTTGGCGGGAGGATTGGTGCTCTGGACGATGAAAACCGTGGCGCCGCGGACGCTTTCCGTGAACTGGGGTTGGAATTCCCCGTCGCTGAAGACAGTCAACTCTGCATCTCCGAGTTGGGTGCCCAGCTGCTCGGCGACCTGCTGGGCAAAGGTGTAGGAGCCTCTGCAGGAGAAAATTTTCAGTCTATGGTCGTACTGTTCCATGAATGGAGAAAGTTTATGACAGGTTTTTTAGGATTGAATCTATATAGGTAAGGATCTCTTCACGTCCGTCGCCCGTGACGGAGGAGCTGCAGAAGGCTGGCGGTAGTTCCTCCCAGCTCTCCGAAAGGACGGCTTCGTTGCGCGCTATCCTTTCCTTGAGTGCGACCGGTCCCAACTTGTCGCATTTGGTGTAGACCAGGGCGAAAGGTATGCCTTCCGCTCCGAGTTCGTCGATGAATTCCCGGTCGATGTCCTGCAGGTCGTGGCGCGCATCGAGCAGCACGAAAAGCAGTACCAGGTCCTCCGAGTGGAGTATGTAGTCGCCTATGATATCCTGAATCCTTTGACGTCCTTCCTTCCCAAGCCGGGCGTAGCCGTAGCCGGGCAGGTCGACAAGGTACCAGGAGTCGTTTATAAGGAAATGATTGACCAGCTGCGTTTTGCCTGGTGTCGCGGAAGTGTGGGCCAGGCCCTTTTTCCCGCAGAGGCGGTTGATTAGCGATGATTTTCCGACGTTGCTCCTCCCTATGAAGGCGAACTCCGGACGGGCGGGTTTCGGCTTCTGGTCCGTGTGCTGGCTGCTGCCGGCAAAGAGGGCCTGTTTGATTACCATGTCGGAAGGATTAGACAGCGCAAAAATACGAAAATAATCGGGATAATTTTCCTATATTTGTCAACATGGAAATAAACAGCTCCATAGGCCTTCTGCAGCTGCAGGAGATGGTGAAGGAATCGCTCTCCGGGGCATTTCCGGCAACGCTCTGGCTGCAGGCCGAGATCAGCGAGCTGAAGCAGCACCCTTCGGGCCACTGCTACCTCACCCTGGTGGAAAAGGACGAGGGGGGAGGCGCCCTGCTGGCCCGTTGTTCCGCCGTGGCCTGGGCTTCTTCCTGGCGTATCATACGTCCGTTCTTCGAGTCGCAGACTGGCCGCGGCCTCGCCGTGGGCATGAAGGTGCTGCTGCGGGTACAGGTGAGCTATTCGGCGGTGTACGGCCTCTCGCTTGTGGTCTACGACATCGACCCTTCCTTCACCGTGGGCGAGCTGGAGCTTGCGCGGCAACGGACGGTGGCACGTCTGGAGGAGGAGGGGATGATGGGCATGAATGCCATGCTGCCGCTTCCTGCACTGCCTCGCCGCCTGGCCGTCGTGTCGAGCGAGACAGCTGCGGGCTGGCGCGATTTCCGGAGGCATCTGCTTGAAAATGAGTATGGTTTCGGCTTTGTGCTGGAACTCTTCCCTGCCGTGATGCAGGGCGACGCGGCTCCGGCCTCCATCATTGCTGCGCTCGACGGCATCGCTGACCGCGCCCGTGATTTCGACGCGGTACTGATGCTGCGCGGCGGCGGCGGGGCGATGGACCTCGTTTGCTTCGACGACTACGACCTGGCCGTCAACGTGGCCCAGTTCCCGCTCCCGGTGCTTACTGCAATAGGCCACGACCACGACTACCACTTGGTCGACATGGTGGCCCACACCTATGTCAAGACCCCCACTGCACTGGCCGACTGGCTGCTCGAGCGCTTCTCGGCCGAAGACTGGCAGCTTTCGCTCCTGCTGCAGCGTCTCCAGCTCGCCCTGCGCACCAAGTCGGAGGCCCAGCGCGGTACGCTTGACGCCATGGGCCTGAAGATCAGGCATGCCGTGGCCAGCCGCCACGCCGCAGCCCTCCAGGCCCTCCAGGCCCTGGAGTTGCGCCTCGACGCCGTCGACCCGCAGCGCGCCCTCGACCGAGGCTTCCTGATCGCCCTCAAGAACGGCCGCCGCGCCTCCACCGCCACAGCCTTCACCCCCGGCGACCGCCTCTCCCTCCTCTTCCGCGACGGCACCGTCGAGGCGGAAGTCACCGATGTCCAATAAAAACCAGACCCCGGATCTGGTCCGGGGTGACGAAGGGTCGTGGATTTGGATTTCTCACGAATTATCAGTAAATTTGAGAGATTGGATAAAAGAGCAACATGAAGCAAGAGAAAAAGACTTACGAACAGGTGTTCGCGGAGCTGGAGGAGCTGGTCGCGAAGATCGAGGATCCCGAGCGGGAGCTTTCTGAGATAGGGAAGGACGTGAAGAAGGCTTCGGAAATGATCGCCTGGTGCCGCGACTATATCCGCGGACAGGAAGAAGAGATAGGAAAACTGATGAAAAACCAATAATCATGAAAATCTGGGAATCTGACCCCTGGCTCGGCCCGTGGCAGGGCGTCATCGAGGCACGCAACCGCGAAATCCTGCGCCGCAAGCAGGAAATCGCCGGAAAAGGCAGGAAACTGAAAGACGCCATCAACGGTGCAATGTACTACTGCCTCCACAGGGAGGCCGGCGGATGGGTGTTCCGCGAGTGGGCCCCCACTGCGACAAAAATCTATGTCATTGGCGATTTCAACGGATGGCGCCGTACCGAAGAATGGGCCCTCAAGCCCATCGGCGAAGGCAACTGGGAGCTTCGCATCCCTGAATCGGAAGTCGAGCACGGCGACCTTTACAAATGGTATGTGGAATGGCCCGGCGGAGGCGGCGAGCGTATCCCCGCCTATGCCACGCGCTGCGTCCAGGACCCCGACACCAAGACCTTCTGCGCCCAGGTCTGGGCCCCCGAAAAACCCTACCGCTGGCGCAAGAAACTCGGCCCCGCGATCGCCAATCCAGTGATCTATGAGACCCATATAGGCATGAGCTCCGAGGAAGGCAAGGTGGCAAGCTTCACCGAGTTCCGCAGGAACGTGCTCCCGCGCGTCATCGAAACCGGCTACAACACGCTGCAGATCATGGCCCTGCAGGAGCATCCCTACTACGGAAGCTTCGGCTATCAGGTGTCGAATTTCTTCGCACTGAGCAGCCGCTTCGGCACTCCCGAGGAATTCAAGGCCCTCGTCGACGCTGCACACCAGGCCGGCATCGCAGTGATAATGGACGTGGTCCACAGCCACGCTGTCAAGAACGAGGTCGAAGGCCTCAGCAGGCTCGACGGCTCCTATACTACTTATTTCCACGAAGGTCCCCGCGGAGAACACCCCGCCTGGGGCTCCCGCTGCTTCGACTACGGCAAGGGTCAGACCTTGCATTTCCTGCTCTCGAACCTCAAGTACTGGATGGAGGAATACCATCTCGACGGTTTCCGCTTCGACGGAGTGACGAGCATGCTCTACTACGACCACGGCCTCGGCCGCGACTTCACCTCCTACGACTGCTATTTCGACGGCGGACAGGACCCCGACGCCATCACCTACCTCGGCCTGGCCAATATCCTGGTCAAGGAGCTGGACCGCAACGCCTTCACCATCGCCGAAGATATGTCGGGCATGCCGGGCCTCGCAGCCCCGATCGAGGACGGCGGCATAGGCTTCGACTACCGCATGAGCATGGGCGTTGCCGACCACTGGATCAAGTGGATCAAGGAGCGCAGCGACTGGGACTGGAGCATGGGCGAGATCTGGCACGAGCTCTCGGGCAAGCGTCCCGACGAGCGCACCATCAGCTACGCCGAGTGTCACGACCAGGCTCTGGTGGGCGACAAGACCATCATCTTCCGCCTGATAGACAAGGAGATGTACTGGAGCATGAACATCGGCTCCCAGAACCTCGCCATCGACCGCGGAATCGCCCTCCACAAGATGATTCGCCTCGTGACCCTGGCCACGGCGGGCGACGGCTACCTGACCTTCATGGGCAACGAGTTCGGCCATCCTGAATGGATAGACTTCCCGCGCGAAGGCAACGACTGGTCGTACCACTACGCCCGGCGCCAGTGGTCGCTGGTCGACAATCCGCAGCTCCGCTACCGCGGGCTCTGGCTCTTCGAAAAGGCCATGCTGAACCTCGCACGCGAAGCCCGGATCCTGTCGGCGCATCCGACCTGCCTGCGCTGCGACGAGGAGAAGAAGATCCTGCTGCTGGAGCGCGCAGGCCTTGTCTTCGCCTTCAACTTCAACCCCGAATATTCCTTCGAAAACTATGGCTTCGCTGTGGCGGGAGGCAAGTATGAGACCGTGCTCGACAGCGACGCCCCCGAGTTCGGAGGCTTCGGACGCCTTGACTCATCCGTGAAGCATCTCACGCGCAGGGAAGGGGATTACGACAACCTCTATCTGTACCTTCCAAGCCGCACCGTGCAGGTGCTTCGCAAAATATAGGTATAATCTATACATATTTTCGTACCTTTGCGGTTTAAAATCTGAACATCTAGTATATGGCTTATCTGCAATTCAACAAGGCCGAGCTCGTGAACCTCGAGTACTCCCTGAAGCGGGAGCTCCTCGCGACCAACCGTGCCGGAGGCTATTGCAACACGACCATCGTGGGCTGCAATACCCGAAAGTACCATGGTCTGCTCGCCGTGCCCGTCGACAAGTTCGGCGGACACCGCTACATGCTGCTCTCCGACCTCGACGAGACCCTGCTTCAGCACGGGATGCCCTTCAACCTCGGCATCCACTGCTACGGGAACATCTACGAACCCCGCGGCCACAAGTACATCGTGGACTATGAGATGGATCCGTATCCCGTCATCACCTACAGGGTGGGCGGCATGCTCTTCAGGAAGGAGCTGCTCTTCGTCTCAGGCTGCGACCAGCTGCTGATCCGCTACACGCTGCTGGACGCCCACTCCCACACGGTCCTCAGGCTCAAGCCCTACCTGGCATACCGGAGCATCCACGCCCTTACCCAGGCCAATGCCGATGCCAATACGAACTACCGTACCATCGAAGGCGGAGCTTCTTTCTGCCTCTACCGCGGCTTCCCCGACCTCTGCCTCCAGATCTCGAAGAACAGCGAGTACGTCCACATGCCCGACTGGTACAAGGGTACGGTCTATATGGAAGAATACCGTCGCGGTTTCGACTGCCGCGAAGACCTCCTGGTCCCCGGCTGGTTCGAGATGCCGATGCGCAAGGGCGAGAGCATAGTAATCTCCGCCTCCACCGTCCCCGTCGACCCGAAGACCCTCAAGACCCTGTTCAACCGCGAGATCAAGAAGCGCATGCCCCGCGAAGACTACGACAGCTGCCTGAAGGCCGCCGCCGAACAGCTCTTTGCCTATGAGAAAGGCTTCGCGCGCATCTGCACGGGCTTCTCCTGGCACGAGATCGGCGGAATGCGCGAAACTGCGCTCACCCTCCCCGGCCTTACCATCTACAACACCGGCGACGTGAAGCTGTTCGAGAAGATACTCTCCGACCTCATCACCGAAAACAAGGATGCCTTCCTCCATGGAAGCGACCAGGTGGAGTCTCCGCTGCGCCTGACAGAGGCCGTGCAGCACCTGGCCAAGTTCACCGGCGACGAGGCGCAGGCCTGGAAGAAATACGGCAAGTTCCTCAAACAGGTGATAGAGAGCTACCTGGGCGGACGTCCCGAAGCGCAGGTACACGACAACGGCCTTGTGTGGGCCGAATATCCCGGCATCGCCCTGAGCTGGATGAACGCATATATCGACGGCAAGCCCGTGACCGAGCGCCGCGGCTATCAGGTTGAGACCAACTGCTTGTGGTACAACGCAGTGTGCTTCGCCCACGACATGGAGTCCCGCTACGGCCGCTCGAAAGCTTTCGTAGCCCGCTGCGCCGAGGTTAAGGCCGCCATCGAAGACAGCTTCTACGACATTTTCTGGTCGGAGGAGCGCCGCCACCTTGCCGACTACGTCGACGAGAACGGCCAGAACATCTTCACCCGTCCAAACCAGATTTACGCCTGCTCTCTGCCCTACAGCCCCGTTTCCGAGGAAGCGCAGGCCGAAATCCTGCACGCAGTGGAGCGTGAACTCGTGACCACCCGCGGCATCCGCACCCTCTCCCCGAAGAACCCGAATTATCGCTCACGCTACGAAGGCAACCAGATCGAGCGCGACACCGCCACCCACAACGGCTGCAACCGTCCCTGGCTGCTCGGTCCCTTCGCCGAGGCGAGCTTCAAGCTCTTCGGCCCTTCGTTCGTGCGCAAGGCCCGTGAGCTGGTCGACGGCTTCCAGGAAGACCTCAACGTCCACGGCATCGGCGCCGTGGCCGAGATCTACGACGGCGATCCGCCTTACGTCCCGCACGGAGCCATCAACTCAGCGCTGAGCGTATCGGCCATCCTATATGTGAAATACCTCATCAACCAGTATAAGGAGGAAACGCTATGAGAGTACTGATGTTCGGTTGGGAATTCCCGCCCCATATCGCCGGCGGCCTGGGTACGGCCTGCTATGGCATGACCAAAGGCCTGGCTCACGCCGGAGTGGACGTACTTTTCGTGATGCCCTCCGCCAGCGGAGATGAAGACCAGAGCTGCGTCCGCATCATCAACGCCAGCGACGTGGCAGTCTCCGACAGCATAAGCCAGATCGACGAATATCTCGGCAAGGTACAGTTCCTCCGCGTAGGCTCCAACCTGCATCCCTACATCGACCCGGTCGACTTCACCGACCTGGTGGAAGAGGAGCAGCGCTCCCAGAGCGAGGAGTTCAAGTTCTATTTCCGGCAGAAATACAAATTCTCAGGCAAGTACGGAAAGAACCTCATGGAAGAGGTGTCCCGCTACGCCATGGTGGGCGGCGCGATCGCAGCCCGCGAGGACTTCGACGTGATCCATGCCCACGACTGGCTGACCTACCACGCCGGCATCGCCGCCAAGCGCGTTTCCGGCAAGCCGCTGGTGATCCACGTCCATGCGACCTCCTTCGACCGCGGCAGTGCCGACAACATCGACACCCGCGTATTCGCCATCGAGAAGCGCGGCATGGAGGAAGCCGACAAGGTCATCACCGTGAGCGACCTGACCCGCAACATAGTGATCAACAAATACGGCATCGACCCCTCCAAGGTCGTGACCGTCCACAACGCAGTCGACTTCTCTGGACGCGAGAAGATCGAGGTGGAGCGCGGCGTCCGCGAGAAGGTCATCACCTTCCTGGGCCGCATCACCTTCCAGAAGGGTCCCGAATACTTCATCGAAGCTGCAGCCAAGGTGCTCAAGGTGTGCCCTGAGACCCGCTTCGTGATGGCCGGCAGCGGCGACATGATGAACCGCTGCATACGCTATGTGGCCAAGCTTGGCATAGCCGACCGCTTCTACTTCACGGGCTTCCTGCGCGGCGACGACGTGCAGAAGATGTTCGCCCTTTCGGACGTATATGTGATGCCTTCCGTCTCCGAGCCTTTCGGCATCTCGCCGCTCGAGGCCATGAAGACCGACGTCCCGACCATCATCTCCAAGCAGTCGGGTGTCGCCGAAGTTCTCAAATATGCCATCAAGGTGGACTTCTGGGACGTGAACGCCCTGGCAGACGCCATGTACGGACTCCTCAACTATCCCGCCCTTCCCCAACTGGCCGCAGAGAGGGGACGCGAGGAAGTCGACAACCTCAAATGGGACGCCGCAGCCGTCAAGGTGAGGCGCGTCTATGAGTCGGCCGTCAACGGACAATAAAAAAGTAAAGCCATGAATAAGACAGTCTGTTTCTATTTCCAAGTCCATCAGCCCGACCGGCTGCGACAGTTCCGATTCTTCGACATCGGCAACGACGCCCATTACCTGGACGATTTCTCCAACCGTACCATCGTGCGCCGTGTCGCCGAGCGCTGCTACCTGCCCGCGAACAAGCTCCTGCTCGAGCTTATTCTCAAGCATAACGGAGCATTCAAGGTCGCATTCTCGATTTCCGGTGCGGCCATCGAGCAGTTCGAGCGCTATACCCCCGAGGTGATCGACAGCTTCAAGGCGCTGGCCGAAACCGGGTGCGTGGAGTTCCTGGCCGAGACCTATTCCCATTCGCTCGCTTCGCTGGCCTCCACTGCCGAATTCAAGAAGCAGGTGAAGCAGCACGCCGACCTGATGAAACGTGTTTTCGGCGTCAAGCCCACCACCTTCCGGAACACCGAGCTCATCTATTCCGACGACATCGGAGAGACGGTGGCCGGCATGGGCTACAACGTGATGCTGACCGAAGGCGCCAAGCACATCCTCGGCTGGAAGAGCCCCGATTTCGTATATGCGAACGCCCTCGATCCGAGGCTGAAGGTCCTGCTCCGCAACTTCAACCTGAGCGACGACATCGCCTTCCGCTTCTCCGACCAGAGCTGGGCGGGCTGGCCCCTGACCGCCGACAAGTTCGCCGACTGGTCGGTGGCCGCACTGGCCCAGGGCGACGTGCTCAATCTCTTCATGGACTATGAGACCTTCGGAGAGCACCAGCGCAGCGCCAGCGGCATCTTCGACTTCATGGAGGCCCTGCCCGCAGCCATCCTGGCCCGCGGCCTGGAATTCTGCACTCCCGCCGAGGCGGCGCAGAAGCATCAGGCTGTGGCTCCGCTCAACGTGCCTTATCCCATCTCATGGGCGGACGAAGAGCGCGACACGAGCGCCTGGCTGGGCAACGAGCTCCAGGAAGAGGCTTTCAACAAGCTCTATTCCCTCGAGGCCGACATCTACAAGACGAAGGACGAAGGCCTGCTCGCCATGTTCCGCAGACTTCAGGAAAGCGACCACTTCTATTATATGTGCACAAAGTTCTTCTCCGACGGCAGCGTGCACAGCTACTTCAACCCCTACGACACGCCATACGAGGCTTTCATCAACTACATGAACGTGCTCGCGGACTTCGAACTGCGGGTGAAGGAGAAACTCAAAGTAAAGAAAACCACCAAGTAAGCAAGAATGGAAGATAAATTTACGATGCCCGACTACCTGTTCGAGACGAGTTGGGAAGTATGCAACAAGGTAGGAGGTATCCATACGGTCATTGCCACCAAAGCCCTTTATCTTGGCAATTCATTCAAGAAAAACCATCATATACATATCGGCCCCGACGTCTGGCGTGACGTAGGCCAGAACCCGGAATTCACGGAAGACCCCACGCTGTTCCGCTCCTGGAGGAGAAGGGCGGCGGAGGAGGGCCTCCGTATCCGTGTCGGCCATTGGAACGTGGCAGGCCACCCGGTGGCCATCCTGGTCGACTTCACGACCTTCATCAGCCGCAAGGACGAGATCCTGACCGAGTTCTGGAAAAGATACAGCGTCGACTCCCTCAGCGGCGGCTGGGACTATGTGGAATCGGCCCTGTTCGGCTATGCCTCCGGCAAGGTGATCGAGAGTTTCGTTCACTACTATGTCAAGCCCCACGACAAGGTGGTGGCCCAGTTCCACGAATGGATGACCGGCGCCGGCCTGCTCTACCTGAAGACGGCCAACCTGCCCATAGGCACCATCTTCACCACCCATGCCACCGTCATCGGTCGCTGCGTGGCCAGCAAGGACATCCCTCTCTACGACGACCTGGAAAGCCTTGACGCCGACCGCCTCTCCCACGAGTTCGGAGTCGCGGCCCGCCACTCGCTGGAGAAGGCTTCCGCCACTGCGTCCGACGTGTTCACGACTGTGAGCGAGATCACCGCCCGCGAGTGCCGCCAGTTCCTCGGCAGGTCTTGCGACGTGATCACTCCCAACGGTTTCGAGAACAGCTTCACCCCCGACGCGGAACACTATCCCGCAGCCCGCAAGGCAGCCCGCAGGAAGCTGCTGGAGGTTGCCTCGGCGATGGCCGGCGAGAAATTCGACGACAAGAGCCTGCTCGTCGCCATAAGCGGCCGCTACGAGTACAGCAACAAGGGTATCGACGTGTTCATCGACTCGCTGGCACGTCTGGACAGCATAGGTTATTCCGGGCGCAGGATCCTGGCCTTCATCATGGTCCCCTCGGGCAACAACGGTCCCGACAAGGAACTTGTGGCGAAGCTCTCCGGAGCCGATACGCTCCACACCACCCAGACGAGCCACTATCTGATGGACGACTACGACATCGTGACCCGCAGGCTGCGTGAACTTCAGCTGAACAACCACATCGGCTCGACTATCGACGTGTTCTTCATCCCCACCTATCTGAACGGCAACGACGGCGTGTTCAACATGAGCTACTACGACCTGCTGGTGGGCATGGACCTGACCGTCTTCCCTTCATACTATGAGCCCTGGGGTTACACCCCGCTCGAGTCGCTGGCCTTCAGCGTCCCCACCACCACCACCTCGCTCGCCGGTTTCGGCGTGTGGGTGCGCGACCACTGCGAGGAGCCGCATCCGGGCATCACGGTGATCGAGCGCACTGACGCAAACGCTTCGGAACTGTCGGTAAAGGTGGCCGAACGCATCATCGAAGTCGCCAGCCTCACTCCGGCAAAGGCGGCACATTATCGCGAGAACGCCAAGAAGGTGTCGGAGATCGCTCTGTGGAGCAACAACATCGTCTACTACAAGGAAGCCTACACCGGCGCCATAGACAAGGTGCAGACCTCCCGCAACGAGTTCATCGAGATTCCGGAAGACACGATGCACGACTTCGCCAGGTATTTCGCCGGCCAGCCTTCATGGACCAGCGTGTTCGTGAGCCGTGAACTGCCTGAACGCCTGATGCATCTGGACGCACTCGCCAAGAATCTGTGGTGGTGCTGGAACCAGGATGCCATCGAGCTGTTCCGCAGCATCGATCCCGAGCTTTGGAAAACCACTGGTGGCAATCCGCTGCTCTTCCTCGACAAGATTCCGCTCAAGCGCTACCGCAGCCTGGAGCAGGACGAAGCCTTCCTGGGCCATCTCGACTCCGTGTATGCCGAATTCAAGGAATACATGGAAGCCAAGTCCGACCGTCCCGGTCCCCGCGTAGCCTATTTCTGCATGGAATACGGCATCGACACTTCCCTGAAGATCTATTCCGGCGGCCTGGGCATCCTGGCCGGCGACTACCTCAAGGAAGCCTCCGACATGAAGGTCAACATGACCGCCGTCGGACTGCTCTACCGCCACGGCTACTTTACCCAGAAACTTTCGGCCGCCGGCGACCAGATCGCCGACTACGAACCCCAGGACTTCACCAAGATCCCTGCGGCGCCCGTGCGTGACCACGAAGGCAACTGGTTGACCGTACGGGTCGCATTCCCTGGCCGTAACATCAACGCCCGCATCTGGAAGGTCGAGGTGGGCCGTACCGACCTCTTCCTGCTCGACACCGACTACGAAGACAATCTCCCCGAAGACCGCCAGGTGACCCATCAGCTCTACGGCGGCGACTGGGAGAACCGCCTCAAGCAGGAACTCCTCCTCGGCGTGGGCGGCATCAGGGCCCTCCGAGCCCTGGGCCTTGACGCCGACGTGTACCACTGCAACGAAGGCCACGCTGCCTTCTGTGGTTTCGAGCGCCTGCGCGAGTACATCCAGAACGATAACCTGTCCTTCCCCGAGGCTCTCGAAGTGGTGCGCGCATCGTCGCTCTTCACGACCCATACCCCGGTGCCTGCAGGACATGACGCATTCTCCGAAGACCTTCTCCGCATCTACATCTCGCACTATCCCGAGCGCATGAAGATCGACTGGCCTACGTTCATGAGCCTGGGCAAGATCAATCCCGAGAATCCCGGCGAGAAGTTCTCGATGAGTTTCCTGGCCGCGAACCTCTCGCAGGAGATCAACGGCGTGAGCTGGCTGCACGGCAAGGTGAGCCAGCAGATTTTCGCGCCCATGTGGCCGGGCTACCTGCCCGAGGAACTCAACGTGAGCTCCGTGACCAACGGCGTCCACTATCCCACCTGGACCGCTCCCGAATGGAAGGAGATCCACTCCAGGGTGTTCGGCAAGGAATTCGCGACCCACCACTACGACAAGAGCTGCTTCGAAGGCATCTACCAGGTGCCCGACGAACTGATCTGGCGCACCCGCCAGACTCTGCGCAAGCGCCTCATCGACAGGGTGAAGGAAGTGATGTCCGACGCCAGCCTGACCCGCCACTATTCTCCCCACGAGATAGTGAAGATACGCAAGACCCTGCGCGACGACGTGCTGACCATCGGCTTCGCGCGCCGTTTCGCCACCTACAAGCGGGCCACTCTGCTCTTCAGCAACCTCGACCGTCTCAACGACATAGTCAACAACCCGCAGCACCCGGTGCAGTTCCTCTTCGCCGGCAAGGCGCATCCCGCAGACAAGGCCGGACAGGACCTGATCAAGCGCATCATCGACATCTCGAAGATGCCGCAGTTCCTGGGCAAGATAGTGTTCGTGCCCAACTACGACATCACCATCGCGAAGCTGCTGGTGCAGGGTGTCGACGTGTGGATGAACAACCCGACCCGCCCGCAGGAAGCTTCCGGCACCAGCGGCGAGAAGGCCGTGATGAACGGTGTGATGCATTTCTCTGTGCTCGACGGATGGTGGGTGGAAGGCTACAAGCCCGGAGCGGGCTGGGCGCTCAAGATGGAGCGTACCTACGACAACCAGTCGTTCCAGGACGACCTCGACTCCTCCACGATCTACAATATCCTCGAGTCGGAGATCGTTCCCAGTTTCTACGACAAGGACACCTACGGCATCTCCAAGACCTGGGTGGAGACCATCAAGAACACCGTGGCCCTGGTCGCCTGCAACTTCACGACCAACCGCATGCTCTCCGACTACATGAGGCAGTACTACGAACCTCTCTGCGAACGCTTCCACAAGCTCGAGGCCGACGATTTCAACCTGGCCCGCGACATCGCTTTCTGGAAGAAACGCGTCCGCCGCGAGTGGAAGCAGGTAGAAGTGATATCGTTCCGGCGTCCTTCCCTGAACGAAGCCACCATCTCCCTCGGACAGAAGTATACCTCGGAGCTTACGCTTTCCATCGGGGAGCTCGAACCCGAGGATGTCGGCGCCGAGATCCTGCTCACCGAGCAGAACGCGAAGGGAGAGCACCACATCGTATCTGTGTTCGAATTCCAGCTCAAGTCGTACGAAGGCGGAGTGGCTACCTATGTCACCGATGTCGTCCCCGAAATCTCCGGGACCTACGAGACTGCCGCCCGCATCTTCGCAAAGAATGCGGAGATGCCGCACCGTCAGGATTTTGAACTGGTGAAATGGCTGTAGCGGCTACAGGATTCTTCGATGGCGTGCATCTGGGGCACCGGCAGGTGATCGAACAGATGTGCGCCATCGCCCGTAAACGGGGGGAGGAGTCGGTCGTGGTGACGTTCTGGCCCCATCCCCGTTGCGTCCTGCAGCAGGATGCCGACCGGCTGAAACTCCTAACGACCCTTCCCGAGAAGCGCGGTCTCTGCCTGAAGTACGGTGCCGACCGCTTCGAGGTGCTGCCCTTCGACCGGACCTTGAGCCAGCTTTCCGCCGAGGCATTCATCCGTGAGTATCTGGTAGGGAAGCTGGGCGTCACGACCCTCGTGCTGGGATACGACCACCGGCTCGGACACGACCGTTTCGATTCCCTTGAAGAGATGATGGCCGTGGTCGCCTCCTGCGGCGTGCAGTCCTGCAGGGTGGAAAAACTGGCCTTTGGAGATGAAGCCATAAGCTCCACGCAGATCAGGAACGCCCTTTCCGCGGGAGAGGTAGAGCGTGCAAACCATATGCTCGGCTATCATTACGGCCTCCACGGAGTGGTGGTAGCAGGCAACAGGCTTGGCCGGACCATAGGCTTCCCGACTGCCAACATGCAGCTCTACGAGCCGCTCAAGCTGATTCCGGGCAACGGGGTCTATGCCGTCTGGGCAGACGTGCTTGGAAAGCGTTACAAGGGCATCTGCAACATCGGTACGCGGCCTACGGTCGCCTCCGGCGGCGCGAGGACTGTCGAGACGCATATTCTTGATTTTGACCAGGACATCTACGGACTCGAACTCAGCATCAGTCTGGTGGGGAGGCTCCGCGACGAGCGACGCTTCGAATCACTGCAAGCTTTACGTGGCCAGTTGCTTATCGACAGGCAAAAGGCCTCGGAAATGCTTGCCAATGAAAAATAATTGCTATATTTGCAGTAGATATTGAATTGAGGAAGGGTCCCACGAGTTTGGGATTCTTTTCTTTTTAACTTATTTAAAATGGGAGAATCACATTACGTTACTCAAGAAGGGCTCGACAAGTTGCGCGAGGAACTCGCCGTGATGATTGCCGAACGTCCTGTCATTTCCAGGGCCATCGCAGAGGCGCGCGACAAGGGCGACCTCTCCGAGAATGCCGAATACGACGCCGCACGCGAGGCGCAGGGCATGCTCGAGCTCAAGATCAGCAAGATGCAGGACCTTATCGCCAACGCCAAGGTCATAGACGAATCCAAGATAGGCACCGACACAGTCCAGATGCTCACCAAAGTCAAGCTGAAGAACCAGGGCACCGGCGCCATCGTCACATATACCTTTGTAGGAGAGAGCGAAGCCAACATCCTGGAAGGCAAGCTCGCCATGACCACGCCCATAGGCAAGGCCCTCATGGGCCACAGGAAAGGGGACGTGGTTCCCGTGACCGTGCCCTCAGGCGTCATCAATTTCGAAATCCTGGAAATCTCGATATAGCCATGGCATCCATCTTCAGCCGTATAGTGGCCGGTGAGATCCCGTCCTACAAGGTAGCGGAAGACGACCGTTACTACGCCTTCCTCGACATCAACCCTCTGGCGGAAGGCCATACCCTCGTCATCCCCAAGAAGGAAGTCGACTATATCTTCGACCTTGACCCCGAGACCTATGCCGGTCTCTGGCAGTTCGCCGCCCGCGTGGCCAAGGCCGTGGAGGCTGCCATCCCCTGCAAGAGGGTGGGCGTGGCCGTGCTGGGCATGGAAGTGCCCCACGCCCATATCCACCTGGTGCCCCTCCAGACCGAAGGCGACCTGGATTTCCGCAAACAGAAAAAACAACTCACTCCGCAGCGCTTCGCCGAGATAGCATCAGGCATAGCCGCTGCCTTCAATCAAGGATAAGACCGATGAAACGCTGGATGCTCTGGGCCTCCGCCCTGCTCCTGGCCGCAGCCTGCGACCAAACCCCCGTCGCACGCGTCAGCGCGACTGTCGAAAAAGCCAAGGATTCTTCCATTGTACTCCAGAAGCTGAACTACAACCGGCTTCTGCCTGTCGACACCATCCGCACCGATGCGACCGGACATTTCGACTACAAGATCAAGCTCAAGGGCAACGAGCCCTACTTCTACTACCTCTACCTGGGCGGCGAACCCATCGCTTCGATGGTGCTGCTCCCCTCCGACAAGGTGACAGTCACAGTCCCCGGGGAAGGACCCTTCGTAATCGAAGGTTCGGAAGAATCGTCCCTCTTCCAGCAGGTCAACGACGCTTTCGCGGTGGCTTCGGCCCGGATGGCGGCATTGTCCGACTCGGTCGGTGAAGAGAGTTCCGACGCCGAGATCCAGGCCGTGAACCGGGAGCTCAGCAAGCTGTATGTGGACTACAAGCGCCAGGCTATCAAGCACGTGGTCACGCATCCCCGCTCCATCACCTCCGCCGTGGTGCTGTTCCAGAAGTTCAACGACGATCTCCCGGTTTTCGGACAGGAGAGCGACGCCGTGATCTTCAAGAATGCGCTGGATTCCCTCGTGCAGGTCTATCCCCGCTCCGAGTTCGTGACCGCCCTTCGCGACGAAGTTGATGTGCGCACCCAGGGCCTTGAACTTGCGACCAAGATGAACTCGGTCTCGATGATCAGCTTTCCCGAGATCGAGATGCCCGACGTGGACGGCGTGACCCGTAAGCTCTCCGACCTGGAGGGTCAGGTGATAATCCTCTCGTTCTGGAGCGTTGGTCAGACGGAGCACAAGGTGTTCAACGTCGACCTGGCCGAGCTTTACCGCAAGTATCACGACAGTGGCCTCGAGATCTACCAGGTGGGTCTCGACATCGACAAGCCTCAGTGGGCTGCGACAGTCAAGAGCCAGCAGCTTCCCTGGATCAGCGTCAACGACGGCCGTGGGATCCAGTCCCTGTCGGTGGCAAGCTACAACGTCGACCACGTCCCGGCCATGTTCGTGTTCAACCGTCAGGGCGATATCGTGGGCACCGACGTGTTCGAGCCGGAGGAGTTGGAGCAGCTCGTACGCTCTGTGCTGTAAGTTTTCCGCTAAAGGACTGACTTCTTGCTGATTCCGGCGACGAAGTCTTTCAGATAGAAGGGTTCAAAGTACGCAACGTCTTTGAACTCTTTTTTTTGCAGCTGCGCCAGGGCCGGAGCGGCCATTGCTGTGGCAAGCGGATGACAGGACTGGAAGCGGGCGTTGGGGTGATGGCAGACCGCCTGGAACTTCTCTGCGCCTGTACCTATGAAGAGCACGGTTCCGGCGTCCAGCAGTTCGCGGAAACTGTCTTCATCGAGGATTTTGGCTTCGGTTCCGTCCAGTTTGGTCCCCTTTGTGTCGAAGGTGGCGCAGTAAACTTCCATCCTTCGGGCGTCTATCATGGAGACTATGCGTTCCGCTGGTATTTCTGCCTGCAGCGCGAGGATCTGGAGGGTGTCTACGCCCAGCAGCGGCTTGCAGGCGCCGAAGCAGATACCCTTGGCGGTCGATACGCCCACCCGGAGGCCGGTGTAGGAACCCGGTCCTTCGCTGACGGCGACGGCGTCAAGCTCCGAGGCGGTGATGCCGGCTTCGTCAAGCACTTCCTTGATATAGGGGGCGAGCATGGCCGACTGGCGTCGCGGGGTCTCGTCTATCCGGCTGGCCAGTATCCCGGCGCCGCAGGAGATGGCTGCGGAGCAGCTCTCCGTGCTGGTTTCTATCATCAGTATCCGTTCATTCATGCTTCTCGCATTTATTTGACCTTGAGCCTTTTGCCTTCCGTGATCCTCTGGGATACGGCCTCCGGGGGACCAGTGACCACCTGGTCGTCTTCCTGCAGTCCGTCCCGGATCTCGATCCGGTCCAGTTCCTGGATGCCGGTCACCACCTTCCGTGCCCGTGCGGTGCGACCTTCTTCCACAATCCAGACATACTCCTGTCTGTCCCGGGTGAAGATGCAGGTGACCGGAAGTGTGAGGCAGTCGTGCCTCCGGTCAGTGACAATCTTCACGGCTGCGGACATACCGGGCAGGAACTTCGCGGAATCGGGCTTCAGCTCAATCCGGACGCCAAAGTTAGCAACTTTTGCAGAATTGGCAAGCTGTGTGACGACCCCACGGAACTGCCTGCGGGGGTAGGCGTCTATCTCCACTATGGCACTGTCGCGGGGTTCTATCCTTACTATGTCGTTTTCGCCGACATCGACCGCTACCTCCATCCGGCTGAAATCCGCAATGCGGAAGAGTTCGGTTCCGCTCATCTGACTCGTTCCGACCACCCTTTCCCCCTTCTCCACGTTCATACGGGAGACTATGCCGTCCATCGGGGCATACACAGTGGTTTTCAGCAGGTTCTCCCTGGCTTCATTGAGCTGGGCCTCCCCGCTGCGGATGGCGTATTCAGCTGCCCGAAGGCTGCTTCTTGCTATGTCCAGTTCCGTCTGCGACTGCTGCAGTTCGGCGGCGGAGATGGCGTTGAGCTCATAGAGTCTCCTGTTGCGCTCGTGGTTGGAGCGGGCCTGCCGCTCTTCGGCTCTCTGCCGCGCGTATTGAGCCTTGAGCGTGCCCAGGGAAGCGTTGGCCTGGTCGACCTGCGAGAGATAGAGGTCCTGCCGTATCTTGAGGATCAGGTCGCCGGTCTTTACCGAATCGCCCTCTCCTGCGAAAATGTCGACCACTTCACCGGAAACGTCCGGCGTGATCTTCACCTCCACCACGGGGCGGATGGTGCCTGAGGCCGGAACCGATTCCACCATGTCGGCCCTTGTGGCATGCCCGGCCTCGACTTCCAGCCTTGCATCGTTTCCCGGACGCAGGCTGAGCAGCAGTAGCAGGGAAAGGGCTCCCAGCAGCCACTTCTGCCATTTTTCAAGCGGAAAGATGCGTATCATGGCCTGTAGCGTTCCAGCAGCTTGAGCTGGAAGAGATACTGCCATTTCGCCTGGAGAAAGTCGGAAACGGCCTTGAAATGATTGTTTCGGGCTACTATATAGTCGAGAGCGGTAGCCGCGCCGAGGTTGTATTTGGCTTCCGTGACATCGAGCAGGTTCTGCATGGCGCGGAGCTTCTCTTCAGACGAGAGGTATTTCTGGCAGCAGTTCTCGGCTTCTATCGCGGCGCTGCGTACCTCTTCCTCCACGCCGCTGCGGGCCTTCTCAAGTTGCAGTGCAGCCCTGTCGGCGGCTCTCTGGCTGCGCCGGACTTCGGAGATGGTCTGCATGGAGTTGAAGACAGGGATGTCGAGCTGGATGGTCAGGGAAGGGTTGCGGTTCTCCTCGAACTGTGTCCCGAACCTGCTGTCGGCTGCGCTGCTGTAGTAAGTTCCGTAACTGGCGCCCAGACGCAGGCTGGGGTAGAGTGCGGCCTTTGCCCGGGCCTCGTGGTGCCGGCTTTCCGCAAGGCGTGCGCGGGCGCTCAGGATCCTGGGATCCCCCTGCACATAGTCTTCGACCTGAGTTTCGGTGATTACCGGAATCCTCCGCGCTATGGAATCCTGCCCGAACGCTTCGCCGGCGGTAAAAGTGGTTTCGCCAGGAAGGTTCATCAGTCGGGTGAGCGTGAGCGTGGCCGTGCGGACCTGGCAGGCGGCGTCGACCATCGCAGCCTTTTCCGAGGCGACCTGCGCCTCGATCTCGTCGAGGGCGCTCTTGGGCTGGCTGCCCGTCTCCACCAGGGAAGCCGTCCGTTCGCGCTGCAGCACTATGGTCGCATGACGCTCGCAGGCGTAGGCGTGGATCTGCCTGGCCAGCATGAGCTGGAGATATGCCCGGGTCACGTCGAGAGTCAGGCTCTGCTGCAGGTTGTCGGTATCGTGCCGTGCGGCTGAAGCGGCAAGCCAGGCTGCCTGGCTTCCATGGTACCCCGCCAGCCCGTCGAACAGGGTGACGGAAGCGTTTATCGAAGCTCCGGTGGCATGTGTCAGTTTGTTGCGGATAATTATAAGTTCCTGCATGTCAACGCTTCTGCCCCAGTTGAGCTCTTCGCCTACGCTTACGCTGAGCGCGGGCAGCATGGCCCACTGGCGCTGTTTCCATTCGTCCTGGCGTGCAGCGGTTTCGAGCCTCTGCTCCCGCAGGCTCAGGTTATGCTCGAGGGCATAGCTTATGCAGCGGTCGAGAGACCAGCTCTCCTGGGCGCCTGAAGGCCATGCCGAGGCAGCCAGGAACATTATGACGAGTAGTGTCTTCATGGCTAAGAATGGGTCTCTCCGAAGAGAGACCCTGTCCTTGGTGATCAAATGGTAGGCTCTCTCTTGAAGAGGAAGATCGTCCCGATGAAACGGGCGATGACCCCAATGATATAGCCGATAGTGTAGAGCGCGTCCTGCGCTTTCTTGTCCACACCGCCCCATACCAGGGCGGCTTCATTCATTGCGAGTTCCCTCATGGCGGTGTCCTCCTAGGAAATCAGCGTGGTGCTACCCAGGAAGCCGTCCTTGAGTCCCTTCAATAAATTCGGCAGATAATCGGCAATCGTGTCGATAAGATTGCGGATTTTCTCGAAGATGGTGGCGAACGTCGACTTGCTGGCGCCTCCACGCATCTGGAGTTCGGAAGAATCCAATTCTCTCAAACCCCTTCCATACATCTTGATAGTTTCTTCCATCTGTGTGGGTTTTTTTGGTTTTTTCCAGCCTTTCAGGTGTCTGGAACCGACCTTTCCGTGCGCACGGTTATGTTTTCATATGAATTTTTTTCTCGGCTATGGCGGCGTTGCCGTCGTTGTGCGTGATCATCAGCACCGTCCCGCCTTCGTCACGGAATCTTACGACCCGCCTGAGCAGTACCTCCTGCGACGCCGGATCGAGCGAGGCGGTAGCCTCGTCGAGTATCAGGACTGCCGGTTCGCGGTATATGGCGCGGGCCAGGGCTATGCGTTGCCTTTGTCCTCCGGAGAGCGTGCAGCCGCGCTCCCCCACGCGCGTGAACAGCCCCATCGGGAGCTCACGTACCATCGGCCCGAGATCCAGTTCTTCCAGCAGGCGTACCACCCGTTCCACGTCGGGCGAAGGATCCATGCAGGCGATATTGTCGAGCAGGGTGCCGTTGACCAGCACGGGGTCCTGCGGAACGATGGACACGAAGCGGCGCCATGCTTCCAGGCTGTAGAGCCGTATGTCGTGCGGCCCGAGCCTTATCGTGCCGGAATCCACCTTGTAGTCGCGCATCAGCAGGGCTGCCAGGGAACTCTTGCCGCAGCCGCTCGGCCCCTGAAGTGCGGTGATACGGCCTGCTTCAAGGGTGAGATTGAAGCCCTGGAGCAGCTTGTTGCCGCCGGGGTAGGAAAAATCTATGTTATCGAAGACCAGGTCGTCTCCGACCCTGGGCTCGAAGCCTTCGATGCCTTCGTCCTCCGGCGGAAGCAGGGTGATGTCGTTGAGGCGTTCCCAGGCTATCCGGGCTTCGGTCCAGGTGGCTCCCACTCCTACAAGCTCGCTCAGGGGGGAGGAAAACCATGAAGTGAGTGAGTAGAAAGATACGAGTGCCCCTACCGTGAGCGAGCCGGAGAAGATATAGCTGGAACCTGCGGTCAACAGGGTCAGTGTCAGAAGTTTGGAGATACCGTCGGCCGCGGAGGCGAAGCCGTCGGCCCAGCGGCCGCCGCGGAAGAGCCGTCCTGCGAGCAGCCTGTATTCCTTTTCGATGCCGCGCAGCAGCCTTTCGCCCTGTCCGAAATACCGGACCACGCGTACGGCCGCGATGCCTTCCACGGTCCTCTCTTCGAAGACAGCGGACTGTTCGATAATGTCCCTGTTCACCCTTCTGTTCACACGGTCGGCGACCAGGTACAGGACCAGATAGACCGGAATGAATGTCAGCATGAGTAGGGAAAGCCGCCAATGGGTGGTGAACATGAGGGTGAACGAGACAAGCAGTATCAATGTGCCGGTAAGCACGGAAGAGACGCCTTCGACCAGGAACTGCCTCACCTTGGCCGCGTCGCCCACGCGTGCGTTGAGCTCTCCTGCGCCCCGCCTGACAAAGAATGAGGCAGGAAGCCGGAACAGATGCCTTAAATATTTCAATATCAGATGACTGTCGAGCGTTATGCTGAGGCGAAGGGAGTACAGCACCCTCCCGTAGCCAACCATCAGCGTGCAGAGCATGATGGCCAGCATCAGCAGTCCGAAACGGGCGAGGCCGTTGCTGTCGCCGGAAGGCAGGATATGGTCGATGATGTGCTGCAGGAAAAGTGCGGTGCAGATTCCGGCGACTATGTAGACCAGCGAACCCGCCAGCATCAGGGCGAACTCCCGGGCTGAGAGCGCCCGCAGGCATGAGAACACTGAGGTCCGTGCCGGGACGGGAGTCTCACGACCGGTGCGGTCAGGGTCGGGCGACATTGTTACAAGGTATCCGGTCCAGGCTTCCCTCAGTTGCGACGCCGGCATCCTGACCATCTTGCCGAAGGACGGGTCCATTATGCGTGCGTGGGTGGGGGAGAGGGAGTAGAGGACTACGAAATGAAGGTCTCCGAGGTGGTTTACCACGTGTAGCATGACCGGGTCGGACAGTCCGGCGAGGCTGTCGAGGCTGCGTTCGTCAGACTTGTAGGCGCCGGCCTTGAAACCGAGTTCCCTGCATGCGTCGAGCACTCCCTTGATGCTGGTCCCGGCCAGGGACGTCCCCGATGCTTCCCGGATGGAGGTCAGGGGGATGTCGATGCCGTAGTGCCTGGCTATCGAGGCCATGCATGCTGCCGCGCAGTCGGAAGGGTCGTGTTGTCTGATGTTCTTGCGCATCTCAGTTTCAGGTATAAAAGAGGGAGCTCTCCGTCACTGGTCTCCTCGCCCATTGAGACATCTCGCTCACTGCTCCCTCGGGAATTCTATAGGAATAAAAAGACCGACAGGACGGACAGTACGAGGGTTGCCGTTAGCAGAAGTGCATACAGAAAGCCAGAGGTGGTGAAGGAATCGGGCAGGAGATGCCGTACGGTCACGTCCAGGTCGGTCAGGGGGTGCATCCGGGGTTCGCGTTCCATGTCGCTCGGTTTTTGTTTCCGAGTGCAAAGTTCGGCAGCGCGAACGGATTAGCGCCCGCAAAAGAGCAAAATCTCACCTGGGTGAGAAAAAAGAAAAAAATTAAATTTTTACCTGCTGGAAAAGTTCCTGGAAACGGGGGAAAACCTCCCGCGAAAGATTGAGCAGGGCGGGGTAGAAGCGCGACTCCTGAAGCTTCTCTTTCGGTATGAATTCCACGATGTTATTGGCAGAATCGATCAGGTATACGATAACCGAGGCGGCCAGGGCGAACAGGCAGAAAGTCATCACGATCCCGAGCAGCCTGTTGAGCCAGCCCAGGAGAGAAATCTTGATAATTTTTTCGACGATTCGCCCCAACATGCTTAAAAGCACCGCAATTACAAAAAAGACAAGGATGAAGGAAACGGCTTTGGCCCAGAAATCTGACATCCCGGCGCTCTCCGGAAACCATTGCGCCACCTGTGGGGCGAAACGGAGGGAGAGAGTGATGCCGAAATAGAGGACGGCGATTGCGACCAGTTGCCTGACAAGTCCGTTCCTGATTCCGAACCAGAGGACCGGCAGGAAACAGCAAACGATGACGATATCGACTATGCCCATTTAAAGCTTGGAATTTGCGTACCCAAAATTAGTGAATTATCGTATCTTTGCAAATTCTACGAGAATCAAAAGCAGCTCTCTATGCATTTTAAAGAATATAAGAAGCTCGACCTGGTGGCTGTCGGCAATGAAGTCCTGGAAAAGTGGAAGAAAGAGGATACCTTTCGCAAAGTCCTGAAAACAAGCGAAGGCGCGCCGGAATTCATCTTCTTCGAAGGTCCCCCCTCCGCAAACGGAATGCCTGGCATCCACCATGTGATGGCCCGTTCGATCAAGGACGCAGTGTGCCGCTACAAGACCCAGACAGGCCACCACGTCAGCCGCAAGGCCGGCTGGGACACCCACGGCCTGCCGGTGGAGCTTGGAGTCGAGAAGAAACTCGGCATCACCAAGGCCGACATCGGAACGAAGATCTCGATAGCCGAATACAACGCCACCTGCCGTCGCGAGGTGATGAAATACACCAGGGAATGGGCCACCCTGACCGACCGTATCGGCTACTGGATCGACATGTACGACCCCTACGTGACCTACGACAACCGCTACATCGAAACGCTGTGGTTCCTGTTGAAGGATATCTACGACAAAGGCCTTCTCTACAAGGGCTATACCATCCAGCCATATTCCCCGACCGACGGCACCGGCCTCAGCTCGCACGAGCTCAACCAGCCCGGCTGCTACAAGGACGTGTCGGATACGACGGCCACGGTGCAGTTCGAGGTGATTCGCGACGCCGCATCGGAGCGCTTCTTCGAAGACGGCCTGCCGCTCTTCATCCTGGCCTGGACCACGACTCCCTGGACTCTGCCGTCGAATACGGCCCTTTGCGTCGGTCCCGCCATCGACTACGTGCGCGTGAAGTCGTCCAATCCCTACACCGGCCGTGAGGCCGTCTATATCCTGGCGAAGGAACTCGTGGACGCATGGTTCAATCCCAAGGGGAAGATTCCCTTCGAGGTGCTCGACGGCACGTACAAGGGCAGCGAACTGGTGGGCATGCGCTACAGGCAGCTGATTCCCTGGTTCAAGCCCGACGGCGACGCCTTCCGCGTCATCCCTGGCGACTATGTGACCACCGACGACGGTACCGGCATAGTGCACATCGCCCCGACTTTCGGCGCCGACGACAAGCGCGTGGCCGCAGCAGCTGGCATAGCGGGCATAATGCCGGTCGACCGCGACGGCAACCCCCAGGCCCAGGTGGACCGACAGGGCCGCTTCTGCCGCCTGGAGGACCTCGACCCCGGATATGTCGCCACGCATGTCGATCCTTCATATAAAGAGTATGCCGGCCGCTATGTCAAAGCCGGCTACAAGCAGTATTTCGAGCATGTGGACGAGGAGGGGACGCTCGACATCGACCTCTGCGTGATGATGAAGGCCGACGGGCGCGCCTTCAAGGTGCAGAAGCACGTCCACAGTTATCCGCACAGCTGGAGGACTGACCTCCCCGTGCTCTACTATCCGCTTGACTCGTGGTTCATCAAGGCCACTGCCGTAAAGGACGAGATGGTGGAGCTCAACAAGCAGATAGTATGGAAGCCCGCATCCACTGGTACGGGACGTTTCGGACAGTGGCTCGAGAACATCCAGGACTGGAACCTGAGCCGCAGCCGCTACTGGGGCACACCTCTGCCCATCTGGCGTACCGAAGACGGCAGGGAAGAGATATGCATAGGCTCGGTGAAGGAGCTTTGCGACGAAATCGACAAGGCTGTAGCCGCCGGTTTCATGGCCAGCAACCCTCTGAAAGGCAAGGGCTATGACGAGATCGACCTGCATCGCCCCTTCGTCGATGAGATCTTTCTGGTTTCTCCCACCGGCCGCAGGATGACCCGGGAAAGCGACCTTATCGACGTGTGGTTCGATTCCGGTGCGATGCCCTATGCCCAGGTCGGGCTCAGGGGCCTCGGCACCAAGGCTTTCGGCGCCACCGCCGACTTCATCGCCGAAGGCGTCGACCAGACCCGCGGCTGGTTCTATACGCTGCATGCCATCCACACCATGGTGAGCGGGACTCCCGCTTTCAAGCGCGTGATTTCCAACGGTTTGGTTCTCGACAAGACAGGAGCTAAGATGAGCAAGCGCCTCGGCAACGCGGTCGATCCTTTCAAGGCCCTCGACACCTACGGCCCCGACGCCCTCCGCTGGTACATGCTCACCAACGCCGAGCCCTGGGACAACCTGAAGTTCGACGAGAGCGGAGTGGAAGAGGTGCGCCGCAAGTTCTTCGGCACCCTCTACAACACCTACGCCTTCTTCGCCCTCTATGCCAACATCGACGGCTGGAATCCCGGGATGCCGGATCAAGTCCGGCTTGACCCGGAATCTCTTCCCGAGATCGACCGATGGATAATCTCCCGTCTCAACAGCCTGATCCGCGACGTGCGCGCTGCCTATGAGGACTACGACATCAAGACCGCAGGCCGCCTGATCGAGACCTTCGTCTGCGACGACCTCTCCAACTGGTACGTACATCTCAACCGCAAGCGCTACTGGGCCGGCGAGATGACCCCCGACAAGCAGGCCGCCTACCAGACCCTCTACGCAGCCCTGCACGACGTGGCGGTGCTCATGGCCCCGATAGCCCCGTTCTTTGCCGAACGGCTCTGTCTCGACCTGGTTCCCGCTTCCGGATCCGTCCACCTCGTGCCCATGCCGGAACCCGACCTGACGCAGATCGACGCCGGGCTGGAAGAGCGCATGGCCCTGGCACAGACCGCCACCTCGCTGGTGCTGGCCCTTCGCAAGAAAGTCGCCATCCCCGTGCGCCAGCCGCTGCAGAAGATGCTCGTGCCCGTCATTTCGCCTGAAGTGCGCACCCAACTCTCCGCCGTGCAGCAGCTCGTCCTGACCGAAGTCAACGTCAAGGAGCTCGAATTCGTGGAGAATACCGAAGGCATACTCACCAAGAAGATCAAGCCCAACTTCAAGACCCTGGGCAAGGTCTACGGACCGCGCATGAAGGAGATCGCGGCAGCTTTCGCCACGCTCGGGCAGTCGGAGATTTCCGCCATCCAGCAGACAGCCGCAGAAGGAAAGGACTACACGCTGGCCCTCCCCGGCGGCGATGTGACGCTAGCACCCGGCGACTGCCAGATCACTTCCGAAGACATGCCCGGCTGGCTCGTGGCGACCGAAGGTCCTCTGACCGTGGCCCTCGACGTTGAGATAACGCCGGAACTCCGGCAGGAAGGCCTGGCACGCGAGCTCGTCAACCGCATACAGAACCTTCGCAAAGCCTCGGGTTTCGAGGTGACGGACCGCATTTCGGTGGCCATCGCCAAGAATCCTGCACTGCAGGAATCATTGAGGAACTTCGGCGACTATGTCCGCGCACAGACCCTCGCCCGTGACATCGTTTTTGAGGAGAACCCCGCTGGAGGCGTCCCTGTGGACTGGGAAGACGGAACGCTTGAAATAGCTGTTGCCAAATTGAAATAATTACACTATATTTGGTAATTGTTTTAAAACTGACTGCCATGGAAGAGAAGAAAGAAACCCCGGTCGAGAAAGTCCGCTACAGCGACGAGGAACTTCAGGAATTCAAGGAGTTGATCCTCCAGAAGCTGGAAAAGGCACGTCGTGACTATCGTGCGCTGCAGTCGCAGATCGATCACAGCAGCAGCAACGACACGGAAGACACCTCCCCTTCGTTCAAGGTACTCGAAGAAGGCTCCGCATCCCAGGCCAAGGAAGAAGCCAGCCAGCTGGCCGCCCGCCAGTATAAGTTCATCCAAAACCTGGAGGCAGCGCTCATCCGCATCGAGAACAAGACCTATGGCATCTGCCGCGAAACCGGCAAGCTGATTCCGAAGGAACGTCTCCGTCTGGTTCCCCACGCCACACTCAGCGTGGAGGCCAAGAACAAGCGATAGCGGGTGATGAAGTTCTCGAAAGGAGCCCGGATTACCCTGCTCGTAGTCCTGCTGCTGGTTGTCGACCAGGTCGTGAAGGTCCTGGTCAAGACAAACATGCAGATAGGGCAGAGCATCCATGTCTGCGGGGACTGGTTCCAGATACTCTTCATCGAAAACAACGGCATGGCCTTCGGCATGCAGTTCGGAGAAGGATTCGGCAAACTGGCCCTCAGCCTGTGCAGGCTGGTCCTGATAGCCCTTATCATAATCTACATGAGCCGGCTCCTCCGTCGCAAGGATACCCCGAACGGAGTGCTGGTGGGCCTGGCGCTGATACTCTGCGGCGCCATAGGCAACGAGATAGACTCGCTGTTCTACGGCCTGATCTTCGACTACGCCCCGCTATTCTACGGCAAGGTGGTCGACATGCTGTATTTCCCCCTGATCGACACCACCCTTCCCGCAGGTTTCCCCATCTGGGGAGGGAAACACATCATCTTCTTCCGGCCGATATTCAACATAGCCGACAGTTGCATCACCTGCGGCGCCTTCTACCTGATACTGTTCCAGTGGAAGTTTTTCGCGCGGAAGGAGGAGAAAAAAGCCTGATTCCTTATTTTCCTGCCTGTCGCTTGTCGACGATCCTGGCGTCCGGGTAGTCTCCCGGGTGGAAGGTTACGTCGTCGTCCGACACGCCGATCTTCACGTCGCGCATCACCAGCGAAATGCCTGATATCTTTGTGGAAAGGCTCACTGGCAGATAGCTGGCCTTCGAGACCACCAGGTCAATGGTCTTGGGCGCGTCCTTGTCGTGGTTCGTCCGCGACTTCTTGCAGTGAATATGCCACTCCGTGGGAGTCTCGCTTTTGAGAGTCAGGTCGTAGCCAGAGGTCACGTCATCGAACATCGATGCGTTCTCTTCGGCTTCGGATTTTCCGCCCGAAGGGGTCTCGGTTATCACGACTTCCTTCTTTTTCGTGTCGTAGGTCCATTCCACGTCACCGTCGGTCCAGGTGATGCTCTTTTCGCCGAGCAGGGAGATCTCCATCTTCGACTTTTCCCCTTTGAACATGACAATCGAGGAGGTCGTGCCGACAATGGGAATCTTGATGTCCATGACCATTGAGAGGCCCTCGGTCTCACTCGGCGCCATGGCTTCGTCCATGCGGGAGACTATCTCCTCGGGAGTCTGCGCAAGGAGGCAGGCGGCCGAAAACAGGAAGGAAATACAAAAGACTGCAATCTGTTTCATCTTGATGTCTTCCATTTTAGGGAAAAATCACTACCTTTGCCGCACAGGAAGGTTGGCCGAGTGGTCTATGGCGGCAGTCTTGAAAACTGTTAGGCGGTTCCCGCCTCAGGGGTTCGAATCCCTTACCTTCCGCTCAGGCTTGCTCCCACTGCTCGCGGAGCAGCGATACCGCAGCCCTCACAGTCGAGGCGCGCTCCCCTTCACATCCACACTCGAAGCTTACGAAGTTGGGGTATCCGATCTCCTTCAGGGCACGGAAGCCTTCCACGTAATTGTCTTTCTCCCCGTCTTCTCCGGGCATGATGCGCCGGCCGCGGCTGGCGATGTGTACGTGCTGGAGGTAGTCCTTCGCTGATATGAAGGCCGCATAGTCGGAAGTCTCTTCCTGCATGTGCCAGAAGTCGCCCATGCAGCGCACTCCGGCGCTGTCGGCGTCGCGGCAGATGGCTGCAGCGTCGGACACCAGCCTCAGGTAGAAAGCTTCCCTGCGGTTGAGGGGTTCGAGAATCACGGTCGTGCCGCAGCTCAGGGCGAATTCGCCCAGCGAATGGAGCTGCTCGCAGAGATAGTCGCGCGTTTCCATGGTATGGGGCAGGCCCACCTCATCCTGCCAGTTGAAGGCGGGAACCATGATTACGCCGGTGGAACCCAGTTCGCCGGCGGCACGGACGATCTGGCGCATCGTGGAGTCGAAGCTCGCCTTTACCGACGCTTCGCGGGCCAGGATGAAGCCGTCGAAACCGGCGCAGATGGCGGAAACGCGGATGTTGCGGCCCGAGAGCGCCTGGCTGATCTCGTTCACGCGGCTGGCAAGGCTGCCGCCACCGGGCTCGAAGCCCTCGATGCCGAGCTCCTCCATGAAGTCCAGCTTCTCCTCCAGGGTTTCTCCGGGAGCGGTCCCCTCCTGGAAGGAGAGATGGAGCCGTGTGTCGTTTTTCTTACCGGCAGGGGCCTGGGAAGTGCAGGCGAGCAGGCCGGTCGATGCGGCGGCAAGGGCCGCTGCACCGGCCAGCGAGGTCTTCAGGAATGACTTTCTGTCCATGGCTTCAAGTTATTTGCCGCTGCCAGGCACGTGTACCTTGTATTTCGACATGTCCATCTTGCCCATTTCGAGTTTCTCGGGCGTGAGGTCCATGTCGGCCGCACTGATGTCATCCCATTCGGTAGTGGCGCCGGTATAGGCTGCTTCGCGGCCCATGACTGCGCAAAGGGAGGACATGCCGCACTCGCCGGCTTCCACGTATGCCTCGCCGGAACGGATGTGGTTGACCCAGTCGACATGCTCGAGCACGTAGGGATTCTCCTGGCTGAACTTTGCCCTTGAGGCCTCGTAGTCGAACTTCCAGAGTACATTGCCATTGTAGTCGTAGATGGCGTCGTCTTCAGACTTCCAGTAGCCTTTCGTGCCGCGGACCGTCTCGCTCACATTGTTGGAGCAGCCGTCGATCTGGCGGCACATGCTGTGGAGGTGTACGCCGTTCTCATATACGAAGTCCACGCTGAAATTGTCATACTGGTCGCCGGTTATGCGGCGCTGGCGACTTCCGAACGCAGTGGCCTTGATAGGGTGCTTGTAGCCTATCATCCAGTTGAATACGTCGATGTTGTGGACGTGTTGCTCCACGATGTGGTCGCCGGAGAGCCACTCCCAGTTGACCCAGTCGCGGATCATCCATTCCATGTCGCTCCAACCCTTTTCACGCTCCTTGTACCAGAGCATGCCGCCGTTCCAGTAGACGTTGCCGCCAGTGATCTCGCCGATCATTCCTTCCTGGATCTTCTGGAAAGCTTCAACATAGGGGCGCTGGTGGTGGCGCTGGGTGCCGCAGACTACGCTCAGGCCCTTGGCCTCGGCCTGTTTGGCGGTAGCCATGATGGTGCGGTAGCCCTTGGAATCCACGCAGATGGGCTTCTCGAGGAAGGAATGCACACCCTTGGAGGTGGCGTACTGGAAATGTACGGGACGGAACACCGGCGGGGTGGCGACGATCACCATGTCCACTCCGGAATCGATGACCTTCTGATAGGCGTCGAAGCCTACGAAGCAGTTCTCTTCGGGGACTTCCTGTCCGTGGGCCTCGGCGATCGAGGAGCGGGCGGCCTTGACCCTGTCGGGGAACACGTCGCCGAGGGCGGTGACGGTGATGCCGTCGGCTGCTTCCAGCAGGTTGTCCACGGCGCCTGTGCCGCGGCCGCCGCAACCGATGAGGCCTACCTTGAGTTCACGTCCGGGATTGGCCTTGTCGGGGAGTTCGGGTACGTAGTAGGTTCCTGCCGCACGGAGGGGTTTGGCGGTTTCCTTGCCGCCGGTGCAGGCGGACAGTAGCGAAGCGCCCGCCACGGAGGCTGCGCCCAGGGCCGCGCTGGTGGAAAGGAATGCGCGTCTGCTGATTTTGTTGCTCATGGTAAATGAATTATTGTTGTTTATAATTATTTGTCATTCAATTCCTTCGGGCACGTCGCACACTACCCTGAACCCGATTCCCCTGATATCGGAATACCACCAGATGCTCTTTGGATTCTGGGGGTCGGTGCGGAGCCAGTCGTCGTGGCGGGTGTGCTCGCGGGCGGCGCAGCGCACCCTGTCAGCGCCGTCGGCATAGGAGCCGCCGCGCACGACGTGTTCGGTGCCCTGAGCGGGCCCCTTGGGGTCGAGGTCGCCGTCGCTGATTCCGTCATAGGCGTCTTCTGCATACCAGTCGGAGCAATATTCCATCACGTTGCCGAGCATGTTCTTAAGGCCGAAGGGGTTGGAGGCCACTGAGCGCGGCTCCTGCGTCCTGGCCCGGGAGGTCGGCTCGAAGACGACGTAGCGGCCGATTACGGAAGTGTCGGCCTTGTGCATGAAGCGCAGGCCCTTGCCGTCAGAATAGCGGCGGGCGTCGCCTTCGAAGAAATAGTCGCCCTGGGTGCCGCCACGGGCCGCGTATTCCCATTCGGCTTCGGTGGGCAGGCGGTAGTGCCGGCCAGTCTTGAGCGAGAGCCACTGGCAGAAGGTTTCGGCTGCGTAGTGCGTCATAGTGATGGCGGGGCGCTCGCCCATGCCCCAGCCCTGGTCTGGGAAGCCGAAGGGCGGGGTAGGCCCCGTCACGGCGTCCAGGTCTTCACGGCTGTTTGCGGCATATACCTTGGCGGGAGGGGTGCGGCCCTCCGACATCGTCTCATTGTAGAAGCTCCAGAACTGTTGCCAGCTGATTTCGGCCTCGCCCATGAAGAAGGGGGAGACTCTCACTTTCTTCTGCGGCCCTTCGTCGCTGCGGCGTCCGCTTTCGTTCTCCGGGCTTCCGAGCATGAACTCACCGCCGGGGACGGCCACCATGCGTATGGAGGCGTTCGTCCCGGGGACGGTCTCGGTGAAGTCTTCGAACCTGGTCACGTCTGCGGCCGAGTCGTAGATTTCGCCTGTGCCGGTATCCATCTTGCCTTCCAGTTTCTTGTGGGTGTAGCCGGGAATGTAGTGTCCGGCGTTGAGGTGGCAGCTGATGCACTGGAGCTTGAGCTCTGCGTGGTCGTCGTAGTAGAGGTGGGCGGCCACGCCGTCGTCGGAGATGCCTTCAGGATAGAGGTCCTGGTGGCACTGGATGCAGGATTCGTTGTAGACTATCTTTTCGGCGTGTTCGACCTGCCGCTTGGCTTCCCAGTCAAAACTGTCCTTGTCGCGGGTGGCCTTCGCCCAGATGTCCTTGGCTCCCATGCGGAGCTTGGCCATATAGTAGCGGGCGACGCCGGCTTCCTTGGGGGGAAGGTGGCAGGCTGCGCAGTCGGTCACCACACCGCTCCCGTTGAGGTAATGGGGCGACTGCTTCCAGAGACGGTCGGCGTCTTCATGGTAGTGGCAGCTCATGCAGTAGTCGCTGGTGGAGGTGTGGGTCTCAACGACCGACAGCGACCAGAACACGCATACACCCAGCACGATTCCGCCAAGGATTGCGAACAGTATCACTGTTTTCTTATCTGAAGCCGACATATCGAGCGAAGTTAGGTATTTTACGGCAATTTTACAATACTTTTCGCCTGTCGGACGATGCGGAGATACGTTTCAGGAAGGGTCTACGTCGACGGTGATGCGCGTATGTCCCTTGAAGTCACGCTCGATAGCGTCGATGCGCCCGTGCAGGGCGCGTTTGGTGCCTGCCAGGGCGCGGGTACGCGGCAGCTTTATCCATAGCTGTGCGATATGCTCGCCGGCAACGAGGTCTACGGCAGGGGATATGGGTCCGGCAATGTCGCCTATTCCGACCTCACCTGCCGCCTCGGAGATGAGTCGGCAGACATTCCATACCCGACCTTCGTATTTGTCTTTCACCGTTATGCAGATCAGCCTCACATAAGGCGGATAGGAGAAGGCCTTGCGCTCGGCCAGCAGGCCTGACGGACGGTCGGGAACCTGGCCGGGGTTCAGCAGCCGCTGCAGCACCGGGTGTTCCGGCTGGGCGGTCTGGACAATGATCTTTCCGCGTTCGCCTCGTCGGCCGCTGCGTCCCATCAGCTGTACGAGCAGTTGCCATGCCCGTTCATCGCTGCGGAAATCAGGCACGGCGAAGAGGCTGTCGGCGCTGACTACGACCACGAGGGCGAGGCGCTCGAAATCGAAACCCTTGGTGATCATCTGCGTACCGACGAGTATGTCGATGCGGCCTTCCGCGAAGTCGCGTAGCAAACGTTCCTGTTCTGTCTTGCTGGCGGTGGTGTCGGCGTCAAATCGGGCTATGACGCGGTCGGGGAATGCTTCGCGCAGCTCTTCCTCCAGCTTTTCCGTGCCGGCGCCGCGCTCCTGCAGGGCCGGTTCTTTGCACGAGGGGCAGCGCATGGTGAAGCTGCGGTGGTATCCGCAATAGTGGCAGGCCAGGGTGTTGTTGAACTTGTGGTAGCTCAGCGCTACATTGCAATGGGGGCAGCGTGCTGGCTCGCCGCAGGCATCGCACTGGACTACAGGGGCGTAGGCCCTGCGTGAGCGGAAGACCATCACCTGCTTCCCGCCATCGAGGGTCGCGGCCATCTCCTTGAGCACCTTTCGTGAGAAGGAACCATCCATGTTGCCCAGCCTTCGTGCCCGGTTGGTGTCGACTATCTCCACGAGCGGATCTTCGCCGCCATGGTAGCGTCCTGCCAGTTCAACCTTTGCGAACTTGCGGGTCTCGACGTTGTAGAGCGCCTCGTAGGAAGGCGTCGCGCTTCCCAGCACTATCTCTGCGCCCCTCTGGGCGGCGAGCACCAGCGCCGCGTCGCGGCCATTGTAGCGCGGAGCCGTGTCGTCCTGCTTGTAGGAACGGTCGTGCTCCTCGTCCACGACCACCAGACCCAGCCTGCGGAAGGGGAGGAAAACGGCGGAGCGGGTCCCCAGAATGATGCGGGGGGTGGAATCGCTGCGCAGGGTGTCGATCACTGCCATGCGCTGCGGTACCGTGTTCCCGGAATGATATACTTTCAGGGCGGAGCCGAATACCTCTTCCAGGCGCTGCTGCAGTTGCTTCGATATTGCAATTTCCGGTACGAGATAGAGCACGTCGCACCCGGCCTGCAACTGTTCGGCGGCCAGATGGATGTAGAGTTCGGTCTTGCCGCTGCCGGTCGCGCCGTGTAGCAGCACAGGCTTCTTGCTGCCAAAACCTTCCTTCACCTGGCCGAGGGCCTCCTGCTGGCTTTCGGATAGATCCTTGAGAGTAAAGCTCGCGGGCGGAGGCTGCACCTTCTTTTCCTTGCGCTTGCGTGGAGGAGCGGGACGCAGGATGGCCCGCTGCATGCCCAGATTGCACGCTGCGCGGAATACTTCCCCTGCGGTGCACATATAATAGTCGGCGACGGATTGCCAGAACGAGAGTTCTTCCGGGGTGACGGCGGGATGGTCGGGAAGGGCGGCCACGGGCTCTATCGACGAAAGATTCACCCCGGCCGGAGCGCTGTCGCGCACTTCAGTCACCACTCCCAGCGCAGGATGCCCGCGCAGGGGGACCTGCACCCAGGTGCCGGCATCAGCCTCCCATCCCGACGGAAGCCGGTAGGTGAGGGGTTCTTTCATCTTCAAGGGGAGCAGCACTTCCACATATCTCTTCTCCTGTGCCATCGCTGTCGTATTAGATTCTCTTGCGAAATTAGTATAAATTTTTTGCAGAATAAAAAAAATACGTACCTTTGCACTCCCCAAAACAAGGTGCCATAGCTCAGTTGGTAGAGCAACGGACTGAAAATCCGTGTGTCCCTGGTTCAAATCCCGGTGGCACCACAAAGAGAGAGAGAGAGGCTCAGGCCTCTCTCTCTCTTTGTGGTGCCGGAGGCACCGTTTTTACTGGGGCACATCCCCAGACCCCTCGCGCGTTCCGCGCGGTCTTACGAGAGGCTCAGGCCTCTCTCTCTTTTTGTGGTGCCGTGGGCACCGATTCTACGGGGGACACGGCCCCCCGGGACCCCCTCGCGCCGGAGGCGCGTAGATTGCAGTATTATCTGCCGTAAGGGCGAAGCGGCGGGTGGTGTATGCGTAAGCCGAGCTTTTTTTGCGAGGCGTCGCATCACCAGAGCCGCGAAGACCGCAGAGGGCGGTTATTTCAGGATGGGTTTGAGGACTTCGCGGAATTCGGGCATGGGGCATTTGGTCTCGCGCTCGACGATCAGGGTCTTCAGGCCGGCATAGGGCCTGACCTCTTCCTCGATGTCCTTCAGCGGACGGTCGCTGCCGAAGTAGACGGGAGCGAAGCAGTCCCAGAATCTCATGGCGAGAGCCTTCGGCATGTGGAAGGTCTCCTGGATGAATTCCTCCTGGCTGAGATAGCAGCACAGGTAGACCATTCCTATGTCGAAGAGATTGTAACCGTAGCAGAAATCGCCCAGGTCGATGAAATAGCGCTTGTCACCGACGAAGATCGCGTTGCTGTACTGCAGGTCGCCGTGGATGGCCGTGTCGGTGTCGGGAGCGTCGGCTATGAAGCGCACCAGCTTGTTCTTTTCGGCCTGGGTGAAGAACGGATTGCTGGCCAGCAGCTTGTAGTAGTGGTCCTTCACGCTTTCGAACCTGGTCGTGTCGAGGTGTACCTGGTGAAGCTTCTTGCACATCTGCGCGAATTCGGTCGCGTAGCGCTCCACGTTTTCTGGGTTTTCGCCCGTTGCGCGAGAATACGACTTCTTGCCGCTGATCCTGCGGAAGCGGATACCGTAGCGACCGTCTTCGGTCACCACGTAGTCTCCCGGTTCAGGAGTGGGGATGCCCGCGGCATAAACCATCCTTGCCAGATTCATCTCGCTGAGAGGCTGCTCGATCTTGCCGGGAAGGTAGAGCTTGAGCATAGTGTCCGGGTCGGTCTTGTGGTCGTAGCTTTCGCCGTTTGCTCCGCCGCCGGTGAGCACATAGTCGTCAATTGAGATGAGGATGGGTTTCATGGTGTGAATTTTGTTTTTATGCCCCGCAAAGTTAATAAAAAAGGTGAAAGGGAATTGTGTATTTGCATTATTATAGATACTTTTGCGGTCCATGAAATTCCTGTCTGAAGAAACGCGCGGGCGGATAGGGCGTTGCGTGAAGGAAGTCCTTCCGACTACGACCAGGACCTGCATCTGGATCATCAAGATCACGGTCGGAGTGTCGCTGGCCATGATGCTGCTCAAGTATTTCGGCATCCTTGCCTGGATATCGGACGCCGTCAACCCGGTGTTCCGCATCTTCGGGCTACCCGGCGCCACCGCACTGGCCTTCGTGTCCGGCTACTTCGTCAACATCTACTCCTGCATCGCCGTGATGACGACGCTGGAGCTCGACTGGCGGGCCATCACTATCCTGAGCACCATGGTGATGTGCGCCCACTCGATGGTCCTCGAGACGGCCGTGCTCAAGAAAACCGGGGCCAACGGAGTCCGCATGGTAATTGTCAGGACCCTGAGCGCCTTCATACTCGGTATTGTACTGAACCTCATCCTGCCGGGCAGTTCCGACATGTCGGTGGCCGCCGCCGCTCCGGCGGAGCATACGCCTTTCCTGGCCGTTCTCTGGGCCTGGGTGCTCTCCACCCTGAAGCTGGTGCTGATGATGACCTGCATAATCTATTCGCTCAACATCCTGCAGCGCCTGCTGCGTGAGTTCGGAGCGATGGAGAAGCTCGCGAAGGTGTTCCGCCCCCTGATGGTCGTGTTCGGCCTTCCCTCCGACACCGTTTTCCTCTGGATCGTGGCCAATATCATAGGTCTGGGCTACGGAGCCGCCGCGATGCTCGACGAACTCTCGCGAGGCGGGGTAAGCAAACGCGACGTGCTGCTGCTCGACACCCATATCAGCATATCACACAGCAACTTCGAAGACCTGTTCCTGCTCACTGCATGCGGTGCCGCGTGGTGGATCCTGCTTCTCGCACGCTGGGCCATGTCGATAGTGCTGGTGTGGGAGCAGCGCCTTGAATTCTATATCAAGGATAGTCTTATTAAAAAATAATTAACTTTGCTGGTTCAATCATCGCGACATGGAAAGCACCAAATGCCTGATTATCGGTAGCGGCCCGGCCGGATATACGGCCGCCATCTACGCCTCGCGCGCTGCTCTGGCGCCCATCCTTTTGGAGGGACTCCAGCCCGGCGGGCAGCTGACTACGACTACGGTGATCGAAAACTTCCCGGGCTACCCCCAGGGAGTGGACGCCAACCAGCTGATGGCCGACATGCGCGCACAGGCAGTGGCCCTGGGCGCCGACGTCCGTCCCGGTTTCGTGTCGGCGGTCGACCTGTCGAAGCGTCCCTTCGCCGTGACTGTCGACGGGGAAGAGACGATCATGGCCGAAACCCTGATCATCGCAACAGGTGCCACTGCGAAATATCTGGGCCTGCCGAGCGAGGAGAAGTTCCGTGGGTTCGGCGTTTCTGCCTGCGCCACCTGCGACGGCTTCTTCTACCGCGGGAAGGACGTGGCGGTGGTGGGAGGCGGCGACACCGCCTGCGAAGAGGCCACCTACCTCGCGAACCTCTGCCGAAAAGTCTATATGATAGTCCGCCGCAACGTGCTCCGCGCCTCCAAGGCCATGCAGGAGCGTGTGGCCAGGACCGAAAACATAGAAATCCTCTGGGAATGCCAGACCCGGGAAGTGCTGGGCGACGCCTCTGGCGTGACCGGAGTCCGGCTCGTCCGCAAGAGCGGAGAGGTGTTCGAGAAACCGATCGACGGTTTCTTCCTGGCCATAGGTCATCAGCCCCAGTCGGAGCTTTTCAAGCCCTGGGTGGCCACCGACGAGCAGGGTTATATCCTGACCGAAGGCAAGAGCTCACGTACCAGCGTCGAAGGCGTTTTCGCCGCCGGTGACGTGCAGGATCCACACTACCGCCAGGCCGTCGCCGCCGCAGGCAGCGGTTGCCGCGCCGCCCTGGATGCAGAGCGATTCCTTTTACAATGAGACACATGAACGTTCATACCAGAATCCTCATGGCCGTTGCGGCCGCATTGCTGCTCTTCTCTTCTTGCAAGACGCAGTATGACGTCATACTGGCCGGCAACGACGTCCAGGCCAAGTACAAGATGGCCTTCGAGCTTTTCGAGGCCAAGAAATACGCCAAGGCGGCGGAGACCTTCGAGTCGCTGTCCATGGCCACCCGCGGCACCGCCCAGGATGACACTGTCCAGTTCTACTGGGGCCTTAGCAACTACCGCTACGGCGATTACACCACCGCTGAGAGCAATCTCCAGGAATTCATCGCCACCTATCCCCTGAGTCCCTTCACCGAACAGGCGAAGTTCCTCAGGCTCGACTGCCTCTATCGCGGGACCTACCGCTACGAACTCGACCAGATGCCCACCTACCGGGCCCTGAGCGAGATGAACGTATTCCAGATCGAGAACCCCCAGTCGCAGTATCACGACCAGGTTGCCGCGATGATGGACGAGCTCAACGACCGCCTTGAGCTGAAGGCCTACAAGTCGGCATGGCTCTACTACCACATGGAGGACTACCTGGCGGCCCATTACGCCCTCAAGAACGTGCTCAAGGAGAACGCCGACAACCGCTACAGGGAGGAAATCCTCTACTATACCGCCATGTCGGCCTACAAATACGCCATCAACAGCGTCGAGTCGAAGCAGCGCGAGCGCTACCTCGTGTTCGTGGACGACTACTTCAACATCGTAAGCGAGTTTCCGGAATCCAAGTATATCAAGGAGCTGGAACCGCTCTACAACAAAGTGCAGAAACAATTGAAAACAGATAACGAAAATGGATAACCAGAAAATCGCACAGGTGCCCGCCAACACCATCACCCGGAATCTGGCGGATTTCGCAGCCCCGACCGGCAACGTCTACGAGAGCGTGATGATCATCGCCAAGCGTTCCAACCAGATTGCCGCCGACATCAAGCAGGAGCTCAACCACAAGCTGGAGGAGTTTTCAAACTATGCCGACACTCTCGAGGAAACGTTCGAGAACCGCGAGCAGATCGAGATTTCCAAGTATTACGAAAGGCTTCCCAAGCCGACCCTGATTGCGACCAAGGAATTCCAGGACGGCAAAATCTATTACAGGAAAGCCGAATAGCCTTTTCCCATGCTTAAGCGGCTGCTCGTCGAGAACTACGCTTTGATCGATCACCTGGACATCACGTTTCCAGGTGGTCTTGTGTTGATTACGGGCGAGACTGGCGCCGGCAAATCCATCTTGCTGGGTGCCTTGTCGTTAGTTCTTGGCGGCCGGACCGAAGCGTCTGTCTGGAAGGACCGCGGGCGCAACTGCGTGGTCGAAGCTGTCTTCGAGGATGCATCGGGCGAGCGTATCTTCCGCCGCGTGATCTCTCCCCAGGGTCGCTCCCGCAGTTTCATGGACGATGAGCCTACGGGCCTGGAACAGCTGAGGCAGGAGGCTGCACGGCTGGTCGACATCCATGCCCAGCATCAGCAGCTGCTGCTCGCCGATCCCGATTTCCAGCGCCGCGTGCTCGACAGCTACGCCGGCCTCGAGGAGGCTGTAGCCTCTCACGGGCGTCTCTGGCAGTCCCTGCAGGAGGCTCGCGCCTCCCTTGCCGCGCTCGAAGAGCGCCTTGCCGCCTTCGAGCGGGAGCAGGACTATCTCGAGTTCCAGCATCGCCAGCTCGACGAGGCCTCCCTGAAGGAAGGGGAGCTGGAACAGCTGGAGGAGGAACAGGGCCGCCTGGCCCATGCCGAGGCTGTCAGGGAGCAGCTCGACCGCGTGGAGCAGGCATTCGAGGGGGAGGACGGGGCGATTGAATCGCGCCTTAAGGAAATGTCCGCCGCCTTGGACAAGGTGGCTCCGTATTTTCCTGAGTTCGAGCCTTTCCGCCAGCGGATAGAGTCGGCCCGCATTGAGCTGAAAGATATTCATGAGGAGGTGGAACAGCGCGGCCGCAAGGTCGAGTTCTCACCCGGGCGGCTTGCCGAAGTGGATGAACGGCTGTCGCTGCTCTACGGACTGCTTCGCAAATTCGGAGTGGCTACCGTGGAGGAGTTGATGGCGCAGCGCGACGAGATGGCCGGACGCCTTGGTGGCGCCATCGACGGACAGTTCGAACGCAAGCGCCTGCAGGACGAGGTGGCCAGGCTCGAGGATGCCTGCGCGAAATCGGCTGCGGAACTCCATGCCGCCAGGGTCGGGAAGGCCCCTGCGCTGGGAGAGCTTCTGCAGGAGCAGGTCCGCGCCCTGGAAATGCCCCGGGCCCGCTTTGCCGTGGAAGTCGTTCCCCGTGCCGCAGCAGGTCCTGACGGAGCCGACGAAATCGGATTCCTTTTCGATGCCAACCAGCGGGGACTGAATCCCCTCGCCAAATGCGCGAGCGGCGGTGAACTTTCCCGCATCATGCTATGTATCAAATCGCTGCTTGCCGAATACCAGGGCATGCCGACCCTCATCTTCGATGAGATCGACGCCGGGGTTTCTGGCAGCGTGGCCGGCAAGATAGGCAGGCTGCTCGCCAGCATGGGCCAGCGGATGCAGGTGCTGGCAATAACCCACCTGCCCCAGGTCGCAAGCCAGGGCGAAGCCCATTTCCTGGTCTACAAGGAATCCGGCCCTGACGGAGTCCATACCCGCATCCGCGCCCTTTCCGAAGAGGAGAGGCTCCATGAGATCGCAAGACTGCTGAGCGACGAGTCGGTCACTCCGGAGGCGCTGGCCAACGCCCGCGCCCTGCTACAAGACAATAAAACAAAACAATCATAGTTATGCGCCTGATAATCAGAGAATCCTATGGCATGATGTCGCAGTGGGCCGCCGCCCATATCGCGCATCAGATCCTCTCGTTCAAGCCTACGGCCCAGAGGCCGTTCGTGCTGGGACTCCCCGCAGGATCTACGCCAATCGGCACCTACAAGGAACTGATCCATCTCTACCAGACCGGAAAGGTATCCTTCAAGAATGTCGTAACTTTCAACACCGACGAGTACATCGGAATCACGCAGGACCATCCTGAGAGCGACCACTCCTTCATGTGGCACAACTTCTTCTCTCACATCGACATCCCTCGCGAGAATGTCAATCTCCTCGACGGCAGCGCCGCCGACCCCGAGAAAGAGTGCGCCGAATATGAAGCCCGCATCGCCGCTCTTGGCGGAATCCGTCTGTTCATGGGCGGCGTCGGAGCCGACGGCCATATCGCCTTCAACGAGCCCGGCTCCTCCCTGAACTCCCGTACGCGTGTCAAATCTCTGACAACCAACACTATCAGCGCAAATTCGCGCTTCTTCGGCGGTGACATCGAGCAGGTTCCCAAACGGGCGCTCACCATAGGTGTCGGCACCATCATGGATGCCGCCGAGGTGATGTTCCTGGTCAACGGACACACCAAGGCCCGTGCTCTCTGCCATGCAGTCGAGGGAGGAGTCACCCACATGTGGCCGGTTTCGATCGTGCAGATGCATCCCCACGCCATCATCGTATGCGACGACGCCGCCACCGTGGAGCTCAAGGTGGGTACCGTGAATTACTATAAGGATTTGGAAAAGACCAGCGTGGATCCTACTTCACTACTCTGATCGAGAAATCGTCCTTGTCGTAGACGAGCAGGCGGGTGGCGTGGTTGCGCCATCCGCTTTTTTCATCATCCCGCTTGAAGTCGAAGTTGCAGTGGAGCATCTCCGCGGGATGGCGGTCGGCGTTCCTGGCGAAGGAAGTTCCCTGCTGCATCATCGAGGAGATGAAGTAGGAGAGCACGTCGTGGCCCTGGAAGGCGAAATCGTCGGGCTCGGCTGAGAACAGCGCACGGTAGCGTACCACGAACGCCTGGTCGGCGGGATTGCTGTAGTCCACGAAATAGGGGACCGAGGTGTGGGCTGAAAGGTTGAACAGGGCGTCAGGGTCGGACATCTCGTAGTTGCGCACCCTGTTTGTGCACCAGACCTCGATGGGAATATGGCTCTTGCTCAGCGTATTGAGTGCGCTTATGGCCTCCGTGGCGAAAGCCTTGCCCTCCGAACCGATCAGCACCCGCATGGGGCTTCCGGAGCGGACGGGGGAGAGCTCGGGTATGTCGGTGGTCGTGACCTTACGGTAGGGGATGCCGACATTCCGGAGCAGGTCTTCCATCTCGGCTGCCATCTGCTTGTCCTCCTCGGAAAGTCCGACAACCAGGACTATGGGCTCAGTGTTGCGCCGCAGGGCCATTACCAGGTTGTCCAGCTGGACGTCGGCCGGAGCCGGAGCCTGGAAGAAATAAGGATGAGCGGAAGTCAGGGCGTCGGCCTTGTGGTCGAGAGGGGAGACTATGACCGCAGAATGCTCGTCTGCGAAAGATGCGAAGGCCTCAAGCGTCGAAGCCTCCACAGGCCCGATTATCAGTTCGCTGCGTTCGAAGAGCGGATCGGAGAGTATGTGGTCGGCCCCCTGCGCCAGGTCGAACACCTGGACGTCGAGGTATGCCCCCTTCTCTTTCTGCTCCTGGATGGCCATCAGGGCGCCGCAGTAGAAATTGAGGAAAGGTGCGGATGCCTGGGCGGAGGAGGCGTTGAAGGGGAGGACCAGAGCTACGTGGAGCGGTTCGGCTGCTGAAAAATAGCGGTTGGCCATGGCGGGGGTCCGGCCATGGCGGCTCTCTGTCTCTTCATCCTCTTCTTCGGATTCGGCTTGCTCCGGCAGGGCTGCTTCGCCCATGACGGGAATGAGCAGTACCTTGCCGCGGATCGAGTCGGACTCGCGGAGACCGTTGTAGGCCATCAGTTCGGCCACGGTGATGTCGTATTTCCTGGCTATCGACTGTATGGACTCGTACCAGCGCACTCGATGCTCGATCACCTTCGCGACTACGCGACCGCCCGGAACGGCGCCTTGCTGTTCCGCGACTTCTTCCTTCTCTTCCTCTTCAACCGCCTTGGCTTCCGTCTCTACCACCCTCACTTCCGCTTCAGCCTCCTTTTCCTTCTCCACTTTGGCAGCGGGAGCGGGGGCGGCTGCGGCGGGGTTGACGGGGATGAAGAGTATCATCCCTGCCTTGAGTCCGTCCTTTACTTCGGGGTTGGCGGTTTCGAGATTCTCCCTGGTGACGCCGTAGGCCTTGCAGATGGAGAAGACAGTCTGTTTTGCTAGTACCTTATGAACATAATACACCTTGCCTCCGATGTTGGCCTTCTCGGTGGATACCACCACTTCCGGCACGTCGTAGTCCTGAGCCTGCACGGCGGGGACCGCCGCCAGCATCAGCGAGAGCAGGAGGACAAGGCGTTTCATGGGTGACTACTCGGCCTTCTTGCTGGTGTTGCGGGTCTTGATGTATTCGGCGTTGAGGCCTTCGACCACTTCCTGGGTGATGTCGAGGGCGGGAGCGCCTACGATCACGACGTTGGTCGCGGCCGTGGTGGTGAGGATGGCGGCGAAGTTATGCTCCTCGTTGTAGGCTTCCAGATACGACTGGATGGCGTACATCACCTGGTTGAGCAGCACCTGGCTCTCTTCGGCCAGTTCCTGCTGCTTCTGGGCGGCCTCGTTCTGGAGGTTGGCCTGGCGCTGCTGCAGCTCGTTGTTCTGCTGCTCGGCGGCGGAGCGGGTGAGCAGGCCCTTGTTGATCTGGTTCTCGAAGTTCTTGATGTCGCTTTCGAGTTTGCGGGCCTTCTTGTTGAGGTCGCTGTCGACGGTCTGGGCCTTGGCCTCGAAGGCGGACTGCAGGTCGCTGTACATGTCGTATTGCATCATCAGGGTGTCCAGGCGCAGATAGACGATGTCACCGGCGACTGCCTGGATTCCTTCGCCGGGTTCGGCGACGGTTTTGTGGCTGCCCTTGGGCGCGGTCAGGGTGAGAACGATGGCGGCCACGGCTGCCAGAAAAGCGACGATGCTGAGGATCAGGGGAGTGTGTTTCATCTTATGTGATAAATTTATTGATTTTCGTTTGTTGTTAGCCTGCAAAGATAAGCAAATTATTTCAACTCATGCAAATATGCTTGAATGGTGGCCTCCAGGCCCATGTAAAGCGCGTCGCAGACCAGCGCGTGCCCTATGGATACTTCCAGCAGGCCGGGGATGTTCTGATGGAAGTAGCGCAGGTTGGCCAGGTTCAGGTCGTGGCCGGCGTTGAGGCCGAGGCCCAGCCGCATGGCCTCGAGGGCGGCCTCCCGGTAGGGAGCGATGGCCCGCTCCGGATCGGCGGCATAGCCTTCCGCGTAGGCCTGGGTGTAGAGTTCGACGCGGTCGCAACCGGCTTCCGCGGCGCCGCGCACCATCTCGGGCAAGGGGTCGACGAAGATCGAGACGCGTATGCCTTCTTCCTTGAAGCGGCGGCAGATGTCGCTCAGGAAGCGCTGGTAGCGGAGCGTGTCCCAGCCGGCGTTGGAGGTGATGGCGTCGTGTGCGTCGGGAACCAGGGTCACCTGGGCGGGATGCACTTCGCAGACGAGGTCGCAGAAGCTGGAGATGGGGTTGCCTTCTATGTTGAATTCAGTGGAGAGCAGGGGCTTGATCGAGATCACATCGGAACGGCGGATATGGCGCTCGTCGGGGCGTGGGTGGACCGTAATGCCTTGTGCTCCAAAGCGTTCGCAGTCAAGGGCTGCTTTCAGGACGTCCGGCATGTTGCCCCCGCGCGCATTGCGCAGCGTGGCTATCTTGTTGATGTTTACACTTAATTTTGTCATGATGCGCAAAATTAATAATTTTGAAGTCAATTATGAAAATTGCAATTTTTTCCCGGAAGGCCAACCCTGGCATCGTGGCTCTTGTCAATAAGTTACGTACAAGAGGCGTGCCGCTTGCGGTTTACGGGACCGATTTTACTTCCTGGGAAGACCTTCCTGCTGATACGGAACTCTTCCTTTCCCTCGGAGGGGACGGGACATTCCTCCGTTCGCTGACATTCGTGCGTGACCGTGGCATTCCCGTGGCCGGCATCAACTTCGGCCGCCTCGGTTTCCTGACCACCGCCCGTGCCGACGATTCTGACAGCTGGCTCGACGACCTGCTAGCCGGCCGCTTTGCGGTAGAGGAGCGTGGACTGCTGACCATCGAGTGCGACGAACTCCCCGAAGGATTCTACCCATATGCCCTGAACGAGATCAGCCTGCAGCGTTCCGGCGCCCGCATGCCCGCCATCCACGTGAGTGTGGACGGGCGCGACCTTCCTACCTATTGGGCTGACGGCCTTGTGGTCGCTACGCCCACCGGCAGCACGGCCTACGCCCTCAGCGTGGGAGGCCCTGTGATCTTCCCTACGAGCGACGCCATGGTGCTGGCTCCCATAGCCCCTCACAATCTCAACGTACGCCCGCTGGTGATCCCGTTCTCCTCGACCGTGGAACTGCGCTTCGAATCGCGCGACGGCGAGGCGCTCCTGGCCGTCGACAACCGCCCCGTGCGCGTGAGCGACAGGGTCCGGATAGTCATACGCCGCGGCGGATACGGGCTGCGCTACGTTGAGCTCTCCGACAACAATTTCATCCAGGCCCTGCGCGACAAGCTGCTTTGGGGCGAAGACCGAAGAAACTCCCAATGAACGACGAAATCCCCCGCCACATAAGCATCATACTCGACGGCAACGGCCGTTGGGCAAAGAAGCAGAACAAGATCCGCCTTTTCGGCCACAAGGCAGGCGCCGTGTCCGTCCGGGAGACGGCGACCCGCTGCGCCGAACTCGGGGTGGAATACCTGTCTCTCTATGCCTTCTCGGAGGAGAACTGGAACCGCCCCGCCGATGAGGTCCATGGCTTGATGGAGCTCATGCGCAGGACGGTCCTGGACGAGCGTGAGACTTTCCGGAAGAACCACATCCGCTTCCGGGTGATAGGCAACCTCTCACGCCTGTCCAAGGAATTGCAGGGCATCATAAAGATGGTGGAAGATGAGACTGCCGCCAACACGGGCATGACTCTAATCCTCATGCTCAGCTACAGCGGCAAGTGGGACCTGCTCCAGGCCACGAAGCGCTATGCCGCGGATTGCCTGGCCGAAGGCCGTGAACTGCCGCTCGATGAGGAAGGCTTCTCCGATTATCTGGCCACTGCAGGAATCCCCGACCCCGACCTGCTCATCCGCACGAGCGGTGAACTGCGCATCAGCAACTACATGCTCTGGCAGTGCGCCTATACGGAGTTCTACTTCACACCGGTACTTTGGCCTGATTTTCGCAAAAAAGACTTGGACCTGGCGATCGAGAGTTACAAGCAGAGGGAAAGAAGATACGGTAAGGTTAAATAAGTCGAAAATTTGTGTAACTTTGTCGCCTTGTACGAAAGAAAACCGATGAATAGGATTTTTTCTGTGCTGTTGGCAAGCCTGCTGTGTCTGACCGTCTGTCCGGCCCTGGCGCAGGAGCCTTCAAATTCATCCGTGGAGGTGGACTACAACAATCCCAAGACATACGTCGTAGGTGGCGTCCGTGTCTCCGGGATTAAATATCTGGGTGAAAACCAGCTGCTTTCTGTCCTTGGCATACGTCCCGGCGATACGGTGACGGTCCCCGGCGACGACGTCTCCGCCGCCGTCAAGCGTATCTGGCTCCAGGGCGCAGCCTCCACCATAGGTTTCTATGTCGATTCGCTCAACTCCACCCGTGACACCGCGTGGTTCCGCCTTGACATCCAGGAGCGTCCCCGCGTGATCTCGTGGAACTACCGCGGCGTGAAGAACAGCGAGCGCGACGATCTCAAGGAAAAGCTCAACCTCCGCCGCGCAGCACCCCTCTCCGAATATGTGAAGGCCTCCTCGATCAAGACGATCAAGGAATATTTCAAGGAAAAGGGCTTCGCCGACGTTGACGTGGACGTCGAAGTAGCCCGGGACTCGGTGATACGCAACGCGGTCCGCGTGACCTTCGACGTACATAAGGGCAAGAAACTCAAGGTCAAGACCATCACCTACGAAGGCAACGACGAGATCAAGAAGTTCAAGCTCGACAGGGCGATGAAGAAGACCAAGGACTCCAAGTGGTACAACCTCTTCTCGTCCAAGAAGTTCCAGGAGAGCGAATATCCCGGCGACAAGGAAAAGCTGCTCGAGGTCTTCAACGAGGCTGGCTACCGCGACGCCAAGATCGTGCGCGACTCGATGTTCCGCTACGAGGATGACGGAAGGCTGGGCATACATTTCGTCATCGACAAGGGCAAGAAATATTACTTCCGCGACATCACATGGACCGGAAACTCTGAATATACCGAAGACCAGCTCAACAGCGTCCTGAAGATCAAGAAAGGCGACGTCTACGATGTGGTGACCATGGAGAAGCGCCTCTTCTCCGGCGAGAAGGAGGGCGACGCCTCCATACGCAAGCTTTACAGCGACAACGGTTTCCTCTTCTTCAACGTCACCCCGGTCGAGCTCAACATCGACGGCGACTCGGTCGACGTGGAGATGCGCATAGTCGAAGGCAAGCCCGCCACGTTCAACAACATCATAGTCAACGGCAACACCATCACCAACGAGAAGGTGGTGCGCCGCGCAGTCTTCACCCGTCCGGGCTACCTTTTCCGCCAGACCGACTTTGAGCGGAGCATACGTGAGATTTCCTCGATGGGGCATTTCGACCCCGAATACGCAACCGACCCTACCAAGGGTTACACGCTGATTCCCAACTCGATAAGCAACACTGTCGATATCTCCTACAATGTACAGGAGAAGGCCAACAGCCAGCTGGAGCTCTCCGGCGGCTGGGGTAACAAGATGTTCGTTGGCACCGTGGGCGTGAGTTTCAACAACTTCTCGACCTCGAACTTTTTCCGCAAGGAAGCATGGCGGCCCGTTCCCCTGGGAGACGCACAGACCCTCTCCCTGCGCTTCCAGACCAACGGTTCCTACTATACGGCCTTCACGGCCAACTTCGTGGAGCCCTGGCTCACGGGCAAGAAGCCGACCTCGCTCAACGTCTCGGCCTACTTCACCCGCCAGACCAACTCCTACAGCACCTATTACTACCAGGTGCTCAACGACGACCAGTTCATGGAGGTCTACGGCGCGGCCATCGGCCTTGGCACCAGGCTGAAGTGGCCCGACAACTACTTCGTGCTCTACAACTCCCTCAACTGGCAGTCGTACAATCTCCAGGACTGGAACTACTACTTCATCTACTCTACCGGCAAGTCGCACAACATCAGTTATTCGATCAACCTGTCGCGCAATTCCACCGACCAGACGATTTACCCGCGCCGCGGCTCCGACTTCTCCCTCGGCCTGCAGATCACTCCTCCGTGGTCGATGATGAAGAAAAACTGGCAGGACATCGACTACTCTTCCCAGTCGGTCCAGGACCACTACCGCTGGATCGAGTACCACAAATGGACCTTCAAGGGCGCCCTCTACACACCCCTGGTAGGCGACCTGGTCCTGATGACCCGCGCCCAGTTCGGCTATCTCGGCTACTTCAACAAGCGCTGGGGCTACTCTCCCTTCGAAGGCTTCATAGTCGGCGGCGACGGTATGTCGGGCTACAACACCTACGGCAACGAGGTGATCGGCCTGCGCGGCTACGACAACTATTCCCTGACGCCCTACATCAACGGCGCCTATGCCGGCAACGTGTACGACAAGTTCACGGTGGAACTCCGCTACCCCATCATCATGCAGCCAAGCTCCACCATCTTCGCCCTGGTATTCCTGGAAGGAGGTAACAGCTGGTCGAAGATCACCGACTTCAATCCGTTCCAGATGAAGCGCTCCGCAGGCGTCGGACTCCGTGTCTTCCTGCCGGTGGTAGGTCTGCTGGGCATCGACTGGGGCTATGGCTTCGACAACGATCCCGAAAAAGACAAGAGCCATTTCCATTTCCTGATAGGTCAACAATTCTAAACAGCGATACGTCATGAAGAAGATCCTTGCCGTACCTGTCGCGCTCCTCATCCTTGCCGTGGGCTCGCTCCATGCACAGAAGACAGGATACGTCAACACCGAGGAGATCCTGGCCGAGATTCCGGCCTACGTGGCTGCTCAGAACCAGCTCACCGCCCTGAGCGACAAATACAAGGCGACCATCGAGACCGAGATGGGCAAGATTGCGTCGCTCTACGAAGAATACCAGGCTTCCCGCGCGACGATGTCCGCCGCACAGCGCAAGCGCGCCGAGGACGAGATCATCTCCAAGGAGCGCGTGGCCCAGGAGAAACAGAAGATTTATTTCGGCGAAGACGGCATCATGGCCAAGAAGGCCGAAGAGTTGCTGGGTCCCATTCGCAGGGACGTCGAGCGGGCCATAGCCGACGTCGCGAAGATGGGCGGCTACGACCTCGTCCTCGATGTCGCCGCGATCCAGGGCATAGTCTACAAGAACGAAGCCCACGACCTTACCCAGTTCGTCATAGTGCGTTACCAAGAAAACAAACAATAATTCCTATTTATAATCCAGACAACAATGAAAAAGATTGTTCTTATCGTTTCCTGTGTACTCTGCTTCGGCGCCTTTTCCCAGGCACAGAACCTGAAGTTCGGCCACATCAACACCAATGAGCTGATCAGCCTGATGAGCGAGCGGGATTCCGCTATCGTGAAGCTGCAGGCCTACCAGGACGACCTTGTGGAGACGCTGCAGGGCATGGAGACCGAGTACAACAACAAGGTGAACGAATATCAGCGTAAACGCAACGAGTGGGCCCCCGTGGTCATCGAGACCAAGGAGCGCGAACTCCAGGAACTTGGCCAGCGCATGCAGCAGTTCCAGCAGACCGCCCAGCAGGACATGGCGCAGATGCAGCAGACCCTGATGGCTCCCGTAGTGGAGAAGGCCCAGAACGCCTTGACCAAGGTGGCCAAGGCCAACAATCTGGTCTATGTATTCGACCTGTCGGCCGGCTCGCTCATCTACTACGATGACGCAGTGAGCCTCGACCTGCTTCCTCTTGCCAAGAAAGAGCTCGGCATTCCCGCCGAAAAGGTGGCTCCCACCCAGCTACCCGGCGGCGCCCAATAGCAGAGAATTACCAACCCTACTCACCTATGCAACATAAAGTTATTGACACCCAGGATGTTGTAATTAGGTTTTGCGGAGATTCGGGCGATGGCATGCAGCTTACAGGTACCCTGTTCGCTGATGCCTCGGCTTTATATGGCAACGAGATTTCAACGTTCCCCGATTATCCGGCAGAAATTCGCGCCCCGCAAGGCACTGTCTCCGGCGTCTCCGGCTTCCAGGTCCATTTCGGAAGCAACGAGGTTTCAACGCCCGGAGATTTTTGCGATGTGCTGGTGGCGATGAACCCTGCCGCCCTTCACGCCAATGCGAAGTGGGCGAAGCCTACTGCAACCATCATCATCGACGCCGACACCTTCGATGAGGCCCTCATCAAGAGGGCGGGCTATGCGACCCTCGACCCGATCACGGAACTCCGGATAGAGGACCGTAATATCATCGTTTCACCCATCACCACGCTGACCAAGGAGAGCCTCAAGGACAGCGGCATGGACCAGAAGTCCATTGTCCGCTGCAAGAACATGTTCACCCTGGGCATGTGCTTCTATCTCTTCAACCGCCCCCTGGACTACACCAACGCGTATCTTGAGAAGAAATTCAAGAAGAAGCCCGGCCTCATCGCTCCCAACAAGAAGGTGCTCTTCGACGGTTTCAACTACGCGGCCAACATCCAGGCCATCGCGAACACCTATACGGTGAAGCCCGCCAGGCAGGAGAAGGGCGAGTACCGCAACATCAGCGGCAACCAGGCCACGGCCTGGGGCCTGATCGCCGCCTCCGAGAAGAGCGGACGTCCCCTGTTCTGCGGCTCGTATCCCATCACTCCCGCGACGGCCATCCTGGAAGAACTTGCCATCCATAAGAATCTGGGTGTCAAGACTCTGCAGGCTGAGGACGAAATCGCCGGCATCTGCACGGCAATCGGCGCCGCCTACGCAGGCAATTTCGCCGTCACCACGACCTCTGGCCCCGGACTCTCGCTCAAGAGCGAAGCACTCGGCCTGGCCATGATCACCGAGCTTCCGCTCGTGGTGGTCGACGTGCAGCGCGGTGGCCCCTCCACCGGCATCCCCACCAAGACCGAGCAGACCGACCTCGCACAGGCGCTCTACGGCCGCAACGGTGAATGCCCCATAGCAATCGTGGCTGCCCACTCGCCGAGCCATTGTTTCGACGCGGCTTTCTATGCCGGCAAGTTCGCCATGGAGCACATGATGCCCGTCATCCTGCTGACCGAAGGTTTCCTCGGCAACGGCAGCGAACCCTGGAAGATCCCTTTGATGAAGGACTATCCGGCCATCAAGCCGCCCATCATCGACAAAAGTGAAGACGCCTTCAAGCCTTTCGAGCGCGATCCCGAATCCTTCGCCCGCAAGTGGGCCTTCCCCGGCAAGGCTGGTCTGGAACACCGCGTCGGCGGCCTGGAGAAAAACACGGCCGGCGTAATCTCCTCCGACCCTGAGAACCATGCCAGGATGGTAGCCGAGCGCGCCGAGAAAGTGGCCCGCCTGGCAAATTACCTGCCCGAGCAGAAAGTCTTCGGCCCCGAAGAGGCCGACGTGCTGATTGTGGGCTGGGGCGGCACTTTCGGCCACCTCTACACCGCCCTGCACGAACTGCAGGACGCCGGTCGCAGCGTGGCCCTCTGCCACTTCGACTTCATCAACCCGCTGCCGAAGAACACGGCTGACATCTTCGCCCGCTACAAGAAGATCATAGTGTGCGAGCTCAACAGCGGCCAGTTCGCCGACTATCTGCGCGCCAAGCTTCCGCAGTTCAGCTATCTGCAGTACAACAAGGTCCAGGGTCAGCCCTTCATCGTGAAGGAGATCGTGGACGCTGTCAGCGCAATCTAATAGAGGAGGTTCCATCATGGCATACACACCCCAAGACTTCAAGAGCAACCAGGAAGTGCGCTGGTGCCCGGGCTGCGGCGACCACGCCGTACTCGCAGCCATCCACAGGGCCCTGCCCGTGGTATGCGAGCAGCGCGGTTACAGCAAGGAACGCCTGGTCTTCATTTCGGGCATCGGCTGCTCTTCGCGCCTCCCGTACTACATGGACACCTTCGGTTTCCACAGCATCCACGGCCGCGCCACGGCCATCTCCACGGGCGTGAAGGTCGCCAATCCTGAACTCAGCGTTTGGCAGGCCTGCGGCGACGGAGACGCCCTGGCGATCGGCGGCAACCATTTCATCCACGCCATCCGCCGCAACATCGACATCAACATCATCCTGTTCAACAACCAGATCTACGGCCTGACCAAGGGACAGTATTCCCCGACCTCGCGCCTCGGGCAGATCACCAAGACCTCGCCCTACGGCACGGTGGAGAATCCCTTCACCCCTGGCTCGCTCGTGCTGGGCGCCCGCGGAACCTTCTTCGCCCGCAGCCTCGACAGCGAGCTGGCGCTGAACCAGGAGATTTTCGTGGCGGCCGCCGCGCATGACGGCTGCTCGGTTTGCGAGATGCTGACCAATTGCGTGATATTCAACGACGGAGCCCACAACGCGATCTCCGACCGTGCCTTCCGTGCCGACCGCACCATCATCCTTCGCCACGGCGAACCAATGGTCTTTGGCAAGGACAAGGACAAGGGCCTGATGCTGGAACACGGCAAGATCAAGGTGGTCAGGATAGGGGAAGACGGCGTGACCGTCGACAAACTCCTTGTCCATGACGCCCACGCCGAGGATCCCGCTATCCAGAACCAGCTCATCAACATGAAGTATCCCGACTATCCGGTGGCCCTGGGCGTCATCAGGCAGGTCGCAGAACCTACCTACGACGACCGCGTCCGCGACCAGCTGCTCCAGGTGAAGGAATCTTCTCCGATCACCTGCATGGACGAGCTGCTCCACAGCGGCGCCACCTGGAAGGTGGAATAACGACCGACAATTCCAAAAACAACCTACAGTTTCACCAATTTATCCCATAATCAGTATGAAAGTAGCTGAAATCATGGCAAACCTCGAGCGGAAGCATCCCGGCGAGAGCGAATATCTCCAGGCCGTCCGCGAGGTCCTCGACTCCATCGAGGAAGTGTACAATCAGCATCCCGAGTTCGAACAGGCACAGATCGTCGAGCGTATGGTCGAGCCCGACCGCATCTTCACGTTCCGCGTGACCTGGGTCGACGACGCAGGCAAGGTCCAGACCAACCTCGGTTACCGTATCCAGTTCAACAGCGCGATCGGCCCCTACAAGGGCGGTCTCCGCTTCCACAAGGCCGTCACGCCTTCGATGCTCAAGTTCCTGGGCTTCGAACAGACGTTCAAGAATGCCCTGACCACCCTGCCCATGGGCGGTGCCAAGGGCGGTTCCGACTTCGACCCGGTGGGCAAGAGCAACGACGAGATCATGCGTTTCTGCCAGGCTTTCATGATGGAACTCTGGCAGTGCATCGGCCCCGACCAGGACGTCCCTGCGGGTGACGTCGGCGTGGGCGGTCGCGAAATCGGCTATCTCTACGGCATGTACAAGAAGCTCGCCCGTGAGTACAACACCGGTGTGCTGACCGGCAAGGGCGCTACTTGGGGCGGCTCGATCCTCCGTCCGGAGGCGACCGGCTTCGGTGCCCTCTACTTCACCCAGAACCTGCTGCACAAGGCCGGCAAGGACATCAAGGGCTGCACCGTGGCTCTCTCGGGCTTCGGCAACGTGGCCTGGGGTGCTGCCACCAAGGCCAAGGAGCTGGGCGCGAAGGTGGTTGCGATCTCCGGTCCCGACGGTGTGTGCGAGATTCCTGACGGCATCACCGACGAGATGATCGACTACATGCTCGAGATGCGTGCTTCCAACCGCAACAAGGTGCAGGACATGGCCGACAAGTTCCCTGGCAAGGCGAAGTTCACTGCTGGCAAGAAGGCCTGGAGCGTGAAGTGCGACATCGCGCTTCCCTGCGCTTTCCAGAACGAGCTTTCGGAAGACGATGCGAAGGAACTCAAGGCGAACGGCACCTGGTGCTGCTGCGAGGTCTCGAACATGGGTTGCCAGCCTGGTGCCATCCACTACTTCCAGCACAATGGCGTTCTCTTTGCCCCGGGCAAGGCTGTAAACGCCGGTGGTGTGGCTACCTCTGGTCTGGAGATGACGCAGAATGCTTCGCACATCAGCTGGAGCGGCAAGGAAGTGGACGAGAAGCTTCATTTCATCATGGACTCGATCCACGAGGCTTGCGTAAAATACGGCACGCAGCCTGACGGTTCGGTTGACTACGTGAAGGGCGCCAACATCGCCGGCTTCATGAAAGTCGCCACCGCGATGCTTGAGCAGGGTATAATCTAAAGATTGCGAGCTTCGCGGCTCTGGGTTTAGCCACGCTCATGTTTTACGTCACCCCGGGCTTGTCCCGGGGTCTCGTTTTATAAGGAGAAACGTAAACCGGCGGTCCAGGAGAGACCGGTGGGGAGGAGGAGGAGGGTGGCGTCGAGGGAGAAGCCTTTGAGGGTGAGGCCGAGGCCGAAGGAAGCGAAGCGGGGGGCGACGGAAGTGGCGTAGCGGTAGCCGGCGCGCGCGAAAATCATCCTGTTGAAGGAATATTCGGCGCCAGCGGCCGCAGTGAATGCCCGGTAGCCCTGCGGGAAAATGTACCCGGCGTCAGCGCCCAGCGTCAGACCGTGTTTTTCCGCGAAAACAAGCCCGTAGGAGCCCCCGGCTTCCACTCGCGCAGGCAGTGACCATGCCGACTCCCCGAAGCTGTATTTGCTCCCTATGTCAGATCCCTTTATTCCGAAAGTCCATGCCCCCCGCGAATAGCGGAAGGCCAGGTCGCCTGCAACGGCAAATCCCTTTTCCCCGGCGAGGACGCCCATGAGATATTTACCGTTCAGGTCGAACTGCAGGCCTTCACCGACGGCAAAAGACACGCCTGCAAGGATCCTCTGCTCAGAAGTCTTGCCCGGATCATAGGGGTTGCCGTCGCTGTCGAAACCGCTGAACTCAGGGAAGAAGTTGTGGCGATAGTCCACGCGGATACCGAAATTGTCGCCAGTGGAGGCAAATGCCCCTGCCTGGAGCATGCTGCAGGCCATTACGCCGGGCAGCCAGCGACCATAGTTCACTTCAGCCTCGACCCTCTGCATCCCAAGCTCCGGCCGGAGGAACGAAAGGTCGCCCATGGCCAGCCTGTCGGCACGTCCCGAGAGCTGGAAGGTGCTGAAAGACTGTGATCTGGCTATTGTGGAGACAGCCAGGAGAGACAGACAGGCCGCGATAATGCGTATTGCAGGACTTCTCATAGCTTCGTAACGGTCTGGACGGTCTTCTGCCCTCCGTAATCCACCTCCAGCGTGTAGAGCCCGGCGGCGAGCTGGGACATGTCGAGGACGGCGGGACTGAACGGTGAGGACTGGCAACTTACCGTGATGACGGCGGTGCCGGTTTCAGAGATTACCCGGACGTCCAGTCCGGTTTCTTCCGAAGTGCGGAAATACAGCTTCCCGTCGGTTACCGTAGTGGGGTAGATGTCCACGGGCTTGCTTCCGTCGCGGGAAAGCGTCCGGAATGAGAGTGAGGCCGTCTCGCCCAGGGCGTCGGTCGCCGTCAGCTTGATGCCGGTATAGCCGTACTTGATGGATGAGAGGAAGAGCTTTCCGTCGTTCATACGCGCCGACAGGGCAGGATTTTCAGAGGAATATACGGAATATGTGAGCGTTTCGCCGTCCGGGTCTTCGAACAGGGAGCGCAGGTCAATCATGTTGGTTTCCCCGATTACACCGAACACCATGTCTTCCACCTCCTTGACAACCACGGGGGCATGGTTGGGAAGAATCGTGTATGAATAATGGAGAACTGTTTCCGCATCGTATTCGTCGGCAACGTGAAGGCGGGAAGCATAACTTCCTGCCCTGGCCCGGATTGCACGGATTTCTATGCGCACGGTACTGTCGTCGAGGAACAGGAGCGTATCTGCAGCCGATGCGGCCCGCAGCCAGGCGTAGATGGTGTGGTCGTCTTCGTCGGTGCATACGGCCTCGATCGATCCTGTCTCATGGGCCTTGAGTGTCAGGGAACAGGAATCCAGGGCGCGGATCACGGGCGGATGGTTGGGCCCGGTCTCGACGCACACCTGATTCGACAGGGCGGAGCGCTTGCCCACCCGGTCGAAGGCTTCGCAGGCCAGGTAGTAAGTCGATTCGAAGTCAAGCCCTGAGATGACGCCATTCAGCGTGCCGCTGGAAACAGTGTCAGCCATGAACAATTTGCCTGTCATCCTGGTCGGGTCGGTGATGGGCTCGTGGCTGAAGTATACCATGCATCCGGACGCAAGTTCGCCCTCCCGGTTGCGGGTGAGGGTGAGCGAGAACGACACCTTGTCGGACTTGAATAGTTCCGCCTGGAAATCCGTCACTGCCCCGGGGGCTGAACCGCCGGACGCATCAATGGCCGCGAATGCGTCGACCAGGCCGGAACCGAGTGCGTATTCGGTGTTCCAGGGAGAGATGTCGCTGGTGGTGTTGACGAGCCGGTTCCATAGCATTATGCGCGTGAATCCCGGTCCGCCCAATTGCGAAACTATGAGGGCGGCCACTCCCGAAACGTGCGGGCAGGCCATGGAGGTGCCCTGCATGAGGCCGTAGCTGTTGCCTGGAAGAGTGCTGAGTATATTGATCTTGCGGTTGTCTCCGCCCGGAGCCGCAATGTCGACCCAGTCGCCGTAGTTTGAATAGTAGGCGCGCCGGAAGTCAGGGCCCAGCGAAGAGACCGACAAAGCCCCCTCGTAGGCGCTGGGAGAGCCGTAGTCGCAATCTTCGTTGCCAGCAGCAAAGATTACCAGGCCGCCGGCCATGGGACCCACCTGCACCCCGTTCTCGTCGTAGCCGGCGTAGGTGTTGAAATAGTCGATGGCCTCCATGTCCGAACGGGGAATATAGCCGATCTCGTCGTAACCCCAGCTGTTCTGCGAGATGACCGCCCCGTGGTCCGCACCCCATTTGATGGCCCTGGCGCCGCTGGCGCCTTCTTTTATGCCTTCCTTGAATATCTGGCACGACATGAGCCTTACTCCCGGCAGTCCGGCTTCCGCATTTCCGCCGGCTATGCCGCAGACGCCCTTGCCGTTGTTGTTGAGGGCGGCGATGATGCCGCCCACGTGCGTGCCGTGGCTGGTGGCGCTGATCGCGGAGGTGTTATCGAAGAAATTGTAGCCGTAGATGGCAGATTCAGGATGCGAAGGATCGGTCCACATGTTGGCGGCGAGGTCTTCGTGTGAGAAGTCGATGCCGCCGTCGACCACCGAGACGATCACCTCCGGGTTTCCGGTAGAATACTTGTTCCATGCCGGGACGGCGTTTACGTCGCAGCCTGCGACCGAATAGCGCAGCGAACCGTCGTTAAACAGGTTCCATTGCTCGGCAAAGCGAGGGTCATTGAAAGGCATTTCGGCGCTGGAGTCCGCCCTGAGGCCAGGGACGGGCTGGAACTGCCAGGCCAGGTCGGTGAAGTTCTTGACCGTCCGGGGCCTGAATTCCACTTCCTCTATGCCCGGGAGCCTTTCCAGAGATTCTCCGGCCTTGGTGAGGGGGGTGGAGTCGTCGAACCATACGTCGTACCAGCGGTGCAGGCCTGCTTTCCGGGTACGGGCCTCGAAGCGTCCTGCATGGGGGAAGGTGCGCTCCATGCGGACTTCTCCCAGTCCTGATACGGCCTTGGTGGCCGGTCCGGAAACTGCTTCCGCTTCCAGGCTTGCGGCGAGATTTTCGTCGACATACACGCGGACCATGCCCGCCTCGTAGCCAGCAGTTTCCTGTGCTGAAACATCCGTATCTGTAACATTCACGGGCGTCTCCTGCATGCAGGCAGCCGCGGGAAGAATCAACCAAAGGAAACAGATGAGCCTGTATTTCATGACGCAGGCAAAGGTACGAAAAAAAGCGGGGTGGTCGAATGACCGCCCCGCCTTTTCAATCAACAATACTTTCTACCGGAGTACCACACCGTCAGGAAGCACGAAGTACTCCATGCCGCTGCCGAAGCTGCCGGCGCTCACGCGGTAACCGGTGACAGGCAGGTACATCACACCGTCTTCGATGTAGCAGCCATCATGATAGATGAACACCTGGCCGTAGGTGCTGTGCACGTAGCCGGAGAAGAACGGGTTGGGCCATACCGGAGTTCCGTTGACCATGTTGAACGTGAAGTCCGTTCCGGTGACCCAGCAATTGGGCAGGATATACAGGTCGGGTGCCTCTTCGGTGGTGTAGAGATCCTGCTCCCACTCTTCCTCATACCAGTCGGAGTAGTAGATGCCGGTACCCAGGAACTTGCGCGTAAGCTTGCGCTGGGCAGAGATAGTGACGGCCTCGTAGCCGGAAGGGGAAACCATGCTCTCATCCGACAGGGAGACGGTGATCTTGTAGGTTTCACCGCCAAAGTCGTTGATGTCAGGATAGTTCAGGTCGATGGTGGCGATCGACTGTCCGTCCACGAAGTCGAAGCTGGTCTTGGAAGGGGTGAATATACCCTCGCCGCCGGTTACGGTCACGGGAACCGAAACGGAACCATTGGTGTTGCCACGCCAGAGTTCGACGGTGATCTTGTTTCCGTCGGCTGCAACCATTTCAATAATGGACACGTCGCTCGGGAAGGATACACAGGCGTTGTCAGGGAAGTAGATCACTTCTTCCCGCTCGCAGGAGCTGGAGATCGCAATCGCGAACAAGGCCAGGAGAATGACAAAATATTTTTTCATGGTCTTTTACATTTTAGGGATTAAAGGCCTCTGCCCTGCTTAGGGTTCTGGTCGGATTCGGCGCTCATGTTCTCGTTGCCGTCGAACTCGGACTGGGGAATCCAGAGGATGAAGTTGGCGGAACCGGGGATGCTGGTGTAGGCCGAGCAGGTGGCGCGGTGGTTGTTGCCGTCCCATGCGCGGTCGAAGCAAAGACCACGGCGCTGCAGGTCGAACAGGCGGGGAGTCTCGCTCCAGAGCTCTACACGGCGCTGGAAGAAGATCTCGTCCATGAGGGTGCGGGGGGTTGCGAGCGTATTGGAGTTCAGTTCCTTGTTGTCCTGCTTGGAAGCCAGGCGGGAAGCGTATTCGGAATCGCGGAGTTCACCGACGGCCTTCACGTAGTCGCGGGCTTCGCTGTACTGGCCAAGTTCGCATGCGGCCTCGGCGGCGATCAGGTACATTTCCTCGGTACGCATCAGGATGTGGTCGCCGGTCGACGCAGTGGCGTCGATGTAGACCAGCTTCTTCTGGCACCAGGAGCGCCTGGAACCGTTTTCGGTACCGGCGGTGCCCCATTCTTCTGAAGGAAGCGGAGCGGTCCACCAGTCCTTACGCACGTCGGTGTCGGGAATCTGGTCGTAGAGCCAGTTGCCGATGAGGTGACGGGCCTTGGAATAGGTGGATTTGCAGTCGGCGTCCATGTGGTTGTAGATGTCGTAGTTGCCCATGGCCTGGTCGGTCTGGATGGCGAGGCCCCACATAACGTTGCGCTTGTTGATGTCGTTGACGACCTTGATGTCCTCCCACTTGCCGAGCTGCTGGCCCTGCATGGCCTGCTTGGCTGCAGCAAGGGCGGCGGTGTAGTCGTGCTGCACGAGGGCGTGGCGGGCCTTCAGGCCGTAAGCGGCTGCGAGGCTGACGTGGCTCTTGTGCTGCTGTCCCAGAGAGCTCTGGCTGAGATGGCTGATGGCCGCGTCGATATCGGAGTTGGCCTGGTCGTACACGTCCTTGACGGTGCCGCGACCCTTACCCTCGGAACCTGCCACGGTGGGCTCGGTATAGATGGGGACGCCGGGGAGGCTGGTGCCGTGGATGGCGCCGTTCTGCTGGTAGGTCTGGACCAGCCACATGTAGCAGAAGGAGCGCAGGGCGTAAGCCTGACCGAGTACATAGTGCTTGTAGTTTTCGTCACCTTCCATATCTTCGTTGGCCAGGATGTAGTTGGCGTTCGAAATCAGGGTGTAGAAGAAGTTCCACATCTGGTACTGGTGGCCGGCGTCGTTTGTCCAGTCGCCGAAGGTGTCGTAAGCGTAGTCGTAGTAGAACCAGCCAGAACCGGAGCCGTCCATGGGGTGGTCTTCACCCTTGATGTCCTGCACCAGGATATAGGCGGGAAGTCCGCCGTTCTCAGCGCCCCAGCTGGAGCCCCAGCCACCGACGTAAAGCAGTCGGATAAGACCGTTGACGGCAGTCATGGCATTTTCGGGACTCGAGAAGATGGCCGTACCGGAAACGCGGTCGGTCGGGTCGGTATCGAGGAAGTCCTTGCTGCAGCCGGAGAATACCAGCAGCGACATTACCGAAATGATGGCAAATATCTTTTTCATGATTCCTTTCGATTAGAAGTTAATGTCCAGGCCGAGGGAAACGGTCCGGGTCGGAGTGTAGGAGTAACCGGTACCACCGGAGAAGTTGTACTGCGGGTCGAGACCCTTCAGGGCGGAGAACAGGTAGAGGTTGTCGGCCGACACCGAGATGCGGAGCGACTTCATGTGCATTGCCTTGAGAGCCTTGGAAGGAAGCGTGTAACCTACGGAGATGTTCTTGATGGCGAAGTAGGAGGCATCGAAGAGTTCATCGTCGGTAAGGGCCACCTGGTAGCTGCCGAGCAGGTCGATCCTCGGAATCGAGGTGATGTCGCCGGGCTGCTTCCAGGCTGCGAGACGGTCGATGTGGCCGGCCTCGCCGATGTAGGTGCTGTAAAGCATGGTGCGATAGACGCCGTCGTTGATCTTGCCGCCGATGGAGTAGGTGGTCATCAGCGAGAAGTCGAAGTCGCCGATCTGCACGTTGTTCGACCAGGAACCGTAGAGGGCGGGGATACGGCTGCCGCAGACCCGCTTGCAGGTCAGGGCCTTCTGATAGCTGTCGGTGATGTATTTCTCGCCGGGGTTGCCGTCTTCGTCGGTATCCCAGACCCAGTAGAGCTTGGAACCCGTGGCCGGGTCGACGCCGGCGCTCTCGGGAAGATAGAAGGAGTTGAGGGTCTCGCCTTCCTTGATGATGTAGTTGCCGGAGATGATCTCAGGCTTGTCGGCAAGGTGCAGTACCTTGTTCTTGACGGTGGAACCCATCCAGGTCATGGACCAGTGGGCGCGCTGTTTGGCGATGATGTCGGCGGTGAGGCTGATCTCGACGCCGCTGTTCTGCATGTTGCCTATGTTCTTGTCGTAGCCGCTGAAGCCCAGCGAGACTGCCATCGGGTAGCTCATGAGCATGTCCTTGGTGTAGCGGTTGTAGTACTCGATGGTGGCGGAGAGACGGTTGAACAGACGGGCTTCGATACCGACGTTCAGGTTCTCGTTCTTTTCCCACTTCAGTTCCTTGCTCTCCAGCGAGGTTACCACGGCGCCGGGGTTGGCTCCGTTAGGATAGCTCAGGCTGTAGAAGGCCTGCCATGCATAGAGGCTGCCGAGGTTGTCGTTACCCTGTACACCATAGGAAGCCTTGAGGGTCAGGTTGTTGATCCAGTTGACGTCTCTCATGAACGCTTCCTGGGAGATGCGCCATGATGCGCCGACGCTCCAGAAGTTACCCCAGCGGGAATCCTTGTGGAAGCGCGAGGAACCGTCGCGGCGGTAGGAACCGGAAATATAGTATTTGTCAGCGAAGTCGAGGTTCACGCGGGAAAGATACGACTCCACGCGGTAGTTGTTGGTGTAGGAGTTCGTGTCTTCCACCGTGGTGGCGGGAGCCAGCTCGTACATATTGCCGAACGGATAACCGCTCTTGTAACCCATCAGGTACTGGTAGTTGTAAGCGTATGCCTCGTGACCGGCAAGGATGTCGACATGGAAGTCACCGAACTTGCGGTCCCAGGTCAGAAGCTGGTTGAAAGTGTAGCTGAAGGTACGGCCGTCGGCTATCTGGGCGAGACCGTTCTTGGAAACGGCGTTTCCGAAATACGGGTTGTAGTAGGTCTTGGATTTGGCAGAGACCAGGTCGAAGCCGAAGTTCACGGCGAGCTTGAGGCCCTGGAGGGCGCCATGCTTCAGGCCGCCGAATTCGACGAAGGTACGGCCGCTCACGTTGTCGGAGCCGCTTTCGTACTTGTCTTCCTTCAGGTTGGCCAGAGGGTTCCAGCCGGCGGAAGCGCCGGAAGGACGGTCCTCACCCCAGTCATACTGCTTCTCGCCATCGGCGTCGAGGATGTAGTCGCCGTTGGAATCGCGGAGATACATGGGATAGATGGGGGCCATCAGCTGGCAGGTGTAGAACACGTTGCTGTAGGCCGTGCTTGAAGACTGGCTGGTGCCCAGCGTAGTGGAATTGGTGATGTTGCGGGCGAAGTTGGCGTTCAGGCCGGTCTTGAACCAGTCGGTAATCTGGCTCTCCACGTTGGCACGGCCGGAGAAGCGCTTGAAGTTGGTGTACTTCACGAGACCTTCCTCGCTGAGGTAGCCGACTGAGAACATGTACTTATTGGCCTTGTTACCACCCTGGACGGTCATCTGGTACTCCTGGCGGAGCGGAGCCGGTGCGGTGCAGAGCTCGAGCCAGTCGTCGTCCCATTTGAGTTGGGCGTTGTCGACGATCTTGCCGGTCTCATGGTTGAAGAGCTGCTGCGCGGGGACGGTGAAGGGGTTGTATTCCTCATTGATGCCGAAGACGTTGTTACCGCCCGACATCATGTCGGTGGCTGCCATCGGGCCGGCCACTGCAAAGGGATAACCTTCGGCCATGTAGCTGTTCTTGACCATGTAGTAGAGGTCTTCCGTCCACTGGTAGGCGTTCAGGCTCTCGTAACGCGGAATGGCGCGGGAGGCGATACCCCAGTTGCCCTTGAAGGAGACCTGGGCTGCGCCTTCGGTGCCGTGCTTGGTGGTGACGATCACCACGCCGTTTGCACCACGTGCGCCGTAGAGCGCGCCGGCAGAGGCGTCCTTGATGATGGTCATCGACTCGATATCGTTGGGGTTCAGAGCGTTGATGTTGCCGTCGTAAGGCACGCCGTCCACAACGTAGAGCGGGGATGAATCGGCGTTGAGGGAGCCGAAGCCGCGGATGCGCACGGATGCGCCGGCACCGGGCTGTCCGGAACCGGAAGTGGTCTGGACACCGGCGGCCATGCCGTCGAGTGCCTTGGTCACGTTGGCTACGGTGCGCTTCTCAATCTGTTCGGACTTGATGGTCTGTGCAGAACCGGTGAAGGATTCCTTCTTGGCGGTACCGTAGGCCACGACCAGCACGTCTTCCAGGTACTCGGAGTCGGAGGCCAGAAGTACGTTGATGACGTTGCGTCCTTCCACTGCGACTTCCTGGGTCACGTAGCCGATGGAGCTGAAGATCAGCGTCGCGCGTGAAGGCACGGAGAAGCTGAAAGCACCGTCCGCGTCCGTGGAGGTTCCGGTCACGGTGCCCTTCACCTGGATGGAGGCGTAGGGCACGCCTTCACCCGTGGTGGCATCGGTGACGACGCCTTTCACCGTGATGTTCTGGGCGAAAGCCGCCAGCGACAGCACGAGTGAGAGACACGTCATTGCGAATCTCAGTTTTTTCATACGATAAATTTTAGGTTAATAATTGAGTTAAATTTTTTCTTTACCCTGCGTTTTCGTTACAGTTTCAAACATAAAGCGTTTAGTGGCTTTATATTACTGCGTTTACGAAAAACAATTCACGGCGCAAGTTACGACTTTTTTGCGGTTTTTCCCTTGTTTTTCATCAAAAATTTGGATTTTTCAAATAATTATCCTATCTTTAACTCTTATCCATCCGCTTTTTCCGGTTTTACAGACCTCTTTCCCTGTCCCGAAAGATTTCAATCTGTAACCAACGATAATAATTGTTATCTTTGCAAACGTGATTGGAGTCTATGATTCTGGGGTGGGCGGATTGTCCGTCTGGAAGGAGCTTGTCAGTCTGATGCCTGACGAGGATTATGTGTATTATTCCGACGCCGCATTTTGCCCCTACGGCCCCAAGGATCCCTCTTTCATCGTGGAGCGCGCCTGCGCGGTGACGGATTTCTTTATTGAAAAAGGTTGCAAACTCATAGTAGTGGCCTGCAATACGGCCACGGCCGCCGCCATCACCCATCTCCGGGCACACTACGAAATCCCGTTCGTAGGGATGGAACCGGCCATCAAGCCCGCGATCCTGCACAGCCGCAGCGGCGTCGTGGGCGTCCTTGCCACTGCCGGCACCTTCAAGGGGAAGCTGTATCTCAGCACCCTGGCCCGTTTCTCGGGCGAAGTGAAGGTCGTGGAACACGTCGGCGAAGGTCTCGTGGAAACCGTGGAGAAGGGCGTTCTGGACGGTCCTGAGGTAGAGGGGCTGGTGCACCGCTGCATCGACCCGATGCTCGAAGCAGGCGCCGACCACATAGTTCTTGGATGCACGCATTATCCTTTTCTGCAACCAGTAATAGAGCGTCTCGCCGGGCCTTACGTCACGGTGGTCAATCCCGCGCCCGCCGTAGCCCGCCAGGCCATGCGGCTCCTCAAAAAAGAAGAGCCTTCCCAGGGGAAAGGCTCAACTGAATTCTGTTCGTCAGCAGAGGACATCTCCGTCCTTCTACGGCTGTCTCAGATGTAGCTATTTATACCAGTCCTTATACATCATGTAGCCCTGCGCATTCTTGTGCGCGGCGGCCGTGATGGCTTCGGAGCCATCCTTCACCTTCTTGGCGGGGACGCCCGCATATACCCCGGGCTCGAGCTTCTCGCCTGTGAGCACCACCGCACCGGCCGCGATGATCGAGCCGTCGGCGATTTCGGCGTTGTCCATCAGGATGGCGCCCATGCCCACCAGCACGTTGTTGCCCACCTTCGCGCCGTGAACCACGGCGTTGTGGCCCACCGACACGTCGTCGCCGATCTCGGTGACGCTGCGCTGGTAGAGAGTGTGGACGCTGGCATTGTCCTGGATGTTGACCCGGTTGCCAATCTTGATGGTGTTGACGTCCCCACGGAGAACCACTCCATACCAAATGCTGCAATCATCGCCGATGGTCACATCGCCGATGATTACAGCATTTTCAGCTATGAAGCAATTCTTTCCGATCTTGGGAGTGAACCCTCTCAGTGAACGGATGATTGCCATGGCCTTCTAGAGTTTCTTGCGCGAAGCGGTGAGCTTCTGGTAGTCGTCCAGCGAGGCGACGATCAGGTCGTCGAATTCCCTCTGGCCGGTTCCCGCAGGAATCAGGTGTCCGCAGATCACGTTTTCCTTCAAGCCTTCAAGGGTGTCGACCTTGCCGCGGATGGCGGCGTCGGAGAGCACCTTGGTGGTCTCCTGGAAGGAGGCCGCCGACATGAAGCTGTTGGTACGCAGAGCGGCGCGGGTGATGCCCTGGAGCACCTGGTTGGAGGTGGCGGGGATCGCGTCGCGGGCCGTGACCGGACGGAGGTCTGCGCGCTTGAGGGCGGAGTTCTCGTCGCGGAGCTGGCGCACGGTGACGATCTGGCCCGGATGCAGGTGCTCGGAGCCGCCTGCGTCGGTCACCACCTTCTTGTCGAAGATGTTGTCGTTCTCCTCGAGGAACTCGAGCTTGTCCACGAGCTGCTCAGGCAGGAAGCGGGTGTCGCCCGGATCCACGATCTCGACCTTGCGCATCATCTGGCGTACGATCACCTCGAAGTGCTTGTCGTTGATCTTCACGCCCTGCATGCGGTAGACTTCCTGAATCTCGTTGACGATGTACTCCTGGACCTTGATGGGGCCGAGGATGCCGAGGATGTCGCTCGGGGAGACGGCGCCGTCGGAAAGCGGCATGCCGGCACGCACGTAGTCGTTCTCCTGCACGAGGATCTGCTTGGACAGGGGCACGAGGTAGCGTTTCTCCTCGCCGCTGCGGGAGCGGATGATGATCTCGCGGTTACCGCGGCGGTTCTTGCCCATGACCACTTCGCCGTTGATCTCCGACACTACGGCCGGGTTCGACGGGTTGCGGGCCTCAAAGAGCTCGGTCACGCGCGGCAGACCGCCCGTGATGTCGCCCGACTTGCCGATGGCCCTCGGAATCTTAACGATGATGTCGCCGATACCGACCGCCTGGCCGTCTTCGACCATGACGTGGGCGCCCACAGGCAGGTTGTACTGCTTGAGTTCGTTGCCTGCCTCGTCGAGGATGCGTACGCTCGGGTTCTTCGACTTGTCGCGGGCCTCGATGATCACCTTCTCGCGGTGCTGCGAGAATTCGTCGGCGGCTTCGTCGCGGAAGGTCACTCCTTCGAGCATGTTGTCGTATTTGACCTTACCGGCCGTTTCGGTGATCGTCAGGGCGTTGTAGGCATCCCAGTTGCAGATCCGGTCGCCCGGCACGACGTTCTCGCCGTCCTGCTTGAAGAGCTCCGAACCGTAGGGGATGTTGTACTGGCCGAGGGTGATGTCGGTCACGGGGTGGACTATGCGCATTTCAGTGGCGCGGCTCACTACGATGGTGTGCTTGCCCTTGTCGTCGGTCTTGGTGATGGTGCGCAGTTCCTCGAATTCGAGGCGGCCTTCATACTTCGACACGATTTCGCTTTCGGAAGCCACGTTGGAGGCGGTACCACCGACGTGGAAGGTACGCAGGGTCAGCTGGGTGCCAGGCTCGCCGATCGACTGTGCGGCGATGACGCCGACCACCTCGCCCTTCTCCACCATGCGGCCCGTGGCCAGGTTTCGTCCGTAGCATTTGGCGCAGACGCCCTTCTTCGATTCGCAGGTGAGCACCGAACGGATCTCCACCTGCTCGATGGGCAGGCTCTCGATCAGCTCGGCCAGGTCTTCGGTGATCTGGTCGCCGGCGTTGAGGATCTTCTCGCCGGTGAGCGGGTTGTAGATGTCGTGGACCGAGGTGCGGCCGAGGATCCTTTCGCCGAGGCTCTCGACCACCGTGTCCTTGTTCTTGATGGCGGTGGCCACCAGGCCGCGGAGGGTTCCGCAGTCTTCCTCGTTGATGATCACGTCGTGCGACACGTCGACCAGACGGCGGGTCAGGTAACCAGCGTCAGCAGTCTTCAGTGCGGTGTCGGCCAGACCCTTACGGGCGCCGTGGGTGGAGATGAAGTACTCCAGCACGCTAAGGCCTTCCTTGAAGTTGGCGAGGATCGGGTTCTCGATGATGTCAGCACCGGTGGAACCGGATTTCTGCGGCTTGGCCATCAGGCCGCGCATGCCGCAGAGCTGACGGATCTGCTCCTTCGAGCCACGGGCGCCGGAGTCCAGCATCATGTAGACTGGGTTGAAGCCCTGCTTGTCTTCCTTGATGCGCTGCTCCACGATGCCGGTGAGCTGCGTGTTGACGGTGGTCCAGATATCGATGACGTGGTTGTAACGCTCGTTGTTGGTGATCAGACCCATGTCGTAGCTGCTCTGCCACTGGGCGATCTGCTGGTAGCCGTCTTCCACGAGTTCGGCCTTCTCTTCGGGGATGATCACGTCGCCCAGGTTGAACGACAGGCCGCCCTCGAATGCCATGCGGTAGCCGAGGTTCTTGATGTCGTCGAGGAACTGTGCGGTGCGGGCGATGCTCGTGAACTTGAGCACCAGGCCGATGATGTCACGCAGCGACTTCTTCTTGAGCAGGGTGTTGATGTAGGGCACCTCGTCGGGGACCAGCTGGTTGAAGAGGATGCGGCCCACGGTGGTCTCCTGCATCTTGTAGCCCTTCGAAGGGTCGGTCTTGTCGACGGGGATGCGCACCTGGCACCTGGTCTGCCACTCCACGCGGCCCTCGTTCTTGGCGATGATGGCCTCTTCCGGACCGTAGAACTTCATGCCCTCGCCCTTGGCGCCGGGACGTTCCTTGGTGATGTAGTAGAGGCCGAGCACCATGTCCTGCGACGGTACCGTGATCGGCGCGCCGTTGGCCGGGTGGAGGATGTTGTGCGAACCGAGCATCAGCA